>JBLHNG010000191.1:0-11446 GCA_047621685.1 Myxococcota bacterium | reverse complement strand
ACTGGATCGCCGGAACCCACCCCGAACTGTATGTCGACCAAGACGTCGACGGATTCGGCACCAGTGAGATCGACCCGGTCGAGGCCTGTGAGCTGGTCGATGGATACTCCTCGAACTCCACAGACTGCGACGACACCGACTCGGTGATCTACCCCGGTGCGGACGAGATCTGTGACGACGCGGATCAGGACTGCGACAAGGCGATCGACGAGCCGGAGCTCAACGAAAACTCTGGCTGTGTGTCCATGTTCAAGGACCAGGACAACGACGGCTACGGTGACTTTGACGAGGAGGTCTGCCTCTGCCAGTCCGGCGGCGACAACTTCACCACCAACCCCAACGATGGCTACACCTACGTGACCTTCGGCGGGGACTGCAACGACAACTACAGCACCCTCAAGCCGCTGAGCTGCAACGACAACTACGACAACGACGGCGACGGCGACATCGACGGCGACGACCTCGACTGCATCAACGGCTACGATGAGAACGGTGAGTTCGTCGAGATCAAGTACGAGTACCTCGACGGACACGACAACGACTGCGACGGGCTCGTCCCGGCCATCGAGGTCGACTGCGACGACGACGGCTCCCTGCCGATCCTGCCGCTGGAGGCCTACAGCATCGACACCTCGGAGTACCCCGACTACTCCAGCTACGATGACTACCGAGCGGCATGGGAGGGCGCGGGCTTCCTGACCGCTCTGGACCTCGGCCTGGCCGTCTGTGATGAAGGTGCGAGCTTCGAGGTGGTTGACTGCCTCGGTGAGAACTCCATCACCCTTGAGTGCGATGACTTCTCCCTGGAGAGTGACGAGGACGGCAACTACCGGGTGGAGGGCTCTGGTCTCTGGATGGTCCGCTACTCCGACTCCAGTGATGGGTTCGGCTTGCGGTACGACGGTGGCCACCGCAGCTACAACGCCATTGAAGGCGGCCGGGCCACCAGCGACCCGGGTGACTGCGATGACAACTGCGCGCTCCGCTACCCCGCGGGCCTGGCTCAGGAAGCCTGTGACGGCATGGACAACAACTGCTCCGACATCGACCCTGGCGTTGACTTCGACGGCATCCCCGATGCCCTCGACCCAGACATCATCATCGCGGGAACGGTCAGTCCTGAGGAGATGGACCTCGACAACGATGGCTACATCAGCTGTGACGCGCTGACAAGCAACCGCGACGAGACCCAGTACTCCGACCTCAACTGTGAGGATGGCTTCGACGAAGGCGACGAAGACTGCAACACCCAGTGCTCCCTCGCCAGCCCCAACGGCTCCGGTGGTGAGGAGCGCTGCGATGGCTTCCTCAACGTCTGTAATGGTGAGGAAGAGGGGACTGATGCGGATGGAGATGACCTCCAGACCTGTGGTGCCTGGGGCGACTCCGCCTCGGACCTCGCTGAGGATGTCTTCGTGGTCGTCTGGATCAAGGATGTGGACTGGGCGCGACGGGGTTCTGACCCGGTCGACCTGCTCCGCCCTGCGACTCCTGACACGCCCACTGCCGGACGCTCTGCCTCCTCTGCCTACGTCGCGCCCACGCCGCCCACCCCGTCTCCGGACACCGGCGACACCGGGATGGATACCGGCATTGGTGACACGGCTGAAGACACTGGAGGCACTGAGGACACCACCTCAGACGACGGTGAGCTGGCAGACATCATCCCGCTGATCCTCCCGCGCACCGCGGGAGGCACGAACACTGTCATCGCATGCGACGAAGAACTGGAGACTCAGCTTGAGCTCCTCCTCGGCACTGGAACCCTCACTCTTGCCATGGAAGATGCCGATCCCAGCACGCGCCTTCTTGAGGCATGTCTCCGCGATGACGGTGATTGCACCATTGTCCAGTTCTCTCTGTCCGAGGATGCGGACGAGAAAACCTATGACGAGATCATCGGCGTCAGTGATGTGTTCGGGGACAACATTGCCTGTGAGGAGAGCCCTGAGCAGTGGATTGCGCGTTCAGTGTGGCAACATGACCGCATCGTGGAGGCCCGCAACACTGTGGTCGAGCTTGAGTGCCTGAGGCTATACGGATCGGAATGTTCCGAAGTGGATCTGACCGATACTAATCTGGTCGATGATTGGGACACCGAGATGGAGTCCGCGCGCCGCCACCTTGAGGCTGACAGCCTCTGGTGGAAGGAGCTCACTCGTTTCGAGCCGTCCTCAGCACACACCGAGACCCTCCTGACCTGCTGGGGCGACCCCACCGATGCTGCCGGCATCGATGAGGAGACCGGCGGAGACTGTGCGGACAACAATGCTGCTGCCAGCCGCGACAACGCGGAAGGCCCCGGTGACCTCATCGGGCTCTACCTCGGCTCTGCCGCGGACTGCAGCACCTGCCTCGATGGAATCGACAACAACTGTGACGGCAACACCGACTGTGCTGATTCTGCCTGTGCCCGATGCTTCATCGGTCAGGGCGTTGGCTGCAGTCGGGGCGATGATGCTCCCTGTGCTCAGGCAGGCTGCTCCTTTGCAGCACCTGCAGGAGGTGCCTTCCTCGACAGGCTCTTCTCTGCTGCATTCATCGCACTCTTTGCTGTCCTCTACCGGCGGCGTGAGCGTCGATGAATTCGAACTGGTTTCTATACGGGCCTTTCCCTTTTGAAGCGAGCGCAGTGGCGGGCAGTGCCCGGACTGCGTTGGCACACATCGTTGAGCAATTCCAGTCGAAGGAGAGGTGGGAGAAACTCCACTATCCTTCGAAGCAGCCAGATATTCCTGGCCGCACAGACGGTCGGAAGGCCGGCCTGTATCTGGTCCTGCGCACCGATGAGGAGGTTCCGCCGTTCCACCCGAGGCGGACCAACCACCTCAAGGACTTCTCCCAGAAGCCGCAGCTGGCAGGGTTCTGGGTGGTCTTCAGCCACACCTACCTCGGCGAAGGCGTCGTCGGTCCGCCGGACAAGGAGCCGCCCTACGCACAGGGCATCCTGGATGCCTGCACCGAAGAGGTGTGGTGGAAGAACATCGAGGTCTACCCGCGGCATGAGGGCTCATGGAAGCCCTGCATGATCTTCGAGTGGCCCTCAGAGCTGGCCTATCGCAGCACGCTCTCTCCGCCGGGCATCCCGCTGAGCCTCGACGAGATCGCCAACCCGGACGCTGAAGAGCGCCTGGGAGGGGACTGGCTTGAGCGGCTGGACGACGAGGTCATGCGTGAGGAGCGCATCCAGGCTGAGGCACTTCGCTCTGAGAGCCCCTGGCTGAACCTCCCCCAGCACCGCTCCCTGGTGATGCTCATCCAGGGCTTCCTCAACAAGCGCCGGGTCAGCCACGAGGGTGGCTTCCGGATGGTGCACCCCGAGTGGCTCTCCACCGGCTCTGAGCACGAAAGCGTCCCGTTTGAGACCTGGGTGAACCAGCTCTTCAGTGACGATGCGCCCGAGCGCACCGAGCATGAGCGTCACTACCTCGGCCAGCCTCTGGAGCTGCCCGGACGGGTCGGCTTCCCGATATCTGGCTGGCTGACTCGGAACCTCACAGCCTGGCCGGCGATGCCGGTCGACATCCGGCGTGGCTCGCTCTCTCCCCGTGACATCGGCAGCAAGCTGGTCGCCCAGCTCAAGCAGGCTTCCGTGGTCACCGGCCTGGTCCTGCTCTTCCTGGTGGGGCTGTCGTGGGTGGTCTTCATGCTGACCAAGCCACCGGTGATCGCAGTGATCGCGCCGCCTCCGCCGCCACCTGAGCCGGCAATGTCGGTGTGCTCTGCGGACCACGCCAAGTTCATGGACGAGTTCCGCTGTCAGGTCGAGAGCTTCGTGTATGGCCCCGGCACCGATCAGCCGGTCTGTGGTGACAGCGGCTCCAAGGAGCTGGTCGACCCGACCCCGCTCGATCTCCAGGCTGAGTACTGCGGCCTCAAGGATCGTGAGATCGATGGCTGGGTCTGGCCCCGTGGGGCGGATGCGGAAGACACCACCTACAACTTCGGGTATGTCGCAGCCACCAAGGCCTGCTTCAACGTCCTGGGCTACCCCTACAACTACAAGCTGCCCACCGACTTCTCCCGCACCGCCAAGACTCAGCTCCCCGACCCCAACCTCTTCCTCAGTCACCCCGACCTCTCGATCCGCGGTCTCCAGACGCTGATCACTCAGCTGGACTCCGCCTGCGACGCCTACCGCGAGCGCATGGAGTACGAGGTCGAGGGCGCGGTCTTTGCCACTCACGTTGGTACCCGCAAGGTCAACTCCCGCCAGCCCAACGAGGCCGCGGTGCTCCGAGAGCATCTCAGCACCAAGGTCATGCGCGGTGTGAAGTCGGATCTGCGGCGATGCTTCTATGCCGGTCTTGAGGACGGGCAGGGGGCCGCCGGTCGCCTCGGCGAGCTGTGTCGGTTCGACCAGGATGTCGATCAGGTCTCTGGCCGAAGCCCCAAGAACGACATCTTCGACCAGCGCAAGATCTGGCAGGAGCTGTATGGCAGCGGCGGAGTGCGTCAGATTCAGGAGGCCACGGGCGAGTACCGGCCCCTGAACAGTGCCATCGAGCGCTATGACTTCTCCCGGTTTGGCAACCCGCTTCTGCCCAATCGCCCCGGACGCTCTGCCTCTCTCTGGCAGTGTCATGAGAAGCTGACAACCTCTGGACAGAACCGACCGGAGTACGTCTCGACCACCTGGAGTCTCGCGGTCCCGGTCCCCAACACCTACCGGATCGAAGGCTCCGGGGTGAAGACCCAGCTCGGCCTCGATGCCACCCTGCGTGCATTTGCTGAGGCTGGCAATCCCGCGGCCGGTGCTGCCGGGCCCTGCTGGAAGGTCACCTCGCGGCGGCTCTCCAAGTACACCCCGGTCCACCCGCTCCTCATCGAGCCGGATCCAGCTGGCTGGCCGACGGATGAGCAGCAGATCTGCGGTCAGGTCTGTGCGACCCACTATAAGGTCGCCTCCACCCTCTCAGAGTGGGTGACCCCCAAGCGGGACCTTCAGATGTGCATCACCCAGGGCAACCCGGTGGCCACGGCCTATCGCCGACACATCGACCGGGTCTCCTCGATCGATCCGAGCAGCGGTCGTGCAGCAGAGCAGTTCAGCGAGGCCCGTCGGAAGATGATCCTCGCAGTCGACAGCCTCAGCCGCGAGCCTGAGAACCAGACTGAGTCTGTGGCCTTCCGTGCCTCACGTCAGTCGCTGTTCCCATCGGGTGCCGGATTCGACACCCTGCGTCTGCCCTGGAACTCCCGCCCCGAGCGCAGCTTGGAGCAGGTCTCCCGGGCCTACTCTGGAGCAGTCCAGCGGAAAGACGAGACGGCCTGTGAGGAGATCACGCTCAACGACGCGCTGTTCGTTCCCTCCGGGATCTCGGGCAGCGGGGACATCTCCGGCATCTGCTCCTCGACCTATGGGCAGCTCAACCAGACCGACCAGAACCTCTGCGATCGGTACCGTGAGCTGGTTCCCCGATTCGAGGCGCTCAAGAACGAATGTCGCCTCGCAGTTCGACTCAACCTCGTCGATGACGTCACCCGCGCTCAGCTCGACCGCTACCTGGACGCCCGCGTCCTGATGGGAGAGAGCTGGGTCACACCCTCTGAAGAGCAGATCTGTGCCTTCAACCTCATCGCCCAGAACTATCTGCGTGACGAGGATGAGCGCTTCCTGCTCGGCGGGATCGCCCCCCCGGCCTGGGCGGGTGAGACCACCCTCGGCAGTCGGATCGCGGGTGGTGGCTACGGTGCCAAGGAAGCGACCGGTGTGGTCTACCTCTCCACGGACAACCTCAGCCGAGTCGGTCGGGCACACAGCCTGAACACCTGCAGCTACGTTGCCAGCCAGTGCTTCGCCGAGAAGCTGCTGGAGGTCACCAGTGACGAAGGCATCAAGCCCTTCGACTGGAAGGAAGAGTGGAGTCGCCGGGTAAGCCTGGAGATCTACCAGATCGATCTGGCGAAAGCGAACCGGCTCCGTGAGGCCTCGCCATGGTGTGGGCTCATCCAGCCCTACACCAACCTCCAGGAAGGCGACATCGACTATCCCTGCGCGAAGGGTGTCGACGATGCCCTCCAGAGTGTCTCGCGCACCATCGACTACCTCGCCGCTCAAGCAGGGACCGAAGGATGAAGTTCCTTGAGAAAATCCGGCGCCTGATTGTTCGGGCGGTTCGGGTCAACCTCGATCTCCTGGCGCTCTGGATCCTCCTGACCGCTCTCCAGCCCTCCATCACGCCAGACAACCCGCTGGCCCGAAATGACCTCGCGCCCTGGACCATGGCCTGCCTCGCTTCGGTGGCGTTTCTCCGTGGCAAGATCCTCGGTCAGGGCCCCCACCGCATGCTCACCCTCCAGCACAGCGGCTTCGGTCGCTGGTGCCACCGGGCGGCGATGGTTCTCACCCCGATCGCCCTGCTGTTCTGGTACGACACCGGGCGCTATCTCGACTCCTGGGAGATCGCGGAGGCTCTGATGACCACCGCGACGACCATGTCGGTGATCATCGGGGTCGCACTGGTGCTTGGTCGCAAGGAAGGCCGCACCGCCTGGGATCCCCGCGGAGTCCGGAGCGGACTGCTCTGGGGGGCAGGGGTTGTCTCCATCATCGTCGCTACGATGGCCGTGGGCTACCTGGAGAATCTCATCGAAGCGCTGCCCTTGGATCGGCCGATCCGTCGCGGCACAGTCTTCCCTGGCGACATCCTCCTCCTCGGGATCGCGTTCCTCGGTGTCGGGCTGATCACCGGACGGGCCAAGCACCTCCGGCAGCGACTCACCTCGGGTCTCAAGGATGGTTCTCCGTTCCGTCCCAAGATGTTCCCGTTCTTCTTCGCAAGCCTCGGCTCAGCGGTTGGCCTCTGGGGACTCTACTTCCTCCAGGACTTCTTCCGAATCGGCATCGGCCTGGACTTCGACGAGGCGTTCATCCCGGCGGCATTTGTCGTGGCCTGGGCAGCAGTGGTCTGGCCTCCCCGGACCCCAATCGGGGTGACCTGCCTGCTCCATGAGGTCCTCCCGACCGGCGGTGGAGATGCCCGGGTCGAGAAGACTGCCCGTCCGTTCGAGATGCCACCGGAGGGCGCGCTTCGCCTCAACCCGCTGAAGATTCGCCGGGTCCGCTCGGTCCATCCCTGGCTGGTCCCGGTCAAGGCGTCCCGTATTGACTACCTCGACGATCCGATCCGCCCCCTGTGGAACCGCCGCGAGCCCCCGCTGCCGTACCACATCCTCGGACACGCCAACTTTGAGTCAGACACCCTGACCAAGCAGGCGCAGTGGGACCGGCTCACCATTCGGCTCAAGGGCCAGGACGAAACCTCCGGAAAGCTCAAGGGCAGCGCTCGATCGAAGCGTCTGGTGGTCCTTCGTCCCTTCCTGCAGCCGGGTGAGTCGCGTAAGAGCCAGATTAAGACTTATATCTGGGATCGGACTGTGCCTGATGCCACGGTTCAGATCGTAGACGCCAACACCGAGACCCTCACCCTGACCGATGGCTGTGTCATCGTCCTGTCGACTGAAGGGGTGGCCCGAGCCTTTGAGCTTGAGATCGGTGCACCTGTCTATGAACTGAACGAAGCCATCAACTTCCGCCCGCCCCAACTCGAAGACTACGTGAAGGTGTGATGATGCGCGGTTTGAGCCTCATGGCCCACCTCGGAGTGCTCGGAGCACTGGTCGGCTGCGGAGAAACCATCGAGCCTGAGTATCGTCTGGTCGGTGTCTACGACGCCTCGTCGGTCGTTGGTCTGGATCCTGAACTTCCCCGTGACTACCTCTGGCGTGCTGCCAAAGGGATGGAAGAGTCTTGCGGTCCGTCCAAGGGTGCCGACGGCATTGGCCTGTACGATGCCGATCTGATCGCGAACCGGATGTCGCCCAACCTGGCGATCGTCCTGGAGCACAACCTCGAGATCGACGAGTACCTCGCTCAGAAGAAGAAGCAGGCAAAGATGCGTGCCCAGGCAGCGATGGGTTCGAATTTCGTTGCTGAGAACTGGGAGAAGGAGTGGAACGTCAAGGAGGGCAAGAACCGCCGCCGAGACGCTGTCACTCAGGCAGATGTGGTCATTGCCCTTGGAATCGGTGAGGCCGAGTACCGGCTCTCGCCCGCGGTCATGCCCCGTCATGTCGCAGTCCGAATCGACGGCGATGACTCCAACATCCGCTACCAGCAGCTCGTCCGGACTCAGTTCGAGGTCGAGCTGTGCATGGAGCACAAGGTCGGTCGCGGCTGGATCGGAAACGATGGCAAGCGGCTCCGCCAGGCGTTCCTCCTCGACAAGCCCGAAGGTGATGGCAAGGATCGCCGGTACTTTGGTGGCCAGCGGGATCCGGTCCCGCCGCTCCTCGGCCCGCCGGATGCCTGTCTGAGGGTGTCGGACTCACTGCAGACCGCAAGCTCAGTCGCTGGCGGGAAGGGTGAGGGGGCCATGGGCCTCGTCCCGGCAGACGTCTGGGGTGCTGCACTCCGTGACTGCTCCGCGTTTGAGGGCAAGGGCCAGCGTGTCCTCCAGCCAGCAAAGACCGTGCCCCTCAAGCTCAGCGAGGTCGGCGATCCCCAGGGTCGTGAACGCGACATCTACTGGTCAGACCTCGTCATTGAGGTCGGCTCCGGTGAGCGTGATGAAGACATCAACGTCACCGTCACCTACGAGAACAAGTGGCTCGGGGACCGGTGGAACACCAAGATCCTCGAAGACCGCCCCCTCTTCCCCACCTCTGCTGATCTGGCAGAGGAGATGGTTGCGGCTGGACTGACCGTAGAAGAGGATCCGGCCACCGCTGAGAAGAAGGAGGGCATGCGCGACCTGATGGCCGGCATCCCGCACATCTTCCCCACCATCGGTCCGCGCTACGACCCTGATCGCCATGTGGTGCTCATGGTGCCCAACTGGCAGATCACTGAAGGGCTCCGTCGGCTGTTCGATCGGCAGTGCGAGGATGCTGAAAACCGCTGCATCTGCACCGTCACTGAGCAAGACGGCGCCTTCACGTGCCTCAATGATTATGGAGACACGTGCGAGCTCAGTGAAGAAGCCGAGGCCGAGTGTGCTGAGCAGCTCGACCTGGACAACCCGATGCCCTCCGGTGGACTCGGTGTCCAGGATGGGGTGGGTTGGGTCCTTGAGAACCCAAGCCTGCTGTACATCCTGGTGGACTCCCTCCAGGAGAAGGCACCCCCGCCCGAGAACGCGTTCGACCGCTTCGCGGCTCGGGTGGATGCCTGGTGGGTGGAGTTCAAGCAAGATCTGCCCGAGTTCCTCGGTGGCGGCGACATTGGCCTGGGCGACGAGAAGCTCAACCTCGCCATCGTCACCCAGGGTGGTCCGCTCGGGATGCAGGACTGGGGCTACACCGTTGGCCAGAAGGTCGGACGCAGCTCCATCGCGCTGCCGATCTCGGAGTCCCCGACCTGGAGTCACACCCGCGAGGCCCAGCGCGCTCGGCAGCACAGCGCCTTCCTCTTCGCCTTCGGAACCCTCCTCGGCTTCCTCATCCTTGGCGTGCGTCGGATCTCCGACCTCTGGACTCGGACTCCGGACGAGCGGGCCTACTACTGGCCTGGGCGTCAGTCGCAGAAGGAACAGGAGGACGTGGATCCAGAGGGAGTTGAGGCCAGCGCAGCAGGAAACGAGGGGTAATGAGCCATGGCGGATGAGGAAAAGAACACGACGAAGTCTGAAGACGAGCTGCGCTCAGCGCTCTCCCGTATTCAGGGTTCCAGCCGTGAGCGTCTCCTCAATGCTTTGGCGAAGTACCTCGCAGACGAAGAACGCCGTCGGGAATTTCTCGACAAGATCCGGTCCATTTGAGAGGGCAAGTCTCTAATCCATGAAGAAAGAGGGCGCACCGGCACTGCTCTGGCGCTCGCCTGGCCTCCTCCTACCGCGGACCGTGCTCCGCCCACTGGACTGGCTGGGCGCGGGGCCAGCCTGGGCTTCAAGTCTGTCGTGGAGTGGCCGTCATGGGCCGCATCCACTGAATTCGTCCGTGGTCTGGCTCTACGATGCGTTCAGGCTCCTTGGCTCTGGCTCCAACATGGAGATGGTGAACTACCAGGAGCACCGAGCCCACACGCCGCACCGTGTCAGCACCGCGCGTCGGGGCTGGATCAGCGAGCGGGTGCCCCGTGCGCCGCGACTGAGTGCTGAGACCACGCTGCTGAGCGAGGGCGGACGGCGTCGGACCCAGCCGGCTGAAGTAGCCCAGGCCCATGTGTCCGCCTCGAGCCGGCGGATCACACCGGCTCCCGAGGTGGAATGGACCGCCGCCCCGCGTCGAAAGGCCGCTCGGAATCCGATCGCGGAGCCGGCGTCTCGACCGGTCATTCGCTGGAGTGAGCCCGAGGGGCTGGTCGCAAAGTCTCCCAGCTTCCAGCGCACGGCGACAACCGGCGAGCGGATTGTCCCGAAGTCCCCGCCCTGGGGTGCGCCTGAGCTGGTCACGGCTTCTCCAGCCTCTGTAAAGACTGAGGTTGTCGAGCGGGCTGCACCGAAGCCGCCCCAGACAACGACTTCGCCGAGAACGACCACGCCCCGTGGCACCTCTCAGCCGAGCCTCCAGCCCCGACAGGCCAGGGGGACGCAGCCCAAGACCTCCGACAAAACAGCAACCTCGCGCACAGCCGCTCCTCGATCCTCGCAGCCGGGCCTCTCCCCCCGAGCCGATCGAACTCAGCGCAGCTCTCAGCCCGGCCTCACCCGCCGTGAGCCTGTCCGTGTTGAAGGTCGTCGGAAGCTGCAGACCCTCTCCTGGCAGCGTCCGGAGAAAGCCCTTCGACTGCCCCTCGCCGCACCATCTGCTGAACCCGTCACGCAGCCAGGACGCTCCAAAGCTCCCAATGCTCCTGCGACGGAAACCTCCGCTCCACGAAAGTCGCTGACCGAGCGCCGTGAGGTTCCGCGTCGTCCCCGCGTTCCGACGGTTCGCTGGAGTGAGCCTGAGGGTCTGGTCGCGAAGTCTCCAGGCTTCCATCGCACAACAACCGGCGAGCGGATTGTCCCGAAGTCCCCGCCCTGGGGTGCGCCTGAGCTGGTCACGGCTTCTCCGGCCTCCGCAAAGACCGCGGTGGTCGAGCGGGTCGCACCAAAGACGCCCCAGACAACGACTTCGCCAAGAACGACCACGCCCCGTGGCACCTCTCAGCCGAGCCTCCAGCCCCGACAGGCCAGGGGGACTCAGCCCAAGACCTCCGACAAAACGGAAACCTCACGCACAGCCGCTCCTCGAGCCTCGCAGCCGGGCCTCTCTCCCCGAGCCGATCGAACTCAGCGCAGCTCTCAGCCTGGGCTCACCCGCCGAGATCCTGTCCGTGTTGAAGGTCGTCGGAAGCTGCAGCCCCTCTCCTGGCAGCGTCCGGAGAAGGCCCTTCGACTGCCCCTCGCCGCGCCTGCCTCGGAGCCGATCGCGACGCCCGGGAAGTCACGGACGACGGAGACGACAGAGACCGCGCCGACTGCACGTCGATCGCTGACCGAGCGCCGTGAGGTTCCACGTC
>JBLHNG010000190.1:0-11466 GCA_047621685.1 Myxococcota bacterium | reverse complement strand
CCCCACCCCGCCACAAACAACGCAATCGTCGCCACCCGCTCCCGCCGAAACACCACATCCTGCCGCCACCGCAGCGTCAACCCCGCCGCCGCCACCGCAGCCTCTGGCCGCACATCCCCTGCCGCATGACAAAAGCAGAACACCCCATCCTCCGCCAGCGCTTTCGCAGCAGCCCGACAGTAATCAAACACATCCCCCCGCAGCTCCATCCGAGCCCCAGCCCGCTGAGGATGCGGAGACATCACCCCGCTGCCCACCGGAAAGTACGGCGGACTGCCTGTCACCAGATCAAACGCCCGCTCCGGCAGCACCACCTCCCGAAGATCGGAATGAATCGGGGTAATCCGTTCGGTGAGCCCATTATATTCAACCGTCGCGCAGGCCTGCCGGTGGCTCACCTCCTGGACCTCGACCATGGTGAGGTGGGCATCAGCGGGCATCGCGTGGAGGGTCATCAGACCGACCGAGCCCATGCCAGCACCGATGTCCAGCAGACGACGGGCAGACGGGCGGGCCTCCATGGCGACCCAGGCCACCAGGAGGTCGTCGGTGGAGAACCGGTGCCCGCGCTTGAGCTGGAAGACCGACCAGCTGCCGGCGATGGGGTCGAGGGTGACCGGCTCGCCGAGGGCTTCGGCAAGCACGGCGCAGGGATCGCTCATGGTTCCCTCCGATGAATCTGGTTGATGGATCGCTGAGCAGCCCGACGAACGTCCGGCTCGGCATCCCGCAGCAGCATGTGCAGCGCTGGCTCCATGCCCGACCCGGCGAGCACACCCAGGGCACGGACCGCTTCGAGACGAATCATCGACTCGTCCCGATACAGGACGCGTCCGATCATGGCCGAGGCAGAGGTCCACTTCGTGAGCCGACTGATGCGGCACCCCAGGGCAACCTGCGCCGGCTCATCCGACGACAGCAGCTCTCGAACCCGCTGTCGCCCATCTTCATCGAGGGGGTGCCCCTTGAAAGCAGACTCAGCCTCCTCCCGCTTTCCACGCTTGAGCAACGCCCAGGGATCGGGACCGGCGGCCGGGATGAGCGGCTCAGGCACCGGCGCAGGAGCCGGGGAGACCGGAGATGTCGAGGCCGCACCGCCAGTTCTGACTTCCGGGGTGGACAGCAGGGTTTTCATAAACGAGGCAAGCTCGGGCGGCATCGACGGGGCAGCGATGGCCCGGGTGGGGATGCCACGCTCGGGTTTTGCCGGGGCGATGGGCTCACTCAGCAGCGGCACCCGCTCGGGCTCAGCCGGCTCTGGTGGCGGGGCCTCCAGGAACCGGCCTGGGTCGATCACCGGGGTGACGGGCATCGTGGAGAGGGCTGCCGCGCTCGGAATGCGGGTCCGCAGCAGGGCTGGCATCCAGGTGCGGAAGGGATCCGTCAGCGCCCCAGCCCGAAGCACTGCGCCGCCAGCCATCGTCGGCCGCTCCTCCGACTCCAGGTCCGCGCTCGGGATCGCCCGGGCCATCTCCACGGCGAATCGGACCATGTGTGCGATGGGCAGATCCAGCTCAGCACGGGCGATGACATCACTCGTCGAGAGAACCGGGTAGCAGCCCGGAGGAAGCTCAAGGCGCTCCTCACGGCTCAGCGGAGTGTCGCGATGCAGGGTCAGCACGATCATGGGGAGCGTCTTAGCCCGGCTCCTCGCCCAATGCAGCGAGCCGCTCGACAACCCCATCGATCCCCAGGGCGTCCGTGTCCAGGGTGATCGCGGCCATCGCATAGAGAGGCTGTCGGGCGGTGAGGATCTCGGTCAGCTCTCGGAGGGCGTCGGGACGGCCAGCGATCGGCCGGAGGTCTCCCTGCGCGATCACCCGGTCGAGGTGGCTCCTGGGCGCGGCCCTCAGCCAGACGGTGCGGGTCTTATTCCGGAGGAGCTGCCAGCTCTGCACCGAGGAGACCACCGAGCCCCCGGTCGCCAGGACTGCGGGACCCGCTTCCGCCAGCACCTCGACCAGCACCTGGCGCTCCAGCTCCCGATACAGCCCCGAGCCACCGACCTCGAAGATGCCTGACAGGCTCATGCCCGCAGTCTCCGCGACCCGCGCGTCGATCTCGATGAACGGCATCGACAGCCGGGCAGCGATTGCAGCGCCGATGGTCGACTTCCCAGCACCTCGCATCCCCACCAGCGCCAGCTTCTCCGGCCCGCCCGGTCCCAGTCCCCGGAACAGCTGCTCCAGCTGGAGGTCGAGGGTGGAGCAGACATCGGCCAGTCGGTTGACGCTGATGTTGCCCCGTCCGCCCTCAAGCTGGACGAGAAAGCGGGGCGAAACACCCGCATCACGAGCAACGCCGGCCTGGGTCATGCCCAATTCCAGGCGTCGTTCTCTGAGTCGAGTGCCGATGACGTCAAGCAGCATACATGCACTATACTGCATCTCACTGGGCTTGCAACCCCATAGAACATGCACTATAGTGCCACCACTACCTTGGAGATGATGAACTCAATGGGCGACTTCAGCTACCCCCCGGTCAATTTCCAGACCCACCCCGACCAGTACATCCACTGGGACCTCAGCATCGACGGCGACATCGCGACCGTCTGCATGCACGTCAAAGAGGACCGCCCGATGTGGAGCGACCTCTATGAGCTGAAGCTCAACAGCTACGACCTCGGCGTGGACATTGAGCTGAACGACATCATCCAGCGCCTCCGCTTCGAGCACCCCCAGGTGCGCTGCGTGATGGTCACTGGCGCCTACGACAAGATCTTCTGTGCTGGCGCCAACATCGTGATGCTGGGCAACGCCCCGCACGCTTTCAAGGTCAACTTCTGCAAGTACACCAACGAGACCCGCTGCCAGATTGAGGACGCCACGGCGACTTCCGGGCAGGTCTGGGTCGCCGCGCTCAACGGCACTGCGTCTGGCGGTGGCTACGAGCTGGCCCTGGCTTGCGAGAAGATCTACCTCATCGACGACGGCAACGCCGCGGTCTCGCTGCCGGAGGTTCCCCTCCTCGGCGTGCTGCCCGGAACTGGCGGCCTCACCCGGCTCACCGACAAGCGCCGCATCCGCCGCGATGTCTCAGACCTGTTCTGCACCAAGGCCGAGGGCTTCCGCGCCCGGGACGCCAAGCGCTACCGCCTCATCGACGGCTCCTTCCCCCGCAGCCGGTGGGAAGATGGCATGGCGAAGGCCGTCCGGGAGATCGCCGACAGCCAGCCGGTCAAGGCCACCGAGGGTGTGCCGCTGCCGACCATCTCCTCGGAAGACACCGAGAACACCTGGGCCTACACGCACATCACCGTCGAGGTCGAGGATCGCATGGCGACCCTCACCGTGTCTGCCCCAGACGCCGATCCGACACGCTCCGCAGACACCTGGTCCCTGCGCGCCTTCCGAGAGCTGGAGGATGCGCTGCTGCGGCTGCGGGTCAACCACCTGGAGGTCGGTCTGCTTCTTCTGAAGACCGCCGGCTCTTCTGAGGCGGTCCTGGCCCATGAGTCCTGGCTGGCGGCTGGACAGGACGACTGGTTCCTCCGCGAGATCCAGATGTTCCAGGCCCGCACCCTGCGCCGTCTCGACAACATGGCCAAGAGCATGTTCGCCATCATCGAGCCTGGGAGCTGCTTTGTCGGCACCCTGTTCGAGCTGGCCCTCTCCGCAGACCGCTCCTACATGTTCCTCGACGAAGACGAAGAGAACGCCATCCAGCTCTCCGCCGCCAACCAGGGCGCCTTCGCGATGCACAACGGCTCGACCCGACTGGTCACCCGCTTCCTCGGTGAGCCCGAGTCTGTCGAGGCCGCTCTGGAGAAGGGCGGCCCCATCAATGCCGAAGAGGCCGAAGAGATGGGCCTGGTCACCGCTGCTCCCGATGACATCGACTGGGAGGACGAGATCCGAATCGCCATCGAGGAGCGCATCAGTCTCTCCCCCGACGCGCTGACCGGCATGGAGCAGAACCTGCGCTTTGGTGGTGCAGAGTCCGCAGAGAACAAGATCTACGGCCGCCTGACCGCATGGCAGAACTGGATCTTCCAGCGCCCCAACGCCGTCGGAGAGCGCGGCGCGCTCACCATGTACGGGCACCCCGAGCGCCCCGTCTTCGACTACCGACGCACCTGAACCGATCACAGGAGACACCTGATATGTCCATCAATTACGACGACCGGATCCCCAACAACGTCGACCTCTCCTCTGATCGCCGCCTCAAGCGTGCGCTTGAAAAGTGGCTGCCGCGCTACCAGTCCTGGTGGAACGATGTCGGCCCGCAGGTCTTCTCGAAGAACGAAATCTACCTCCGCACCGCCATCTCCACCGAGTCCGGTGGCTGGGCAAACTTCGGCCATGTGCGCATGCCGGAGTACCGCTGGGGCATCTTCCTCAACGAGCCGGAGAAGGATCGGGTGATCCCTGGTGGTGACGACGCTGGCAAGCCGGTCTGGCAGACCGTGCCCGGCGAGCACCGCAACAACCTCAAGCGCCTCATCGTCACCCAGGCCGACACCGAGCCGGCCAGTGTCGAGCAGCAGCGCTGGCTCGCCGCCACCGCCCCCTCCCTCTACGACGCCCGGAACCTCTTCCAGGTCAACGTCGAGGAAGGCCGCCACCTCTGGGCGATGGTCTACCTGCTCCATGCCTACTTCGGACGGGATGGTCGCGACGAGGCCGACGAGCTGTTGGAGCGTCGCTCGGGTGATGTCGACAAGCCGCGCATCCTCGATGCGTTCAACCAGCCCTGCACCGACTGGCTGACCTTCCACTGCTTCACCTGCTTCACCGATCGTGACGGCAAGTACCAGCTCGGCGCCCTCGCAGAGTCGGCCTTCGATCCGATGTCTCGGACCTGTAAGTTCATGCTCACCGAGGAGGCCCACCACCTCTTTGTCGGCGAGAGCGGCATGGAGCGGATCATCCGACGCGGTGCTCAGCTCATGAAGCTCGACCCCAACGGTGACGCCCGCAACCAGGGCGGCATCGATCTGCTGACGCTGCAGAAGTACATCAACTACTGGTTCAGCTACTCCATCGACCTGTTCGGCTCCGAGATCTCCAGCAACGCCGCATCCTTCTTCGCCTCTGGGCTCAAGGGTCGCTGGCGGGAAGCCAAGGACTACACCGAGCACTCCGCGCTGAACCAGACCCGGATGGTCACTCAGATCCAGGGAGGCAAGCTGATCGACACCCATGTGCCGCTCCGCAACGCGATGAACGAAGAGCTTCGCGCCTCCTACGCCAAAGACTGTGAGCGGGTGGTCCGCCGGTGGAACAAGGCCCTCCAGGAAGAGGATGTCGACTTCCGGGTCTCCCTCCCCTCGACCCGGTTCTTCCGTCGCCAGGGCATCTACACCGACTCCCACTTCAACCGTGAGGGTCAGATCATCGACGAGGCCACCTGGGAGGCCAACAAGGACTCCTGGCTGCCGACCGACGAGGACCGGGCCTATGTGCAGAGCCTGATGAAGCCGGTCCATGAGCCTGGAAAGATCGCCAACTGGATCGCCAAGCCCCGTCGCGGCATCCACGGCCACGACTTCGACTTCGAGTATGTGCGGACTGACGGCTAATTGATGAGTTATACCCCGAACTAATGCCCGTCCCGCCACCGTCCAGAGCCGCAGCGCACCTCACTGCGCTCAAGGCCGCCATCACCTACCTGATGGTGGCCATCCTCTGGATGGTGTTCACCGATCAGCTCCTAATGGCTCTGATCGACACCGTGGTCCCGCTCAGCCGCGCGCAGCTCTTCAAGAACATCTCGTTCGTCCTGCTGACCACCGGGCTGATCTATGGGCTGGTCTTCCGGATCATCTGGACGGTGTCTCAAGCACAGCGTCAGGCCTGGGAGAGCCAGGAGCGGTATCAGGCACTGTTCAACGGCAGCGAGGATCCGGTCTTCGTCTACCTCCTCGACGAGCGTGGTCAGCCAGACACCTTCACCGAGCTCAACGATCGGGCCTGCTCCCGGCTCCGCTACCCCCGCAACGCACTGCTCTCCAAGAGCCTCCGGGACATCGTGCCCCCCGATGCCCTGCCTCAGCAGCGGCTCCACCTCGACGCCCTGGTGAAGAACGGCCGGGCGCTCCTGGAGACGGAGCTGGTGCGCTCAGATGGGGTGCGCGTCCCGTTTGAGATCAACGCCCAGGGCTTTGAGCTGGACGGACGACTGACCATCGTCGCCGTCGCCCGGGATCTCACCCGGCGAAAGGACGCCGAGCGCGCCGTACAGGACAGCGAGCGGCGCTATCGGCTGCTGGCCGAGAACGCCAGCGACATCATCTGGACCGCAGACCTCGCCGGTCGGCTCAGCTACATCAGCCCCTCCGTCGAGCGCCTCCTGGGGTACTCCCCCGAGGATCTCTCCACCAAGTTCGGCGAGCTGATCCTCACCGAGGATTCCCAGAGCCGGCTGACCGGTGCCACCCACACCCTGATGCGCCAGACCCCCGCCACCCCCATCCGGGTCGAGCTGGAGGTGGTCCACCGCGACCAGAGCACCCGCTGGCTGGAGGCCGACCTGTCGCTGCTGAAGAGTCCCAACGGGGCGTTCATCGGCATCCAGGGGGTCGGACGGGACATCCACGCCCGCAAGCTCGCCGAGCAGGAGCAGCGCCGCATCCAGGGGCAGCTCCTCCAGGCCCAGAAGATGGACGCCATCGGCACCCTCGCCGGGGGCATCGCTCACGACCTCAACAACCTGCTCGTCATCATGCTCGGCAACGTCGAGATGGCCCAGCTCGGCGATCCTGGTCCCCTGGCACGCTACCTCGGCCAGATCCAGCGTGCCGCCGAGCGCGCCGCCGACCTCGTGCGCAAGCTCCTGCTGTTCTCCCGCCAGCAGCCCATCTCCATCCACCCCATCGACTTCAACGAAGCCCTCACCTCCATCCTGGAGATGCTCGACCGCCTCCTCGGCGAGCGCATCGCGGTCGAGACGGCGCTGGCGCGGGACCTGTGGACCGTCTCCGCGGATCGCGGTCAGCTGGAGCAGGTGATGATCAACCTCGCGGTCAACGCCCGGGACGCCATGTCTGGCGGCGGCACCCTCACCATCCAGACCGACAACCTCGTCTGGCCGGGGGACAACAGCCTCCAGGCCGGAAACTACATCCGACTTCGGGTGACCGACACCGGCGAGGGCATGGACCGGGCGACCATCGCGCGGATCTTCGAGCCGTTCTTCACCACCAAGGACATCGGCGCCGGGACCGGCCTCGGGCTGTCCACCGCGTACGGCATCGTCCAGGAGCACGGCGGCCTCATCCAGGTAGAGAGCGCCCTCGCGGCTGGCAGCACCTTCACCGTCCTGCTGCCCGCCACCCCAATGACCGTGCCCGTCGAGATCCCCCGCTTCGGACCACCCAGCGTGCCGATTCCGCGCTCGCTCCTGCTGGTTGAGGACGAGGATCAGGTCCGAGAGTTCATGACTCAGGCGCTCACCGAATTCGGCTACACCGTCGTCGGTGCCGACTCCATTACCCAGGCCCGGGAGCGTCTGGCGGCACCCAACGACTTCGAGCTGGTGATCAGCGACGTCATCCTCCCCGACGGCAACGGCCCCGCCCTCCTCCGCAGCCTGCTCAAGGAAGCCCCGGACATGCCGGTGCTGCTCATCAGCGGACACACCGGCAAGATCATCGAGGAGCAGTTCGGGGACAGCCCACCGAGGCTGCTGCGCAAGCCGTTCACCCTCGCCCAGCTCTTTGAGGCGCTCCAGGAAGTCATCAGCACGACGCGATGAACGCTGGCCCGACGCGATAGGCACAATGCCATGAGCAACGCGAAGAAGCTGGGTGTGGCTGGACTGGGCGTAGTGTTGGCTGGAGCGGCGCTGGCTGGAGTGGCACTGCTCGCCCTCCGAGAGCCCGCCCCCACGCCTGACGTCGTCCTGATCGTGCTGGACACTGTGCGCTCTGACTACCTCTCGCTGTGCGGCGCGGACCGGCCGACCTCTCCCAACTTAGAGGCATTCGCCCAGACCGCGGAGTGGACCTGCGGCGCGGTCGCCCCGGGTTCCTGGACCCTGCCCAGCCACGCCAGCTTCTTCACTGGCATGACGCCCCTGGAGCACGGCGCCCATGAGATCACCAGCGGGGTCAAGGACTTCTCCGGCTCCGCCTCCCGCTCCCGCCCCCTCAAGAAGAAGGGCGGCCACCCCACCCTCGCGCAGCAGCTCGGGCAGCGCGGTTACCACACCGTGGCGATCTCTGGGAACCCGGTCGTCAGCAAGACCATGGGGCTGACCCGGGGCTTTGATGAGACCACCATCGCCGAGAAGTTCGGGCGGCTGGCGGAGGACGATCTGGTGGATGCGGTGAGTGCAGCGCTGACTGGAGCGCCGACGGACGAGCCGCTGTTCCTGTTCGTCAACATCGCTGAGGCTCACCAGCGCTGGGAGCAGGTCCCCGACGATGTGGACTGGGTCAGCCCCGGGGATCGGGCGCTGCTGAAGTACGCCAAGCTCAGCGAGACGGACCCCTGGCGAGAATACGTCGAGGGAGAGCTGTCTGAAGACGATCGCGCGGCGTTTGATGCGGACATCGACAGCCTGTACGCCTACAACACCTGGCGGGCGGACCAGACGCTGGGGCGGGTGCTCGCCCTGCTGGAGGACGGAGAGCGGTGTGGTGAGGGCTGCCGCATCATCGTCACCTCCGACCACGGCGAGATGCTCGGCGAGCACGGCCTGCTCGACCACGGTCACTACGTCTGGGAGTCCAACGTCCGGGTGCCGCTGCTGGTCCGCGGGGCGAGCCTTCCCGACGGCCCGATCAACGCCCTGCACGCCTTCCACCTCGCCCGGGATGGCGTGCTTCCTGAGACCCTCACCCCGCCGATCGCGATGGCCTGGCCCCATGTTCGGCGGTGCTACATGACCCGGGGGGAGGCGTTTTGCTCGACCTCTGCGGCGCTGTGGGATGGGAGCGACAAGTTGGTCTGGACTCAGGATACGCGGGAGGCTGAGGGGAGGATGATGCGGTTTGATCTCTCCGTTGATCCGGATGAGACGACGCCGCTTCCGGTGGCTGGGCATCCGCGGCTTGATGAGTTGTTGGCGCTGGTGGAGGCGGTGAAGGCGGACGCTGGCGAAGAGGATGAGGTTGACCAGTCGGTCACTGAGGCGCTGAGGGCTGCTGGCTACCTGGAGTGATCCGCAGCACCATGCGGCGCATCACTCCCGAGCAAGCCCCGCTCAATCCCGCTTGATGTGCCGCAGCTGCCCTGCCATCGCAAGGCAGAGACAGTACGCAACCAGGGCGACAATAAGCGCCGTAGAATACCCATACAGTCGGCTAATCAGCACGCTCAGCAAGCTCGCGACCACGCTCATCCAGCCATTAATCGCCCAGAACCATGGAATCGCACCGCTACTACTCGCCGGCAGAATGCGCAGCCCCAGCGAGAACGGCATGCCCATCACCAACCCCAGCGGCGCCATCGCCAGCAGGGTGATGACGATCCGAGCGGCCAGCGGCAGCGTCAGCGCGGCGGAGTACAGCAGCGGCGCGACGACCGCAGCCTGGAGGGCGCCGAACAGGATGACCGCCGACAGCACCTGCTGGAGCTTCCGGGTCAGCACCGCTTCGTTACCGGTCATCCGACCAGCCAGCACGCTGCCGATCCCCGAGGACAGCAGCATGCCCAGCACCACCGCAGTGATCGCATAGGTCGGGTGGCCGACGAACAGCACCAGCTCATGGATGAGCACGATCTCCACCGCCAGGTAGCCGTAGCCGAGGCCGGCAATGTAGAGGATGCCGCGGCCGACCCGCTTGACCCCCGCCAGATCCGACCGCCCCCGCCAGATGAGCGGCACGCCGAGGAACAGCATGCCCGCGGCGAGCACGAAGACGAGCTGGATGACCACCGAGCGGTACAGCACCGCCATCGGCTCCTCGCTCTCCCCCTGGATCTGTGAGAATGCAGCCTTCAGAGACTGTCCGACCATCTCCGGGCTGTCGAGGTAGGGCCGGTCGTCGGTCATCACACCCGCGTGGTTGATCATCCGGGCGTAGGGCCTCGGGACCGTGTCCGCGAGAGTCTCGAAGACGAAGTCGTGGCTGCGGTTGTAGGTGGCGAGCGCCGCGTTCAGCCCCGTCATCTCCGCCTCCGTCCAGGGACGCCGCTTGATGAGCAGCACGCTGGTGCGCCCGCGAAAGTAGGCCATGTGCTGCCAGGGCTTCTTCGCCCCCCGAGCCTTGAGCGCGGCATGGGCGGAGCGGAGGAGGGCGTCGGTGGCGTTTCCACGACCGAAGCTGATGGTGCCATCCTCAGAGAGCTGCGAGAGGTAGGTATCAAACGCCTCCCGGGTCTCCAGCAGCGAGGGGGACCAGGTGTTCGACAGGAGACCGGCAGAGGACCAGAGGTTGGCGTGGACCATCTGGATGATGTCGTAGGGCTCCTCAGCGCGCAGGATCGCCGCCCGACCGTCGGCGTAGACCCGGTTGACGGTGCCATCGGTGTAGGGGTTGACCGGGGAGTCGGGGAAGCGATCGCCGACGATGCCGAAGATCTCCGCGGCGATGTCGATGGCGTCGATGTTCGAGAAGCCGTGGTCCCGGGCGATGGCGACCTCAGGGCCTGCGGAGGCTGCCAGGATCGCGACCCGGGAGTCGGGATCATGCAGCTTGTAGACGACCGAGCGGTTCTCCTCCTTCGCCGAGCGGTTCAGCTCCGTCTCATTGAGGAACACCTGGGAGGCGGAGGTGTTGTCGAGCAGGATGTAGGTCCCCCGCCGCTCGTCCTCATGGACCGACAGCCGGACCAGCGGGGTCCACTCGCTGTAGGTGACCAGATCGTCGGAGTAGCCGGCAGTGCGTTGGATGGTGAGCACCTCGCCAGACAGCGACAGCGCAGAGAACACCAGCCCACCCAGCAGCATCGCCGCGGAGAGCCCCTGCTGGAGCCGACCGACGGCGAGGATGAGCCCAGCCAGCCCGGCGCTGATCAGGATGACGAACACCGCATCAGGACCAGCGAGGCTCGACAGCAGCGGGATGAAGATCACCGCCCCCACCGCACCACCGGCGAGGTCCGCGCCATAGACCTGACCGATGTGCTCCTTTGCCCGCTGAAACGATCCCGCAAACGCCAGCCCGGCGGCAGCGAACGGGGCGGACAGGATCGGCAGGAGGGCCAAAAACCAGCCCATGTTGAGCAGATCGTCCCGGACCTTGGAGCGCTCCTGGTAGTTCAGCGGCGGGGTCTCAAACTGCTCGATGACCGGAAAGCTCACCGCCGCCCAGACCGCCAGCAAGGTCAAAAGTCCCTGGATCAGTGCCAGCCAGCCCAGTCGACCCGTCAGCCCCTTCCGGGGAACCAGCGACGGCCAGAGGTGCTGCATCGTCGCGCCGACCCCCATGCCCAGCAGCGCGAGGGCCAGGGCGAGGTGGGCGAACTGGGCGAACATCACGACCGCGAACAGCCGGGTCAGGAGCAACTCATAGAGGATCAGGGACCCACTGATGAGGAAGACCCCAAGGGACAGCGCGCGCAATTCGGAGCGATTCAT
>JBLHNG010000189.1:0-11467 GCA_047621685.1 Myxococcota bacterium | reverse complement strand
CCGCCTCTCACGTTCGAGATGCACTCGATCAGAAGCGCATGATGATCACGGTGGTCGCCGCCCTGATCCCCTGCTTCATGATGGCGGTCTTCAACACCGGCTACCAGGCCAACTCCGCCATCGCGTTCGGCGCAGAGCCGATCGGAGACTGGCACTCGTCGCTCTTCGAGTCGCTGGGCTTCGCGATCGCCGCCTCTGGCGCGGATGTGTCGTTCTTCAACATGGAGAACTTCGTCTACGGCCTCATCTTCTTCCTGCCGGTCTACGCCGTGACGATGGCGGTCGGTGGCTTCTGGGAGGTGCTGTTCAGCACCATCCGCCGCCACCCGGTCACCGAGGGCTTCCTGGTCACCGGCGCACTGATTCCGCTCATCATGCCGCCCTCCATTCCGCTGTGGCAGGTCGCTCTGGCCACCAGCTTCGGAATCGTACTCGGCAAGGAGATCTTCGGCGGCGTCGGCATGAACATCCTCAACCCGGCGCTCACCGCCCGGGCGTTCCTGTTCTTCGCCTACCCCGCGCAGATCTCTGGTGATGGCCCCTGGCTTCCGTTCGCACCGGACTCCATCGAGAGTGCTGCAAGTGGTGTCGGCTCCCTGCCAGATGCCAGCTCCGGCGCGACCTACCTCTCCTTGATGGCCAACAAAGAAGGCTTCGTCGATGCCCTTCCCGGTGTCGGCAGCTCCGAGTGGATGACCGCCTTCCTCGGCCTCATCCCCGGCTCGATGGGAGAGACTTCCGCGCTGGCCTGCCTGATCGGTGCGGCGATTCTCATCGGCTCGAAGATCGGCTCCTGGCGTACCATGGCCGGCATTGTCGGCGGAACGGTGGTGATGGCGCTGCTGCTCAACGTCATCGGCTCTGACACCAACCCGATGTTCCACGTCCCGTTCTGGTGGCACTTCGTCATCGGCGGCTGGGCATTCGGCGCGGTCTTCATGGCCACCGACCCGGTCTCTTCCCCGTTCACCGAGACAGGCAAGCTGTTCTACGGCTTCTCCATCGGGGTCCTGGTGGTCCTCGTTCGCTGCATCAACCCGGCGTACGCCGAGGGCATGATGCTCGCCATCCTGTTCATGAACATGTTCGCCCCCCTGATCGATCACTTCATCGTCCAGGCGAACGTCAAGCGTAGGGAGAAGCGAAGTGTCGTATAGCAACACTTATATCGTCGGATTCGCCGCTACGGTCTGCGTAGTCTGCTCGCTCTTCGTGTCCGGTGCTGCGGTCTCCCTCAAGGAGCGACAGGACACCAACAAGATCCTCGACCGGCAGAAGAACGTGCTCTCCGTGGCCGACACCGAGAAGTACACCCGGGACACCCTCAAGGGCATGTCCTCCGATGCGGTCGATCAGGCCTTCACCGACGGCATCCGAGCACGAATCGTCAACCTGGAGACCGGCGAGTACGTCGATGAAGTCGCCGGGATGGACGCCACCACCTACGACCAGAAGCGCGCCCTGCTCGATCCGGAGCTGTCCTACGAGGCCCCCGAGAACGCCGCCAAGGTCCGACGGATTCCGAACCACGCCCTGGTCTACCAGGTCGTCGAGAACGACAAGGTCACCACCCTCATCCTCCCCGTTGAGGGCAAGGGCCTGTGGTCGACCCTCTACGGCTTCATCGCGCTGGACGAAGACACCACGACCATCAAGGGTCTGACCTTCTACCAGCACGGCGAGACTCCTGGCCTCGGCGGCGAGGTCGACAACCCGACCTGGAAGGCCAAGTGGCCCGGCAAGAAGGCGTTTGATGACCAGTGGGAGCCCGCAGTCAACGTCGCCAAGAGCATCTCTCGGGACGAGACCTACCAGGTCGATGGCCTCTCCGGTGCGACCCTCACCTCTCGCGGGGTGACTAACCTCGTGCAGTTTTGGCTGGGCGACGAAGCCTTTGGCCTCTACCTCAAGAACTTCCGCGAAAACGGAGCGTGATCAGTGGCCGACAATGATCGTGAGGTCCTGCTCGACCCACTCTTCAACAACAACCCCATCGCCCTCCAGGTTCTCGGAATCTGCTCGGCGCTGGCCGTCACCACGAAGATGGACACCGCGCTGGTCATGTGCATCGCCCTCACGGCGGTGCTCACCCTGTCCAACCTGTCCATCAGCCTGATCCGGAACTACATCCCCCCGTCCATCCGGATCATCGTCCAGCTGACCATCATCGCCAGCCTGGTCATCATCACCGACCAGTTCCTCAAGGCGTTCCTGTTTGACATCTCCAAGCAGCTGTCCGTCTTCGTCGGTCTGATCATCACCAACTGCATCGTCATGGGGCGTGCTGAAGCGTTCGCGATGCAGAACGGTCCGAAGCTGTCGATCCTCGACGGCATCGGAAACGGTCTGGGCTACAGCCTGGTGCTGCTCCTGGTGGCCTTCTTCCGCGAGCTGTTCGGCTCCGGCAGCCTGTTCGGCATCGTGCTGCTCAAGCCGATCACGTCCGGCGGCTGGTACACCCCCAACGGTCTGATGGTGCTCTCCCCGGGCGCCTTCTTCATCATCGGACTCGGAATCTGGGCGCTTCGTGCCTGGAAGACCGACCAGATCGAGGATGAGTAGCCATGCTTGAACATCTCCTAAGCCTGTTTGTAACGGCTGCCTTCATTGAGAACATGGCCCTGGCCTTCTTCCTCGGGATGTGCTCCTTCCTTGCGGTCAGCAAGAAGGTAGACACCGCGGTTGGTCTGGGTGGAGCGGTCATCTTCGTTCTGTTCATTACCTGCCCGCTCAACTACGTGCTGTACAAGTTCCTGCTTGCCGAAGGCGCGATGGTCTGGATCAGCCCCACCCTGGCAAGCGTCGACCTCTCCTTCCTCAACTTCCTCTGCTTCATCGGCTCTATTGCCGCCATGGTGCAGATCGTTGAGATGGCGCTCGACCGCTTCGCACCAGCGCTCTACAACGCCCTCGGCGTCTTCCTGCCGCTGATCGCAGTGAACTGCGCCATCCTCGGTGCCTCGCTGTTCATCGTCGAGCGCAACTACGACCTCGTCGAGAGCACCGTCTTCGGACTGGGCTCCGGGGTCGGCTGGGCGCTGGCGGTCATCGCCCTCGCCGCGATCCGCGAGAAGCTGCGCTACAGCAACGTGCCCCCGGCCCTCCGCGGCCTGGGCATGACCTTCATCCTCACCGGACTCATGGCGATTGGCTTCATGGCCTTCGCCGGAATCCAGCTCTAAGACCAAAGGAGACTCTCAATGGTGCAGATCTTCGTACTTGGTGTTGTCATCTTCACCGTGGTCGTCGTCGCCCTGGTGCTTGTGATGATGGTCGCCAAGTCCCGCCTGGTCAACTCCGAGGCGGTCACCATCCACGTCAACGAGAACCCGGAGCTTTCGTTCCAGGCCCCAGCCGGTGACACCCTCCTCAACATCCTCGCCAACAAGAAGATGTTCATCCCCTCCGCCTGTGGTGGCAAGGGCTCGTGCGGCGTCTGCAAGGTAGACGTCCACGCCGGTGGTGGCGCAATGCTGCCCACCGAAGTGGGCCACATCTCCAAAGGCGAGGCTCGCAACGGCTGTCGGCTGGCTTGCCAGCTCAAGGTCAAGAGCGACATCCACATCGAGCTTGAGCCCGAGCTGTTCAGCATCAAGAAGTGGAATTGCACCGTCAAGAGCAACGACGGCGTGGCGACCTTCATCAAGGAATTCATCATCTCGCTGCCCGAGGGCGAGAGCGTTCCGTTCCGAGCCGGCGGCTACATCCAGATCGAGAGCCCGGCCCACGTCCAGAAGTACGCTGACTTCGACATCGAAGAGGAGTACCGTGGAGACTGGGACAAGTTCAACATGTGGGACATCGTCTCCAAGGTGGACACCCCGGTCACCCGCGCCTACTCGATGGCGAACTACCCCGAAGAGGTGGGCATCATCATGCTCAACGTCCGTGTTGCCTCCCCACCGTGGGACCGCAAGGCGAACAAGTTCATGGACGTGCCCCCCGGCAAGATGTCGTCGTTCATCTACGGCCGCAAGCCCGGCGACGCTGTCGTCATCTCCGGTCCCTACGGTGAGTTCTTCGCCCGGGACACCAAAAACGAGATGGTGTTCATCGGCGGTGGTGCGGGAATGGCTCCGATGCGCAGCCACATCTTCGACCAGTTCTACCGGCTGAAGACCGAGCGCAAGGTGAGCTTCTGGTACGGCGCCCGCTCGTTCCGCGAGGCCTTCTACCTCGAAGACTTCGACGGCATCCAGCGCGACAACGAAAACTTCGTCTGGCACGTCGCCCTGTCCTCCCCCATCGAGGACGACGACTGGAAGAACCCGGAAGCCGACAGCCGCAAGCCCCTGGGCTGCGACAAGGGCTACGTCGGATTCATCCACCTGGTGCTCCTGGAGAACTACCTCAAGGACCACGAGGCTCCCGAAGACTGCGAGTACTACATCTGTGGGCCGCCGATGATGAACAAGGCGGTCATGGACATGCTCGACGACCTGGGTGTAGAGCCCGAGAACGTCATGTTCGACGACTTCGGCTGAGCCGACCAGGCAGGGTTTCCCGCGCTATGTTCCCCTCGCCCGTCCACCCCTCCGGTGGGCGGGCGAGCTTGCTTCTGGAGATCCGATGGCTCCCCCCACTCCTCGTACCCGTCCACTGCGTGCCTTCATCCTCCCGGCCTTGTTCGTCGGCGTCCTGTTTGCCTTGCTCTTCCTGCGTCGAGAGCCTCAGCCTGAGATCCCCGAGCGCCACCCCGTCACCGTCGGTGGCGAGACCATGGGCACGACCTGGACGGCCAAGGCCATCGGGGGCTCGAAGCTGTCACCCGAGCAGGAGCTGGCCCTCGGACTGACCCTCGGTGGCACCCTCGACGGGATCAACGAGTCCATGTCGACCTGGCTGGAGGACTCCGAGCTGTCCCGGTTCAACCAGCACGACTCCACCGAACCGTTCACGCTCTCTGCGCAGACCCTCACCGTCTTTGAGGCGGCCCAGACCGTCAGCGAGCAGAGCGGCGGGGCCTTCGACATCACCATCGCCCCGGTGGTCGAGGCGTGGGGCTTCGGCGTGGACGACCCCCTGCGCGGTCCCACAGACTCCGAGGCCGCCATCCTGATGGCCGCAGTGGGCATGGAGAAGCTCACCATCGACTCCGAGGCTGGCACCGTCGCCAGGTCCCACCCCGACCTCACCGCCGATCTCTCCGCCATCGCCAAGGGCTATGGCGTCGATGCGGTCGCGGAGTCACTGGAGAAGCTCGGCTACAGCGAGTACCTCGTCGAGGTCGGCGGGGAGATCCGCGCTCGGGGCCTCAACGCCAACGGGGTGATCTGGCAGATCGGCATCGAGCAGCCCGACGCCGAGCGCGGTGCGCTCCACAGCGTGCTTCCCCTGGAGGACACCGGCATGGCGACCTCAGGGGACTACCGCAACTACATCGAGCAGGGCGGGGTGCGCATCTCCCACACCATCGATGCCCGGACCGGCAGGCCGATCACCCACACCCTCGCCTCAGTGACTGTGCTCCACGACAGCGCGATGATGGCCGATGCCCTGGCGACCGCGATCAACGTGCTCGGCCCCGAGGAAGGGCACGCCCTGGCAGAGTCGCTGAACCTTCCGGTGCTGATGCTGATACGCACTGCGCCGGGGGAATTCTCGGAGAAGACCTCTACAGCATTCCGCGCTTACCGGGTTACGCACCCACCCTCAGCACAGGAGTAAGCAATGGCGACCATGATTCTGACCGCTGCAGCATTCGGCCTGGTTGCCATGGCGATGGGGGTCGGCCTGATCCTCGGAGGCTCGCCGCTCAAGGGCTCATGCGGCGGAACAGGTGGTCCAGACTGTGTCTGTGACGCCTTCGAGCAGGCAAAGTGCCGCGCACGCGACAAGATGCTCTCTGAGCTGGCGGGTTCAAGTCAGACAAGCTGAGTCGGCATCAGGGCTGGTACACTACGTCTCCCCCCGGAGGCTGCCGTGCGTTTACTCCCATTTCTCGCCCTGACCTTCGCCTGTCGTACCGGCGACAAGATCGAAGAGGAAGAGATCCTCGACACCGGTGATGTGACGGAGACGGTCGACGCCGATGCGGACGGGTACGACGCGTCCGAGGACTGCGACGACGCCAACTCGGTCGTAAACCCCGGGGCGGAGGAGATCTGCGACGGGGTCGACAACAACTGCGACGGCGAAGTCGACGAGGGCGTGACCACCACCTTCTACGCCGACCTCGATGGCGACGGCTTCGGCGATGCAGACAGCTTCACATCGGCCTGTGAGATCCCCGCCGGGTACGTCGCGACGGGCACGGACTGCGACGACCTGAACCCGGAGGTCTACCCATCGTCTTCCGAGCAGTGCGACGGCATCGACAACGACTGTGACGGCGAGATCGACGAAGACGTCCGATACGACTGGTTCGCAGACGCTGATGGCGATGGCTTCGGTGATTCCGACTCGGCCTACGAGACCTGCGACCCGCCTCCTGGCTACGTCACCGACGACACCGACTGCGACGACACCGAAGAGGCTGCGTTTCCTGGCGGCACCGAGGTCTGCGACACCGTCGACAACGACTGCGACGGCGAGACCGACGAGGACGTCACGACGACGTACTACCAGGACACCGACGGTGACGGCTTCGGGATCGCGGACACCACCACGTCCGCCTGCGACCTGCCCACCGGCTATGCCGCCGACCCCGGTGACTGCGACGATGCCGACGGCGCGATCTCCCCCAACGCCACCGAGGTCTGTGACGACCTCGACAACGACTGCGACGGCGATGTCGACTCCGATGCCATCGACCAGGCCACCTTCTACGCCGACTCCGACGCCGATGGGTTCGGTGATGCAACCGCCAGCGCGACCGACTGCGACACGCCCTCCGGCTACACCACAGACGATGCCGACTGCGACGATGCCGACTCAGCGGTAAACCCGGATGCCACCGAGGTCTGCGACGGTGTGGACAACGACTGCGATGGGGACATCGACACCGATGCCACCGATCTCACGACGTACTACGCCGACAACGACGGCGACGGCTACGGCGGAACCTCCACCACGTCCGCCTGCGACCTGCCCTCCGGATACGCCGACAACGCCGACGACTGTGACGACGGAGAGTCTGCAAGCAACCCCGGCGAGACCGAGGTCTGCGACGACATCGACAACGACTGCGACGGCGACACCGACGAGGGTGTCACCACCACCTGGTACCTCGACTTCGACTCCGACGGCTACGGCGGTGTGGACTACAGCTCTGACGCCTGCACCCAGCCCTCCGGCTACGTCTCCGACTCAACCGACTGCGATGACGGCGAGTCCGCAGCCAATCCCGGGGAGACCGAGGTCTGCGACGACATCGACAACGACTGCGACGGCACCACCGACGAGGACGACGCCTCAGATGCCGCCACCTGGTACGAAGATGCCGACTCAGACGACTTCGGCAACGCCGCGGTCTCTCTCGTCAGCTGCGATCAGCCGTCGGGCCATGTCTCCGATGACACCGACTGCGACGACACTCAAGAGAGCGCTTACCCCGGTGCGCCGGAGCTGTACGACAGCATCGACAACGACTGCGACGGAGACGTCGACGAGGACCTCTGGCTGGGCTCCGGTGCGGATGGAGATCTGGAGGTCACCGACACCACCGACCTCTCTGCGGATGCCTCCGGGAGCCGCACCGATGCCGACGCAGCGACCTATGCCGTCAGCGCCATCTCCGGGACCGCGATCACCGTGACTCAGAGCGCCTCCGGGCTCGATGCGGGCGACGAGGTGCTCATCGTCAACCTCCACGGCAGCGACGACGATCACGCCGCCGTCGGCACCTGGGAGTTCGCCTCGGTTGACTCGGTCTCTGGGACCACCATCACCCTCGAAGAGTCGCTGTCTGCGGTGTTTGGAGAGAGCAGCAACGCCGACCTCACCGACCAGAGCGTCTCCATCCAGCGGGTGCCACACTACGAGGATGTCACGGTGTACGCCGCAGCGCTGCTGACCACGACGCCCTGGGACGGAGAGCAACACGGCGTGCTCGCCTTCCGGGCCGCTGGAACAGTGACCATCGAGGATGGAGGGTCTGTCTCCACCGACGAGCTGGGCTACTGGGGCGGGGAGACCGGCACCTGCAACAACTGCGACGCCTTCCAGGGCGAGAGCTATGCCGGTGAAGGCGACGGTGACACCTACGCTGGGACCTACAACGAGTCGATCGGTGCCTACGCAGCAAACTACGGTGGTGGTGGGGCAAACGTCACTGGCGGCGGCGGGGAGCACTCCGGCGGAGCCACCGCAGGCGACTCCTGGACCGGCGGCAGCTACACCGCCCCCGAGGCTGGCGACACCTACGGTGAGTCCGATCTCACCACCATCTTCTTCGGCTCTGGCGGCGGCGGGGTCTGGAACGGCGGCACAGACGATGCCGGCGAGGATGCCGGTCCCGGCGGAAACGGCGGCGGCGTCGTCTACATCGGCGCAGCAGAGGTCGTCGCTGAGGGCTCCGATGCGATCACCGCCATCGGCGGCACCACCGACCACTGGGCGGACGGCTCCTACACCTACGGCGCGGGCGGCGGAGCGGGCGGCAGCATCTACCTCATCGTCGAGACCTTGGAGGCCACCACCGACTCGCTCAACGCCATCGGCGGCGACGGAGAGTCCACCCACATCCGGCTCGGCGGCGACGGCGGCGACGGCCGGGTGCGCATCGACTTCACCACCCTCAACGGCTATAGCTTCGGTTCAACCGATGCCGACGCCGAGCTGACCGACATCACGGAGCCCGACGCTGCATACAGCGACTCCCCGTAGTGAGCCATGTCCACACTCCTCCTCGCCCTCCTCGTCGGCTGTAAGTCCGAAACCGCCAGCCAGTGCAGCCCCAGCGCGGACGCCGGCACCCTCTCTGCGACCATCGATGGCACGGACTGGCTCGGCGAGGGGCTGACCTGGCTGTGGTCCGGCGACAGCGTGCAGCTGACCACCAGCGGCACCGACCGCATCACCGCGGTCGCACACCGGGACGCCGACGGCCTCACCGTCTCCGAGCGCATCGACAGCCTGCCGATCACCGTCTCCCTCGACGACGACTCCGGCTGGGCGGTGCTCTACGAGGGCAGCGAGTCCGCACGCTCCGTCGGGGGCTCCATGGTCATCACCGAGCACACCGACGGCGGAGCCCTCGGGGGCTGCCTGTCGTTTGAGGCCGACGACGGCACACTCATCGAGGATGGATCGTTCAGCGCCGAAGCTGCCGGAGACTGAACGCTACCCCAGTGCATAATGTTTAGTTCCGGTCACCAATTGACCGGGCACGGTCTCTGCTGACCGATATGCAAGTAGTGATGAAGCCCCAACAGCTACACCTGGGACTCCCGGCACAGCCTGCGGAGGCTGCCGCTGATGCACTCCCACCGATCCTCCGCACTCCCCCCTGGCGCAAGCCCCGGCTGGCTCCGCTCCCACCGGCCAGGCTGTCGCTGACCATCCCGGATGGTCCCTGCACCGCCCTGTGGGCACCGGGGGAGCGCATGCGACACCTTCGTCCGGCCCGGCCACACAGCGTGCACCACCTGCACCGTCTCCAGGCCGCACTCCGATCTGGCGCGGGGCACCTCTGGATGCTCCATCACCTCTCCGATCCAGCCGCCCTCCGGATCTGGAACACCACCCCCACCACCGCCTGGGAGCGCTTCCCTCCCGAGGATCTCCTCTCCCTCATCGCCCGGCTCGAGGGGGCGGCCTTGCCCGGCCTCCTGCGCTGTGCCGCTCGCGACCTCCCAGCCGCTATCGCCCCCCTCTCCCACCTGCATGCCGCGGCCATCGCCCCCCTGATGGCCACCACCCTGAGCGGACGCAGCGGACGAAGAGGTGCGCTGCACTGGCTGCTCCGGGATCCCGTGCTCTCCGCGACTGGCCTCATCCCCGCAGCGACCGCTCCCGACAACCGCGCCGCCCTGTCCGCCCTTCGCCTCCTGGAGCAGCGCGGGAGTCGGCGGATCATCCAGAACGCCGCCGCAGGCTATGGCCCCCCGGCGAGCGCCTGGATCGGCCGCTGGCTGGCCCGCAGCCCCCTGCTCGACATCCCCACCCGGCGACCGAAGATGCCCGGGTTCTGGCAGCCCGAGGTCCACCACCGCCCTGCCCTGGCCGATGGCTCCCCGCTGTCCCTCACCGCCACCGGCCACCTCGGCGAGCTGCTCTGCTTCACCCCCGTCGCGCCGGCCTATGTCGGGCTCGCCCAGGTCCGCTCAGCCTGCTGCCCAGACGCCATGGACGCCTTCGTGGTGGATGTCTTCCTCGCCTGGGAGGCCGCCGGATGTGCGCCTCAGCACGACTGGCCGCTGTGGGCGCTGGGGCACCTCGGAGGGCCGCTGGCCGTGCGACAGCTCGCCGCCCGCATTCGGGTCTGGCCGGGACAGGGCGGAGCCAGCCGGGCCGCCAATGCGCTGCAGGTCCTCGCGATGATCGACACCCCCTTCGCGCGGCTCTACCTCCACCACATCGCCGAGACCACCCGCTACGCCGCCCTCCGGCAGAGCGCCTGGGACACCCTCTCCGAGCTGGCCCTCCAGCACCGATGCTCCCGCTCCGACCTCATCGATCGGGACCACCCCCGACTGGGCCTCGACTCACAGGGGCGCTGCACCCTCGACTTCGGCACCCGCCAATTCCAGGTCACCTTCGAAGCAGACCTCCAGCCCCGGGTCCGGGATCAGCGAGGCCGCCCGCTGCGCACCCTCCCCCGTCCGGGTCGCCGGGATGTGCTGTGGCGGGCGGAAGAGGCCTGGCAGCGCTGGCGCGTCCTCCGCCAGGATGTTCGGATCCTGACCACCACCTGGGCCCGTCGGATGGAGCGGCTGATGTGCGGCGCACACCACCTCCCCGCAGACACCTTCCACGCCCTGCTCAGCCACCCCATCCTCAGCCACAGCATCGCCGGGCTCATCTGGAGCGCGGTCACCCCGGTCGGTGAGCGGCTTTTCTGCTTCCGAGTGGCCGAGGACTTCACCCTCGCGGGTCCACAGGGAGAGCCCGTCCTGCTGCCCCGCACTGCCCGGATCGGGATCCCCCACCGGCTGCACCTCTCTGACGAAGAAGCCTCAAGCTGGCACGCCCTGCTCACCCGCCAGGAGATCACCCAGCCCTTCAAGCAGCTCACCCGCCCGACCTTCACCCCCACCGATGAAGAGTCGAGCGCCCTCAAGCTCACCCGGTTTGCAGACCAGGCCGCGCCCGCGGGTCGGGTGATGGGGCTGCTGTCTCGGGGCTGGCAGTGGGGAGAGGCCACTGAGGTCGGCTTCACCCGCTGCATCTACCCCGTCCCCGGCACGCCCTATGCCGCGATCCTGCCGCTGAGTCCCGGCATTGCGCACACCGCACCCGGAGAGCAGCGGCTCGGGCCCCTCTCCCTTCAGCACACCACGCCACGAAGCGCTGCGCCGTCCATCTCACCCGCCCAGCTCAGCCCCCTTCAATTTTCAGAACTTCTGTGTGATCTGGCTGGTCTCAT
>JBLHNG010000188.1:0-11523 GCA_047621685.1 Myxococcota bacterium | reverse complement strand
TGGGGGCGTGGGTCTCCAGCAGTCGGCCCGCCAGAGCACACAGCGCGGAGAGGCGGAGCCGGTGCTCTCGGGTGAACCGACCCGGCGCGTCTGGATCGAGCAGGTAGAGCACCCCGGAGACCCCAACCGGCAGGCAGCCCACTGAGCGCAGGGTGTAGGCCCTCACGCTCTCGGCGGCCCCGAACCGGGCGTCTGCGGCGGCGTCGTTGCTCCACGACGGGCGCCCCTCGGCGGCGACCTGCCCGACCACCGTGCGGGAGATGCTGCTCGGTGCAGGCACGGCCTCGTCGGTGTCCCCGGCGAATGCCTGGATGCTGATGCGGTCCTTCGCCGGCTCGCCCTTCCAGGTCAGCCCCCAGGCCCGGGGCACTCCGGTGGCCTCCTTGGCGATGTCCACCAGCACGGACAGCAGGCTCAGTGGGGTGGCGGTGCTGAGGAGGGCGGGCAGGTGTCCCTGTGCCCAGACCACCGCTTCCGCCGTCATCATCAGTCTGGTGAAGTCTTCCTCCAGGGACTCGGCCAGGGTCGGGTCAAAGACCGCCACCCGACGGAGCCCAGAAGGCATCGCGCGCTTGCTCATCGGCGGATTCTGGCAGGGAGAGCCGCCTCAGTCAACGATCGGAGACACCATCGGCAGTCGCCGGGCGCGGGCGAACAGGTCCTTTGCCTTCCCGCCGTCCCAGCCCACCGGCAGCGCCGCCATCGCTGAGGGTCGCGCTGCGATTCGGTCGAGGTAGCCCTTCAGCCGGGGGAAATCCGACAGGTCGAGTCCGCGGCGGACCTGGTAGGCGAGCGCGGGGTAGAGCGAGCAGTCCGCGAGGCTCATTGCTTCTGTGGCGATGAAGTCCTGTCCTGCAAGGTAGCCCTCCCAGATCGACAGCTCCCCCGGCAGCTTCGCCAGCGCACCCTTCACTGCGGTGATCTCATGCTCACGGAGGGTCTTGACCGGGCGGAACATCTTCTCCAGCGGGCGGTAGACCCCGCGCAGGATCTCGACGGCGTGCATCCGAGAGAGCACCACCGCCAGCGCTGCGGGATCGGAGGGCAGCAGGGCGGGCGCTGGGGCGTAGTGTTCCAGGAAGGTGAGGATCGCCAGGGACTCCACCACCACCGCCCCGCCGGGCAGCACCAGCGCGGGGGCCTCTCCCCGGGGGTTGATCGCGAGGAACGCCGGGGAGTGAGTCTCGCGGTCCTTCGTCATCACCCGCAGCCGGTGGGACGTGTAGGGCAGCCCCTTCTCTGCCAGCGCCAGCATCACCCGCCAGCTCGGGATCGAGCCGCTGACCCAGTACAGCTCCAGCATCATGGCTCCCGGAGGATCTGGAAGTTGAGCAGGTCGAAGCCCTCGCCGTAGCGGGCCTCCCAGTCGAAGTCGGCGTCCTTGTTCTCCAGGCCAAAAGCCCCGAGCATCCGGTCCGCCTCGACCTCGCGGGAGCGGGCAGCGCCCTTCCGAGCGCCCTGACCAGAGAGGGCACCGTTGGGGTGGAGGAAGGTGGCGATGGTGCGGAAGGTCAGCGAGATGCGCTCGCAGCCGTCGCGAAGCTCGTCGGGGCGCTTGAGGGTGTCCGCCCGCTTGTCCTGCCGGATGCTGTGCCGCATCAGCCGGTTGGTCTGCCAGCCAAGCACAAACACCGAGCCGTGCAGCATCTCGACCTTGTCTCCCGCCAGTCCAGAGTCCCGGGCCTTGGGACGCAGCAGCATCGGGCGGGTGGCCCCCAGCGAGAAGTTGACCACCGCGCTGCCCCTGAGGATGTCGAGGGTCTTGTCGGCGTGGGGGCCGATGTAGCTGGTGGAGTCGGGGTAGCGCTGGATGAGGGCGTGGTTGAAGGTCTGCCCGGTGACCGCCTCGGCGATCTTGCGCAGCGCATCCACCGTCGCAGTCCAGGGGCGCAGTGACGGCTGCTCGTCAGCGGGGTGACGGTAGACCGGCTCCACACCGTCGGTGATGGTGCCCTGGATGGCGATCTTGCGGGGGACCGGGCCGCCCCGATGCATCATCTCCGACCAGCGGACCTCCTCTCGGACATCGGCGAGCGCGGTCTGGGCGAGGTCGTGAGGCAGGCAGCCGTAGTGGATGGCGCTGTCTGAGGCACCGAGCCCGGTCCGCTTCGCGCTGACGGTGGAGTGCAGCTCTGCGACGGTGGACACCTCGCCATACCGCTTGCTGATCGCGCTGAGCCCTTCGTTGCGCCGGCGCTCAGAGGTCGCCCCGATGGCGTCGCGGACGGCGGTGACGGTGAGGCCGTGGAAGAAGGCATCGGTCGCGGTCGCCCGGACGCAGACGTTGCTGACCACCCCACAGACCAGCACCCCGGTCACTCCGTGGGACTGGAGGATGGCGCTCAGGTCGGTGTCGGTGAACGCGGAGTAGTAGGTCTTGATGACCACCGGATCGTCCGGGCGGGCGAGGGCGGCGAGGGGGCCATACAGCGCGGCTCCGGGGCTGCCTTCCACACAGCAGGGCCGCCCGGCATGACCCGATGCGAGCATGTCGGAGTTCTGCGGCACCCCCCGGTATCGATCCCCGGCGGGGATCGGGGGACGACGGGCGGCGGGGCGCTCGGTGCGCTGGGGGTAGTGGCTCTTGATCCACACCACCGGCCAGTCCTCCTTCCGGGCCAGCGCGATGAGGGCCGTAAACCCCTTCATCATCGCGAGGCCATCCACCGGGCGCTTGAAGATGCCGGCTGAGGTGAGGAATTCGTCCTGCATGTCGACGATGAGGACGGCGTTGTGTTCTGCGTTCATGAGAGCCTGTTTTTCTGGCACCAGTCGGGCCGGAGAGCATCCGGCCCGACTGGTGCGCTTTTGTCTGAGACGGGGGTTTCACCCCCAAACCCCCCGCTACGCGCTGACATCCTCTCACACAGGCTGTCCGCCAGAAGGGGGCGACATGACGGGTGCCGGTTTTTCTGGCCAGATCAACGACTCTATTAGACCAGATGGTCTGGGGGTAAGCTGCCATGCCCGTCGCGTTGGATAGGCTTCAGCCCATGCTGGTGCTCTCCCTGCTCCTCGGCTGCGGCTCACCCTCCATCGAGGGGCCGGCGGTGCTGGATGTCTCGGAGCATCTGGAGCCGGCGTGGGTGGAGATCATCGACGACGGCGATGTGCTGACGATCAAGCGTCGGCCCCGGCCAATCCTCGATCCGTTCATCCTCTGCTGCCATGTGCTCGTCCCGCTGATGCTCATCGTGTGTGGCTTCGGGTTCAAGGAGACGACCCACGCCATCCGCGCTGGCTTCATCGTGATGGGGCTGGTGGTTGGGGTGGTCGCTGGCGTGACATCCCGACAGATCGAAGTGCTGACCCTGGATCAGACCGCGAAGGTCATCAGCGTGCACTACCACCTGACCATCGGCCCCGCACTTGCCGCGATTCACCTCGACTTCTCCGAGGTAGAGCGGATCGGTGTGGTGTTTCTCCCCAACGATGGACCGTCTGTGATCGCGCTCTATCTGATGACCATTGACGGCGTACACCATGTCATGAACCTGAGCAATGAGCAGGAGGTTGGCGGGATGGCCTTCGCCGAGGCCCTCCGGGATCGCATGGCGTCTGCCGCGCGGATCACGCAGGTCGATGAGACCCGGGTCTGGTGGTGGTGGGAGTCGCTGGGCACGTCGGAAACTTCAGGGCTGGAGTAGGCTCCATCGATGCTGGTCCTCACATGGCTCCTCGGCTGCCGCGTCCCTCCAGATGAGGCACCGGTGACGCTGAACCTCCCCGGTCAGCTGGTCCGAGCGCAGATCGAGGTCACCGACGATGGCGACCTCCTGACCTTCCAGCGTCGTCCCATGCCGATCACCGATGCGATCGTCTTCTTCCTCTTTGCGCTGCTGTTCCCGGCCCTCGCGGTGATCGGCGGAATGGCCTGGTCTGAGAAGCGCGCCCAGGCAACCGTCATCGTGGTGCTGGTGCTGGGGAGTGACCTCTGGATGATCTGGGTGAGCCGCCGGGTCGAGGTGATGACCATCGACCGCACCGAGCAGCTTGTCTCCCTGAAGTATCGCCTCTACATCGGCATGGATCTTCCGATCACACAGCGTGCGTTCTCCGAGATGTCTGGGATCGGGGTGGTGATCATTCCCGGTGAAGGCGCGACGATGATTGGGCTGGAGCTGACGGAGCTGGATCGCACTCGACACCGGATGCAGCTGGGAAATGAGGGGGAGCAGGGTGACATCCCCTATGCGGTGGCCCTCCGTGACCACACGGCCGATGCGATGGGGCTGGAGCAGGTGGAGGAGACCCAGCGCCGCTGGTGGTAGGGCAGATCGTCCGCTGCGGGGGTATACCGAAGCCCATGCTCCTGCTCATCCTCGCCTGTACTCAGCCTGTTCCTGAAGACTCCGGGAGCACTGCTCCAGACACCGCGGACACCACCGCTGACTCTGGCGACACCGACACCTCGGTCGCTGCGGTCTCTGGTGTTGAGGCACGCATTGACTCGGAATTCGGCACTCTCGTCTATGTCTCCTGGCAGCAGGGAGCCGCAGCGGAGGCCTGGGTGGAGTACAGCTTCGAGGAGGGCTCTTGGCAGTCCAGTCCACCGGTGTCGGTCGCCACAGGCGAGCAGGAGGCGCTGCTGCTGGGCATCCCCTACGACGCCGAGGTGAGCCTGCGGGTGGTCAACGACTTCGGTGGTGGTGCCCTGGCCTCCGAGGCGATCACCACCACCACCGATCCCCTCCCGTCGGGTCTGCCCACGGCTGAGGTGCTCATCGATGATCCCACCCGACAGGATCCGGAGGCGGCGTGGATCTTCATGTCGATCACCGAGGCTGGCGGTGGGATCGCGGCGCTGTACTCGGACTGGTGGGTGTTCATCATGGACCGCCAGGGGCGCATCGTCTGGGCGCGAGAGACCCCCTCGGACTCCGCCAGCCTCCACCCGCGCATCGCGCATGACGGCACTGCGCTGCTGATCGAGGAGGGCACGTTCTGGGGCGGGGGCTTTGACTTCGGTACGAATTCCATCGTCCAGCGCATGACCCTCGATGGCGTGGTCTCTCAGGTCTGGGCCACCCCGGGCCTGCACCACCCGTTCACCGACACCGCTGACGGATCGCTGGTGTGGGCGGCAAACGCTGGCACCAACGAGACCCTCCAGATGATCACCCCCGACGGCGAGCAGGTCGAGATCTGGGACTGCAAGGCCCACCTGCACTCCGTCGGGCTCACCGGGGACTGCGGCTCGAACAGCATCTACTGGCACGAGCCGACCGACACCTTCCTCTACAGCTTCTACTCGCTGTTCACGATGTTTGAGATCACCCCCGACGGCGAGGTCACCCGGACCTTCGGGCCGCTGGAGACCGGCTGGGACTTTGCACCGGCGGAGTCGGCATTCTGGTGGCAGCACGGCGGCTACTACACCCCGGAGGGAACCCTGCTGGTCTCGACGTATGTCGAGGAGGAGGGCACCGAGACCATCGTGCGGGAGTTCGCCCTCGACGACGACACACAGACCCTCACCGAGATCTGGAACTTCGGCATCGGGGATGGCATCTGGGGGGAGTACATGGGCGAGCCCCATCGGCTGGACAACGGCAACATCCTGCACAACACCGGAAGCGCGGCACGTCTGCGAGAGGCCACGGCAGACGGCGAGGTCGTCTGGGACATCTCCTGGGGCGATGCGTCGACCAGCCACTGGATCGGTCGCTCGACGCCAGTGTCAGACCTCTACGATCTGGTGGAGTGAGGCATCGGGACCATCCGGGCTGGTTCTGATGACGCATTGAGTGGATTTCCCTGTTGAAACCGGTTCTTTCATGAGTGTCAACCCAGGGGGGGACTCATGACAATCATCCTGATCTCAGGACTGATCGGCTGCGGGACGCAGCAGGGCTGGCCGACGGGAAGCGGCGGCAGCAACTACTCGGGAGGCAGCAGCGGCACGCCCAGCGATCGACCACACACGATCAAGGAGTCCGACGACGGGCTGACCGGCTACCACGCCGTGGGCTACGAGACGCCGTTCCTCTGCCTCGATGCTGGCGGCAGCTCGGTGACCTGTCCCGACGACGCCTGGCCGGAGCGCAGCGAGCTGAGCTGCGATGCCTCCGGCTGCCACGGCAGCTACACCTACGATCCGGCGGACACACAGCGCGATCTGAACGGCTCTGGAGCACCGGGCTGCTACACCTGCCACGACAAGGAGTGGAGCAGCGCGAAGACCACGGCGGAGGCGGCTCAGCAAGGTGGTGACGAGGACGAGGAAGACGACGATTAGGCGGGCCACTGTTCTGTGTGCCAGGATAGTGACATTGGGTTGTTCGGTGTGGCCAACCATGTGTTGGCTCCCATACACCTCCTCCAAGACCGCCGGGTGGGTATCCCGGACTCAACCGGGGGACGCCATGCTCACATCGATTCTCATCCTGACTGCCGCTGCAGACGAGAACATCCTCAGCTGGGAGGCGGCCCATGACGTCGACCTCGTCGGCGAGAGCCTCCGGGAGCTGACCGGAGAAGCTGTGGTCGGCGGAGAGCAGGCGGAGCTGGGGGTCTGGGACGACACCGCAGGCATCGTCTTCTCCTCCTCCTACGTCGGCTGCACTGGAGTGCTCATCGCCCCGGACCTCGTCCTGACCGCTGGTCACTGCTACGGCGGCATCTCCCATGTCCTGCTCGGCAGCACCGACTGGTACGGAGAAGAGGGCGACTTCTATGAGGTCAAGAAGTCGGTCAAGTACGGCGACGTCTACGACGGGGTCGACATCACCCTCCTGATTCTGGAGTCGGAGACCGACTATGAGCCCCGGATCATCGCGACGGACTGCATCCTCGATGATCACCTCGTCGACGGCGCTGAGGTTGCGGTGGTTGGCTACGGCAACACCCTGCCCAACGGAAACGGCGACACCTCGGAGCTGAACGAGGGCTTCACGGTCGTCCAGGACCACGACTGCAGCGAGGACTACATCGAAGGCATCTACACCGGCTGCAACCCGGCGGTCAGCCCCGGGGGCGAGATTGCGGCGGGCGGCAACGGGGTGGACGCCTGCTTCGGAGACTCCGGCGGCCCGCTCTACCTGATGACCGATGAGGGTGCCTTCCTGGTCGGCATCACCTCTCGGGCCTACGCCGGCGCACCGGGCAACGCCCCCTGCTACTACGGCGGGATCTACGGGCGTCCGGACTACATCATCGACTGGATCGAGGAGGAGAGCGGCCAGACCCTGGAGCGCCCGCAGTGCAACAACGCTCCTGAGGTGTCGGCTGCAAACATCGAGGTCGGACGCGGCGATCAGGGCTCCACCCGCATCCAGGTGGCCGATCCGGACGGCGACGAGGGTGGCTTCACCTACACCATCGTCAAGCAGCCCACCGACGGCACCGCGTGGGTCAACGGCAACGGAAAGGTCACCTACGATGCCGACCGGTTCTTCTCCGGCACCGACCGCATCGTGGTGGAGGTCACCGACGCCGGCAGCCCGGAGTACGCCGCCAGCGGTCCGCTGAGCAACCAGGTGAAGATCAAGGTCACGGCTGGCGGCCTCGGCTGCACCACCGCCCCCGGTCCCCGAGGCAGCGCCATCCTGCTGCTCCTGCTGGCCCCTCTGGCTGTCTTCCGACGTCGATAGCCTCGGAGCGATGACGCCGACAAACCGCTGACATCGGGCGGTGAGGGGGAGTGGTAGGCTCTCCACCATGCTCCTCTTTTCTCTGGCCTGTCAGCCAGCATCAACCATCACCGAACCCAACACCGACACCGACACCACTCCTGTCGTCGTCGAGGATACCGATGAAGACACGGTCCTCATCGAGCTGGTGGAGGACTGGGAGACCGAGGGCATTGAGGGCCTTGGCAACCCGGACTGGGATGCTGACTACTCCGATGAGATCTTTCGCGACGACATCATCCACGACGTCGAGATCACCCTCGACAGTGGCTCAGTGAGTGACCTGAGCTACGACCCGACCGACTACACCGACGCCACCCTCTCCATCGCCGGACAGGAGCTTGAGGTCGGGGTGCGCATCAAGGGCAGCAGCAGCTTCCAGTCCCTCAACGACAAGCCGTCGCTGAAGTTCGACATGGACTTCGAGGTCCCCGGACAGACCCTCCTGGGCATCCGGAAGCTGAACATGCACAACATGTACTACGACCCCTCGCGGTTCAGCGAGGAGCTGACGTATGGCATGTTCCGGGCCGCCGATCTCCCCGCCGCCCGCACCGGCTACGCGAGAGTGAGCATCAACGGCACGGCGTATGGGCTGTACTCCATCGTCGAAGTCACCGACGATCCGATGCTGGAGCGGTGGTTCGATGACAACAACGGCAACCTCTACGAGAACGCCGAGAACTACTGCGACCTCGACGACGGGGTGAGCTGCTTTGATGCCGAGGAGACCGACGAGGGCAGCAACGACGCGCTGAGTGCCTTCATCGATGCGGTCACTGACGATGGACCAGACTGGCTGGCGGGGGTGCAGCCGCTGCTGCTGTGGGACGACTACACCGGCTTTCTGGCGATGGAGATGTCCGTCGCGCACTGGGACAGCTACTCCTACGACCTCAGCAACTACCGCTTCTACCACGAGCCCACCGAGGACGGCTGGACGCTGATCCCCTCCTCGGTTGACCTCAGCTTCGGCTTCCGGCCCTGGAGCTACCCCGACTGCGGAAAGCACGGCGTGGACCCCGGCGACTACACCATGGGCATCCTCTCCAGCCGCTGCCTCTCCGACGCGGTCTGCGCTGAGGCGGTCCATTCCCGCATCCTCGACATCGCCGATCAGCTCGAAGAGATGGACACCACCGCCACCATCGAGGCCGCCGCTGCCCGAATACGGGCGGACGTCTACGAAGACAATCGCTCCTACTACGACGAGGACAAGTTCGAGGAGCACATCATCTGCGTGACCGACTGGCTCTATCAGCGCCCCGATGAGCTGCGGGAGTGGGTGGCGGACCAGCAGTGAGAGCGTTGTTGGACAAAGGCTTTAGACGGATTGATAAAGAAACTCGGATTTCTCGTCACCAATCTGGCGCCCTGCTCGTTGCCTGAGTGAATCCCACCCAGGAGCCTTCCATGTCCCTTCCCCTCTCTCAAGTCGCAGCCCCCTCCACCGCCGGTTGCCGGCTGGTCTCCATCGACGGTCGCGCCATCCCCCTCGTCGGGGTCCATGTCTCGGCAGATGCTGGCGGCGGGCTGGCCCGGGTCGTGGTCGAGCAGCGGTTCTCCAACACCCACGCCGACCCGCTCACCGCCACCTACCAGCTCCCGCTGCCCGCCGACGGCGCGGTGGTGGGCTTCTCGTTCCTCATCGGCGAGCGCCGGATCGTCGGTGAGATCGACCGAAAGCACCGCGCCCGCCAGCGCTTTGAGCAGGCCATTGCTCAGGGCCGGACCGCGGCGATCCTCGACCAGGATCGCTCCAGCCTGTTCACCCAGGAGATCGGCAACATCCCCCCTGGCGCAGAGGTCATCGCGGAGATCACCGTCGAGCAGCCCCTGACCTGGAAGCAGGGGAGCTGGGAGTGGCGGTTCCCCACCGTGGTCGCCCCCCGGTTCATGGGCAGCACCACCCCGGATGCCGCTCGGGTGAGCGTGGACGTCGCCGATGGCCCGCTGTCCGCCACCGCCGCGATGACCCTCCAGATCCGCGACGGCATGACCGGCCCGGCGCGCTCCACCACCCATGCGCTTCAGGGTGCAGCCGAGCTGGTCAGCCTGCCGGAGGGCACGGCCCTGGATCGCGACATCGTGGTGCGCTGGCGAGTGGCGACCCCCGCTCCGACCGCCAGCCTGGAGCTGTCTCAGAGCGGCAGCGCGACCCACGGCCTGCTCACCATCGTGCCCCCGGTCGCCGACACCGCCCGCTCGGTGGTCCCCCGAGACCTCATCCTCCTGCTCGACACCTCCGGCTCCATGGGCGGACGGCCCCTGGATCAGGCGAAGGCACTGGGTCGGGCGCTGATTGATGGCATGACCGCCCAGGATCGGCTGGAGATGATCTCGTTCGCCTCCCGCCCCGATCGATGGAAGTCTGGTCCGGTGTCGATGGGCGCCATCGGGCGCGCCCAGGCCCGTCGGTGGCTGGAGAGCCAGCGCGCTCGGGGCAGCACCCAGATGCGCGACGGCATCATCGAGGCGCTGAAGTCGCTTCGCCCCGGCGCCCAGCGTCAGATCATCCTGGTCAGCGACGGCCTCATCGGCTTCGAGAAGCTGATCATCTCCACGGTCCTCGACAAGCTCCCGGCGTCGAGTCGGGTCCACACCATCGGGGTCGGCAGCGGGGTCAACCGCTCCCTGACTGGACCGGTGGCGCGGGCTGGTGGCGGGGTCGAGGTGGTCATCGGGCTCGATGAGTCGTCTGAGGAGGCAGCGCAGATCCTCCTGGCCCGCACCAGCCGCCCGGAGATCGTCGACTTCACCCTGTCGGGCACCGCCCTCATCGACCACGCTCCCCGTCGCCTTCCGGACCTGTTCGCCGGCTCCCCGTCCCGCATCTCGCTGCACCTCAAGCCGGGCACCCTCATCCTCTCCGGACACACCGCTGCCGGACCCTGGCAGACCGCGCTGGAGGTCCCCGACACCACCGGCGGCCGGTCGGTGCTGGCCACCCGGTTCGCCCGGGAGAAGGTCGAGGACCTGGAGCTGCGCATTGCGGCGGGCGGCGACAAGGCTGTAGTGGATGCTCAGATCGAAGCGCTCGGCCTGAGTGCAGGCATCTCGACGCGGCTGACGAGCTGGATCGCAGCGACTGAAGAGGCCACGGTTGATCCCAGTGCCCCGACCCGCACCGAGCGGGTGCCCCACGCGCTGCCTTATGGCATGTCGGCGGAGGGCGCAGGGCTGCGGCGGTCGCGTGCGGTGGATCGGTTTGAGGGCTTCGACGACGACATCTATTGCGCGGTGATCGCCTTTTCGGAGAACGAGCTTGGCGCTGTGCCCCCTTCGGCTCCGATGTCGGCCTCTCAGGGGGCACCGAGGCGCGGCCCGGCCGATCGGTTCAAGGGCTCCGCCGGTGGCGGCGGCGCGCTGCCGCCCTCCGAGGAGGAGGAGGAGAGCGTGATGGATGCTGAGGATTCCCCGATGGCCGGTGACTTCTTCGGCTCGCCTGCGGATCCGGAGCCGGTGATCGGTCGGTCCCGAGCCTCAGCTCGCGGTGGCCGCCAGGACAAGGCGCCGAGCCGGGCCTTCGACGGCCTGCGCAAGAAGCTGTCCCGTCGCCGGGCGACCCCGAAGGCTCCTGCGAAGTCAGAGTCAGAGTCAGTGTCGAAGGAGAAGGCTGCACCGATCTCGCGCACCCTCATCGCGGTGGTGAAGCTGCACGCCAATGGGCAGCTCATCCTGGAGATCATCCTCACCGCTGCCCTGGACTGGGCTCCAACCGGCACCTCGCTGGGCATGCCGGTCGGTGGCACTCGGGCAGGGCGCTATGATGCGGGTCAGCGGATCCGGCTGGTGCTCTCCCTGGCGGAGGGGGCAGCCATCCCGACGGAGATCACCGTGGACAGCAGCGGCACCCCCCTCAAGCTTGTGGTGAAGCGAAGCTGATGGACCT
>JBLHNG010000187.1:0-11528 GCA_047621685.1 Myxococcota bacterium | reverse complement strand
GGGAAGCTCTGGAATCGAGCACTTTCCCGAGTCGTTACGACCCGAGACAGGGTCGGGTGGCAAGGGCGGGGGGCACTCCAGGCTCCTCGGGCAGAGGTTGTGCCTGCTCGGACCGTTGTGCTGAGTCCGCAGGGGTCGAGTCGTTTGATGCGGCTGGCTTTGTCTGTCTTGCCTGGTTTCAGGATCTTCAGGCGTGCTGAGATGCTCTTGCCATGCTGGGTTCGGCGGATGTTGGTGCACATCGTTTGGTCCCAGTCCACCACATATCCTCGCTCTAATCCCAACCCCGCCAGCTGATCGCGCATCAGGATTGCATACGCCGCTTCAGGCGGTGCGCTGTATGGGGCCGTGTCTTTATCAATCAGGTACGGGAATGCATCACAATCTGGTATGTCGGAAATGGCATCCCAGACTGTTGGCACTGAGGGGAGGGGGCGTGGGGGCTCTGTTTGAGTGTTTGTGTGGGTTGGTGTGGGGGTTTGGGGGCGGTGTTCACCGCTTCGTGTTCCGAGAACGAATACCCGCTTTCGGATCTGGGGAACGCCAAACTCAGGAGCGAACAGTTCGGTTGGGCCTTCGATTTGGTATTGGCTGGCCAACATCTCGATGGCCTTTTCTAATTGCCAGTACTCGCCCTGTCGGATGCCAGGGACATTCTCGATCAGGAATGCCCTTGGTTGAAGCTCTAAGATCAGCTCAGACATGCGGAGAACAAGGTTGTTTAGCGGATCATCTACACGTCGTCGTCCTGCCCTGCTGAAGCCTTGGCAGGGAGGGCCTCCGGCAATCAGGGCGATGTCTCGATGTCCAATGGCTGACATGATCTGTTTTGAGGAGACACGTTGGATGTCACCGTCTGTGCCGCCTCCAAAGTGGGCTGCAAACGGGAAGTTATACTTCGCGTATTGGCTGGCTTTGGGGTCGACTTCGATGTGGAGTCCGGAAACGAATCCGGCGAGCTCGAGTCCGAGCGAGAGGCCACCGACACCGGAGAAGAAGTCTATGGCGATGGGGCGACTGTTGAGGAGCTGGTTTTGGCCAGATTGGTGACTGTTGATTCCCATTCCGGGGCTTCTTGTTTGGGTTGATAGTCTTCGAGACGTTGTTTTATGTGGGGCCTGGTGGGTTTAACCTGGGGGGTGGCTGGTGTACCCGCCGCTGAGTGGTCGGCAATTGCCGGTCGCAATTGCCACCCTGATCTGGAGCTGCCGTGCTCACCGTCCCCACCATTGAGTTTCGGCAGGTGCCGGTTGGAGGTGGGCGAGCTGACGTGGTGGGGTTGGCAGTACCGCACTTCAAGGATTCGCCCATCTCAGGTCTAGATGTTGCTTACCTGTTCTGCTTGCCCTTCGGGCTTCTCAGCGTCTTGGCGATGGGATGACGGCGGGTGATCTCTCCCCGGATGGTTGGGGTCCGCCATCGTCGGCGCCATTCTTTTTCTGGCCGCTCCGCACCAACGCTGGCCTACGGCCCGCTCATGGCGCTTCGCTCAAGGGGGGCTGCACTTCCTCCATTCACCGCCTTACGTCGGCTCTCTCCAGTCGTCGCTCCCCCTGCGACCCCCCAGCCGGACACCAGTCATCGCTCCCCCTGGACTACCCGCCCAGCGGACCCCAACCTGACACCCGCGCCTAACCACACGTCGGCTCACTCAGCGACCCGTCCTGCACACCTCAGAGCGCCAGATGGTTCCCACCAGGCGCTGCCACCTCCGCCGAACCAGGGGAACTTCCGTGCGGGCTGGCCTGGGGCGTCGGCGTCGTGATACCGAACTAGCAATGCCTGACAAGCCCCGCGATCCCCTCGATGAGCCGGACGACCTGCTCGCGGATGACGAGCCCACCGACTCCGCCCCCCTACCAGAGCCGCCGCCCAGCCCAATCGACGAGCCGCCAGAGCCGCCGTCCTTTGTCTGGGAGGGCCCAGACGACGAGCCCGTCCCTTCTGAGATCGAGGTCCTCGAAGACGACGACGGTGTGCCGGAGGTCGACGCAGAGTCCGACACGGAGCCTCCCGGGGACGACCTGTACTGGGCGGAAGTCGATGAAGACGCCGTCGAGGAAGCGGCCTGGCATGAGGTCGAGGAGCCCACGGTGCTCGACTGGCCCATCGACGATGAGGAGCAGGTCGAAGACGAAGACTGGGCGGATCTGGAGGAGTCGCGTCGGCTGCTCCCGGTGGGTCGGCTTCTGGTCGGCCTGGAGGAGCGTGCGGCCCTGCCGGATCTCGGTCTCGCTGAGGTCTCCGTGATCATGGACACCGGGCGAACCGGCTCAGTGCTCGGCGGAGGGGCAGCAGCGCCGATCAGCACCACGGTCTGCATCGGCACGAGCGTGCTCACCCTCCTCCTGGAGCGGGTGGATGGTCCTGCGGTGCTGCGGCTCGGTCAGGACGCGATCGCCGGGCGGTTTGTGGTCGATCCGGCACAGCGCATGGTTCTATCTACCGAGGAGTAGCGACCGGGCGAAGGCGACGGGCCAGGTGGCCGCGCCGAGGTAGCCGAGGTCGTCCTCTGCAGCGTCGAGGGTGGCGCGGTCCAAGCGAAGCGGCGGGGCACCGGGCTGAGCGGGCCGAAAGACCACAAACGCCGCAGCTTCGCCGCACTTCCGACCGCCGAGCAGCGAAGCGGCGCCGATGAGGGAGTCTGCACCGCCCGCGACCACCGCATCGGCCCGTCCCTCAGCCACCGCCAGCGCACCCTCGATCAACGCGGTCCAGCCGCCCTCCGGTCCATCGCAGTAGTTGCTGTTGGTGCCCTGGAGGTTGTGGTTGGCGCTGGCGATGCCGAGCACATTGTTGGACAGCCCACGCACCAACCAGAGGGGGTGAATCACCGGGTAGCCCTCCGTGGCGAACCGCCCGACATCGAAGCCGCTCGGTCCCATCGAGCGCTCCAGTGCGAGCCGCAGATCCTCTGGGTCGCCGGGCTGGGGGCTGGCCCCAACGTAGACGCCACGTCGTCCCGGGGGGAGATCGTCCAGCTCACCGGCTTCAGACAGGGCAAGGCGAATGCCGGAGACGCCGAGCTTGACCCCGCGGGTCATCAGCTTGAGGCTCTTTCGGTCCTTGATGTAGGCCCGCGCCCGGAAGCCGGGAACCTCACCGGGGCGGCCACCGGTTGCACCCTCTGCTCCGATGCCAGCAGGGCACAGCAGGCCAATGCCGCAGACCCGAACGGGAAGCTCCATCACGCTGGGGAGATCGGTCACGCTCATGGGGTGTGTTGTCCAAGGAGGAGGGTGCAGTTCTGGCCGCCGAAGCCAAACGAATTGGAGAGCATGACCTGTGCCTGTGCGGTGACCGGTGTGGTCAAGGCGGTGACGGGGCAGCCGGGATCGGGACTGAGGAGTCCAGTGGTGCCGGGCATCCAGCCACCCTGGAGCGCTGCGATACAGGCTGCGGCCTCGACCGCGCCGGCTGCGGCGATGGTGTGTCCGACGGCGCCCTTGATCGAGGAGACCGGGACGGCACCGAGGACGCGCTGGATCGCCCGGGCCTCGGCAACATCACCGACCGGGGTGCCGGTGCCGTGGGCGTTGACGTAGTCGACATCCGACGGGGAGAGGCCCGCATCGGCCAGCGCCCGCCGCATCGACAGCTCTGCGCCCACGCCATCGGGATGGGGAGCGGTGATGTTCCAGGCATCCACGCTGGTTCCGGATCCGAGGAGGTTCGCGCGCACCGATGCGCCTCGCTGTCGGGCATCCTCCGCGCGCTCCAGGATCAGGATGGCGGCGCCCTCGCCGATGAGGAAGCCGTTTCGGTCCTTGTCGAACGGACGGCAGGCCTCCTCAGCCAGCGCGCCAAGGACCACGAACGACAGGATGCCCATCGGGTGGATCATGCTGTCATGCCCGCCGACGATCGCCACGTCAGCCTCTCCTCGACGGAGGGCTCTCATGCCCTCCGCGATGGCCATGGCCGCGGCGGCACAGGCGGAGAAGCTGGTGCCCCGGGGGCCGGTCGCGCCGAGCCGGTCGGCGATATAGTTGGTGACCCGCCCGGGAAGGTGGCGGCGGGGGCCAGCCCGATTCGGGGAGAGATCCCGCCCCATCGAGGCGCGATCGAAGCCGCTTTCGGTGAGGTGGGGGTAGAGATCCTCGGCCAGCTCGGCCGGGGTGATGGAGGACAGGCCGGTTCCGAGGAACACCGCGCGACGGCGGGGACCGCGCTGAGGCAGACCGGCATCGGACATCGCCTCGTTCAGCGCAGTCAGCGCCAGCCATGCCTTGCGATCATCGGGGAAATCGGGGTGGCTGGCGATGGGCTGGGGCACCGCAGCGACCGCGCTCACCGGCAGCGCGCTGTTGCTGGGACGGGCACAGCAGACACCGCGCCTGAGGGCATCGGAGAGCGCAGAGAGGCCGACACCTGCCGCAGACACCACACCCACACCGGTCACAACGATGGAGGGCGGGCTACTCACGCTCGCACTTGGACTCACCGCCCTCAAAGCAACGGTAGCTGCCGGACGTCACTCCGGAGACCACCGCGGTCAGGCGACTTCGGTCGGAGCGGATGGCGGTGACAGTGCAGGAGGTCGCAGACTCCAGACTGATGCTTGCGCTCTCAGCACCACGGGACTTCTCCTCGTCACACCGGACGATCATCTTCGCAGTGTCAGACTCCAGCGAGGTGAACGTGATGCCAGCAGCGGGCTCAGCCGGCTCGGTCAGCTCAGCCGGCTCGGTCAGCTCAGCCGGCTCGGGCGGTGCCTCAATGGTTGCAGGCTCGACGATCTCGATTGGAGTCGGACCGATGATGTCTTCGGGAGCTTCTGAAGAGGAGAAGCTGAGGAAGACGAACAGGGCCCCGAGTCCGATGATGGACACCGGGAACAGACAACCACCGATGAGCCCGAGTCCGATCCACACCGGGCTGATCCTGCGCTTCGCTGGGGGCTCGTCGTTGGACACCGAGGCCATGACCGGCGTGGCGGGCTTTCGAGGCTGGGCCTGACCAGCGCCGGGACGGATGCCGAGGGGGTTGCGCATGTGGATGGTGGGATCGTCGTCTGGGTCCGCCATGCGCGGCACGCTGGAGACCGGGGTCGGCATGCTGATGGTGTGGGCGTCCGCGAGGGGATCGGCGGGGTCTGGTGGAACCGCGACTGGCAGCGGCGGCTTTATGGGAGCACGGGGCTTTGGGAAGTCCGGCTCATCGAGACCGTTGGTGCCGATGGTGGTCGGGATGTCCTCCCAGCCACCTGGATCGGTGAGATCTGGCGCATCGTCGAGGGTCGGGAGGCGAGGGGCACCGGTGGCCGGGGAGGGGGTGAAGACCTCGGGCGAAGACGACAGCTCGCTGAGGGCACCACGCTGGATGTCCTCCCCACGGGGCGGCACCTCGGGGGAGGCGTTGGTCGGGGTGAGGGCCAGGGAGTCTTCGGTGAGCACCCGGTCAGACAGCGGACTGTCCTTGCGGTGGGTGGACTGGAACCGGCGAACCATCGGCGGCAGCTCTCGCTCTGACCAGCTCGTCAGCTCCTCGCTCTCCATCAACCGTGCGAGGGCCCGGGCGCGCTGGAAGAAGGCAGCAGCGGTCGGACGGCTCTCATGATCGAACGCCAGACCCGAGCGCAGCAGCGCCTCCAGCTCGATGGCTGGGGTGCCGGTGAGTCCGATCTGGGCGCGCAAAAACGAGAGACGGTCGGCGAGGTGGGTGGCGTGGCGGTCCGGACTCCCACGGGCCTTGCCGAGCTTCTCCAGTGCGAGGATCTCGAACAGGGTCGCTGACAGGGAGTAGACGTCGGAGGCCGGGGTCTCGGGCTCGAAGAACAGCCGCTCGGGGGCCATGTAGTCCACCGAGCCGAACTGCAGCTCCCGGGTGTGGCTCTCCCGGTTCTCGATCTCGCTTCGGGCGACACCGAAGTCGAGCACCTTCACCATGCCCGTCTCGTCGATCATGATGTTGGAGGGCTTGATGTCCCGGTGGATCACCCGCAGCGGCTTCTCGCCGGGGATCGGCGGGCGGTTGTACGCGGCATCCAGGGCGCCGGCCACCGCGGCCATGGCCTCGAGGGCGGAGCGGACCGGGATGCGGGCCTGCTTGATGTTGAGCTGGGGGTCGGTCAGCTCTGCGATGACGATCCGGAAGTCGACGGCTTCGAGGTACTCCATGATGACTGCGGTGCGGCCGTCGATGGAGGTGAGATCCATCACGTCGACGATGTTGCGGTGCCTCAGGAGACCGAGCAGTCGGGCCTCGTCGCGGATGCGGTGGACGATCTCTTCGTTGTCGTTCCACTGCGCTTTGAGCATCTTCACCGCCGCAAGACGGGAGAAGCCATCAACGTGCACCACCTTGCAGAGGTAGACGCTGCCGAACCCCCCCGAGGCGATCTCGCGGAGGAAGTGGAATCTGCGGGCGGACTCACGTGTGGGCAAGGCGAACGTTCCTGACTTCGGGCAACACCATTATACTCAATCCCTCGACCTGCCACCGGCCGGACGCACCGACAGCGGGCCTATCACAGCGGATTGACCACTCAGCACGGCGATCGCCAGGGCCAGGATTCCTTCAGCGGCACCGCAGTCTCCAAGCTGAACGCGGCGATCCGGCACGTCGGAGCCGGGTGCGGTGAGGGAGAGCAGGGCGATGGGGGCGGTGGCCTCGGCGATGGGCTGGAGGAGGAATGCTGCGGCGCCTTCGCCGGGGGGGCCGGTGCGACCGCGTCGGAGTCGATCCCGTGCCGCACCCAGCTCGACGCTGCTGTCTGCCCCGCCGACCAGCGCTGCGGGACAGCGCCCCTCAATGACCGCCCAGTAGCCGGCACGGAGTGCCTGGAGGGCGGCGTCTTCGTCTCCGGCCCAGGCGCCGTTGTCGCCCTGGATGCCGAGGTTGATGGAGGCGTGGGCGAGGATCATGTTGGGCAGGGTCTTCAGCGGCAGCAGCGGCGGGTAGAGATCGCGCCCGCGTCCGGCGAGCAGGGTCTCGTCGAGCAGGCCGTCCCGGGCGGCTGCAGCCAGTGAGTCCTCGGCTTCTCCGTCGTCGGGGGGCTCTCGGCCGACTCCGATGAACAGCCCCAGATCCCTGCGCGAGCCGGTGTAGCCAGACACCGCGCGACCACAGACCGACAGGCCGAGCCGGGCGGCGCGGGTCATGAGCTTGGCGTCTTTTCGACGCTTGAGCCAGGGACGGTGGCTCGGGGTGGCCAGCCCGGCGAGGTCGGAGGGCAGCCAAGACAGCGGCGGGTGAGGGCGAACCCCGACCTCTCCGGCGAGGATGGCGGCCACCGCATCGCCATCGGCTCCCAGTGCGCAGTCCAGCGCCACCGCAGTGATCGCGACCTCCATGGCTCCCCCTTCAGATCGCAGAGACCACAATGCTGCCGTTGCTTCCACCAAATCCGAACGCATTGGTCATCGCGTGTCGCACCGGGGCATCGCGCGCAGAGAGCGGGACGTGGGTGAGGTCGCAGGCCGGGTCGGGGCGATCGAGGTTTAAGGTCGGGGGCAGGACGCCGTCGCGGATGGCCTGGAGGCAGAGGATGACCTCGACTGCTCCACACGCTGCGACGAGGTGGCCCATTGCGCTCTTGGTGCTGCTGACCGGCACCTGCCCCACGGCGCTTCCGAGCGCCCGCTGGATGCCCCGGGTCTCGCTGGCGTCGTTTTGCTGGGTGGAGGTGCCGTGGGCGTTGATGTAGCCGAGCTGATCGGCGGTGAGCCCGGCGTCGGCCAGGGCTGCGGTCATCGACTGGGCCGCGCCGCGCCCGTCGGGCGGGGAGTCGGTGATCCGGTAGGCGTTACAGGAGCAGCCGAACCCGGAGAGCACCCCGAGGATCTCCGCGCCACGGGCTCGGGCGTGCGCCTCGGACTCCAGGACCAGAAAGCCCGCGCCCTCACCGAGCACGAAGCCATCGCGATCGATGTCGAACGGCCGGCTGGCGGCAGTGGGATCGTCGTTTCGGGTCGAGAGCGCGCCGAGCAGGGAGAAGCCGGTGACCATGATCGGATCGACCAGCACATCGGCCCCGCCGACGATCATCACGTCCGCCCGGCCCCGTCGGATCTGGAGCATGCCCTCACCGACGGCCTGGCTGGAGCTGGTGCAGGCGGTGGAGATGGTGCTCAGCGGACCGGTGGCCCCGAGCATCGCGGCGATCATGCGGGTCGGGGCGTCGGGGGACATCCGGGCCAGCTCAGCGGCGGGCGGAGGGCGGTTGTTGAGGAGGCGCTCTGCGACCAGGCTCAGGGGAGGGCGGGAGGCTTCGCTGCCGACACAGACCCCGACCCGATCTCTCGCTGTGGGGAGCCCGGACTGGGCGAGGGCCTCGGTGACTGCAGCGAAGGCCAGCCGATCCTTGAGGTCAAACAGCGCATCGGCAGGCAGCGCTGGCCAGGGCGTGGTGATCAGCGAGGTGCCGGGGTCCTCTGCCTGAGCGGCGAACCGGACCGGGTAGCCGGTGGAGTCAAAGCGGGTGATCGGTCCGATGGCACTGCGGCCCTCTCGGATGCCAGCCCACGACGCTGCGACGGTGCTGCCCAGCGGGGAGGTCATGCCGACCCCGGTGATGACGACCCGGCTCATGACTCCTCCGGGTAGTCCGGCCACAGGGCCTTGAGGTGAGCGCGCTCCAGGGCCTCGACCCGGGCCATCTCCTCAGGGTCATCCAGGGGCACGGCGTTGAATACGAAGATCTGCTCGGCCTGGGCGTGGACCTTCTTGCCGATCTTTGCCCTGACCTGGACCGCCGCCATCTCTTCTCGCATCATGGTGATGCGGGTCTCAAGCCGGATGTCCTGGTCGGGGCGGACAAATTTCCGGAACTTGACGTTGTTGGCCATGCTGAGGATCGGAAACGGCCAGTCTCCGCGTTCCTTGCGCACGGTGTAGCCGATGAGCTTTCCAGAGACCTGAGCGAGGGACTCCAGGATCAGCACCCCGGGCACCACCGGAAATCCCGGGAAGTGATCGGCGAAGAAGGGGGAGTCCGCGGGGTAGCGGCGATAGCCAACCGCCGATTCTCCGGGGATCAGCGATTCAATACGGTCAACGAGCTGCCATCTCATTGCGTCAGCCTAATGCCAGAGTTGTCCAGACGCTATCGAAGTCAGCAGAGGCTACTGAAGGATCGCCTCAAGGCAGGACACACCGATGACCTCGCGGCTGCCGCCGTCGCAGGTCTTGTAGCGGTAGGCCTCGAAGTGGTGGTTGCCGGTCCAGGGTGCGTACCAGACGGGAATCACCCAGTGGCGCTTGCCGTCGGCGACCTCGCCTGCAGGAACCGCGGTCAGCACGTTGCCGTCCTTGTCCCGGGCAGAGGTGTCGTCGAAGTAGAGGTCCATGTCGTAGGTGCAGGCGGCGTCTCCGTCGGCTGCGGCATCGGTCCAGGTGCCCAGCGGCACCGCGTCGCCCATCTCGCCGGCTGGCTCCGCAGCACCGCTGCGCTCGACCTGAGCCATCATCTCAGCATGATCGGTCGCTGCCGCACCGATGAACAGCTCCTCATCGCAGGGACGGAAGGTGAGCACCGGGCCTTTGGGCACCTCGACGAAGGTGGTGAAGGTGCCCTTGGCGCGCTCGGACACCTTGTCGCCCTTCCACTCCACGGCCATCTCTGAGACCCGGAGGCTGCAGTCCTTCTTTCGAGGCTCGACATACAGACGGACCTTCGAGGTGCTGCCCGCCTTGTACATGCTCTCCCGCTTTGCATCGAAGACTTCAGTAAACATGACGTCTGAGCCACGCTTCTCACCCTTCATGGACCTCTTTGTGAAGCCACCGCCGGTGTACCAGAGGGTGTAGCTCCCGCCCTCTTCGACGATCTCGAAGCGGTACTCTTTGACCGCCCGCCCCTCGAACTTGATCCACTGACCGGACATGTTGTCCATTGAGACCTTCGGGCAGGCTTCTTCGGGAGTCGGTCCCGTTGGAGGAGCCTCCTCGGCACCGTCACAGGCGGCGAAGGCAGAAAGCAGCGCAGCAGCGGACATCCAGCGGATCATTGTGGCCTCCAGAGCAGGACATGTTCTACCACACCCAGTATCAGGTCGGTCAGGCCCGGTGCTATAGTGCGCGCTGGAGGAAATCATCGTGTTTTGGATGCTGCTCACCGGGTGCTGGCAGAGCTTCTCTGACCTCCCGACGCTGGACTTCAGCGAGGTGCCTTACTCCAATCCTCTGATGGCCAGCGACTCCGCTGTCATCAGCGTTTTCGACACCGAGCTGAACTGCCCCGACGGGCAGGGCACCCGGTTCGCGGCGGTCTATCCCGAGGATCTCCAGGGCCAGGCCCCGGTCGCCATCGTGATGCACTCCGGGGTGTTCGACTACCTGCTGGAGGGCACCCTCGACGGTGACCACTACCAGACCCCGAGCCGGCTTGAGCGGGGCTGGGCAGTCAGCAAGATCTGGGAGACCTTCGGGCTGTCCCTGAGTCCGGTGGATGCCTCTGAGGTCAACCTCGGCGCGCTGCCTGCCGCACTGGCCGACGCCGGGTTTGTCCAGCTCTACCCTGGAAACTGCTGGGGGGACCTCTGGCACAATGAGGAGGGGATCCAGGACAACGACTACTCCCTGGAGTCCGCGCTGGCCCGCAATGGCCGCACCATCGCCTCCTGGATGGTCCAGTCCATCGTCGATCCGGCTTTTGCAGAGGCGCGCGGATTCTCGATCCCCGTCTCTGTCGATCCCAACTCCATCTACCTGATCGGACTGGGAGAAGGTGGTCGGGGCGTGGTTGAGCTGCTGATGCGGGACAACACCCCGCCGATCTCGGGCATCCTCATCGACTCCTCGCCCGACGATCTCACTCCCTTCGTCTCCGATCCGTCCACGTTCGCCGCACAGGAGATCGGCATCGAGCGCATCTTCGGAACGGACAACCTCGACAACATCTCCGACTGGTCCCTGCTCGCGCTCGCCGGGCAGGGGGCGCTGCCGGATCGCGTCGGCTTCATCTACTCCGATGCTGATCCCCGGGTTCCGGTCGCGTCCACCACATCCACCGCGGAGGTGATTGCCAATCTCCCGGGTGCCTGGGTCGACAACCGCGGTGAGTCTGCACACGTCTTCCTCAACCGCGACATCGAGCTGGCGCAGGCAGCGGTGGAGTACCTGCTGACCGGTGTGGTCCCGCCTGAGGGCGTCGGCGGAAGCACCGGCGGTCTGGACACCGGAACAGACACCGGGAACTGATCAGGTCTTGACCGCTACTGCGGCATCACAGGTGATGCTGTAGTCGGTGAGTCCCCCTGAGAACACCGCCCGGTGCGCGATGACCTCGACCCCGGCGTTGATGGCTTCGCGCAGGGTCTGGCCGTAGACGGCGTCGATCTCATCGGCGGGTCTGAGGTGGGTGCGTCCGGCGCGGGAGAGCAGGAAGAACAGCACCGCGCGATCCCCGGCGGCCTTCTGGGCCATCAGCTCTCGAAGGTGGCGGGTGCCCCGCTTGGTCACCGAGTCGGGGAACATCGCCCCGGTGCCAGTGTCCGCCATGGTCACGCTCTTGACCTCCACGAAGCAGCGCCCCTGCTTGTCGTCCTCCAGCAGCAGGTCGATCCGGCTCTTCTCGTTGCCGTAGC
>JBLHNG010000186.1:0-11543 GCA_047621685.1 Myxococcota bacterium | reverse complement strand
GGATCGAGTACCGCTTGATCAAGCAGTACCGCTGGATCACCTCGGAGACCCTGGGAGATGCGGTGATCGCCCGGGGGTGGATCGAGGAGGCTGCGCATGGCGACAGTGACTCGAACCACATCTACCAGAGCTTTGAGATTGACCTCTACATCCCCGACGGCGACCAGACGCTGCGGCTGTATGGGGTGTGGACTGAGTCGGACTACTCAGGGCTCGATGAGGACACCGCCTACAACCTCTCGATGAACAGCACCGCGGACGCCCTGGACAAGCTCGACGACTGGATCGCTGATCAGCAGTAGCGGCGGCGTCGAACAAGCAGGAGCAGCGGGACGAGCAGCCAGCCCGCCGCCACACCCCCGCCCCCGCAGGTGCAGGCACCGCCCTGGAAGCGGCCGAGGAGGCCGGGGCTGGGATCGCCGGTGTCGGGAGTGCCGGTGTCGGGAGTGCCGGTGTCGGGAGTGCCGGTGTCGGGTGTCCCTTCGGCCTGGAGGTAGTCGGGGACCCCATCTCCGTTGGCATCTCCGGGCTCGTCTTCGTCGGGAATGCCGTCGTCGTCGGAGTCCTTGTCGTACCAGTGGTCAGCGCCGTCGCCGTCGGTGTCGTGACCATGCTGGGCGCCGTCGCTGATCTCGGTGGCGGTGAGGATGCCGTCGCCGTCGTCGTCGTCGTCGAGGGCGTCGATGTCCCCGTCGCCGTCGAAGTCCCTCGGGTTCTCCACGTCGTCGACCTCGTCGCCGTCGGTGAGTCCGTCGTTGTCGGAGTCGGCGTCTTTGTGGTCCGTCCCGGTCAGGCAGCGCTCCTCGGTGTCGAGCAGCAGATCGCTGTCGGCGTCGGCGTCTTGATCGATGATCTCCAGGGTGATCTCACCGGCGGTGAGGGTGTCCGAAGCGAGCCAGGTGTCGATCCAGACGTCAGTGCCCTTGCTGGTGGCGCTGTAGTCCCCCCAGGCGTGGGTGTTTTCGTTGGGATCGGCTGGGATGATCGGGCGCTGGGTGCTGAGCCCGTCGGGGCCGGAGGAGATCTTCGCGTTGTCTGTGGTGTAGGGCAGCCCGTTGCCCTGGGACTGCACTGCGACATCGTTCCAGAACATGACGCTCTCGACGTAGCTGCCGCTTGCCTCCTGGGTGAACAGCCGAACGCCCTCGTATGCGGTGTCTGCATCGCCCACCAGCATGTGGACGGGGCCCTGGAAGAAGTCGACCTGGCAGGTCAGCGGACCATCGGAGACCGGCTGGCCGTCCGCGTCGAGCCCGTCCCAGCGCACAGACGCGGTGCCCTTGGCAGAGGCGCTGTGGTGGGCGATGACGTCGGTGTAGCCGCTGAGGTCGAATTCTCCATCGCCGCTGGTGTCGCAGGTGACCTGCCAGACGCCGCCGAGATCGAGGGGCATGGAGAAGGTGCCGCCGACCACCTCGGGGGACAGGAGGTTCTCGCACAGTCCACCATCCGGGGTGTACTCAGGAGTGCCCACGGTGAGCGCCTCGGTGAACGCCCCAAGCTCAGGATCCGCAAGGTAGATCGCCAGCTCACCAGACGGGGTGGCGGTCTTCATCGGCACGCTGCGGGTGCTGTGTCCGGGGATGCCGGCTTCGTTGGCGCGGATGTGCAGGTCGTCTCCGATCAGCCCGCTCAGCTCCGCCTTTACCACGCTCACCGTGCTGCTATCCCCCATCGGCACCGCGACGTAGAAGTCCGCCCACTGGCCGGAGTCGGTTCCGGTGGTGTCGAAGTGCCAGTCGTAGCTGTGCAGCCGGCCGGTGTGCTCGATGCTCAGCTCATAGACTGAGACCTGCCACCACTGCTCCTGGTCCTCTTGCAGGACGACCTTGTAGGTGCCATTCCCGCTGGTCGGCCTGAGGGTTTCGTACTCACCGAGCTCGCCGACTTCCTTGCCCGCTTCGTCGTAGATGTCCACGCTGCCGCTGCCGATCCAGGCGATGGCTTCGTCGTCGGCATTATAGATGTCGACATACAACACCGTGTCGGCGAACATTACGGCGTCTGTCGCCAGGAACCCTTCCGCATGGGCGGGGGGGAGTGTTGAGATAATAAGCTGCATCAGCACAGGTGCAGTGTAGCGGGAGGTGAGCATGGTTGGGCTTCTGATGATGTTGATGGGCTGCGACGAGGGTGTCGGGATCGATGGGATCAGCACCTCGGGGGTCACATCGGACGACGGCACCGAGAGCGCTCCCGGGGTCACCTGGTACCGCGATGTGCAGCCCATGCTCGCTGAAAACTGCCTCAGCTGCCACGCCGCAGACGGCATCACCTTCTCCCTGGAGGAGTACTCGGTGGCCTCGGTCATGGCCGGTCCGATCGCAGAGGTCACAGCGGCGGGCACCATGCCGCCCTGGCCCGCGGATGAAGACGACTGTCTGCCGCTGAAGGATCGCCGCGCACTCACCGACGATCAGATCACCACCCTCCAGTCCTGGTCTGACCTCGGCGCTCCAGAGGGAGATCCAGCGGACTCCCCCGCTGCGGTCTCCGATGCAGGCTCGGGCATCGAGACGGACCTCTGGGGCGAGATGGCCACCGCCTACGTCCCCGACCCCGACGCTGAGGACGACTACCGCTGCTTCGTGGTCGATCCCGGCCTGGCTGAGGAGACCTTCGTCTCTGGCGCGGTGGTCTTCCCCGGCAACTACGGGGTGGTCCACCACGTCATCCTCTACACCGACCCCGACAACAACTCCGAGGCCCTCGATGCCGCGGAAGAGGGCGAGGGCTACACCTGCTTCGGCGGGCCGGGCTTCGACAACACCGCAGTCATCGGCGGCTGGGTGCCGGGCTCCGAAGGTCTGCTGCTGCCGGAGGATTCCGGACTGCGGGTGTCAGCGGGCACGAAGGTCATCCTGCAGATGCACTACCACCCCGACGGCACTGACAGCTCCGATCAGACCGCGTTCGCCCTGGATCTGGAGGAGTCGGTGGGCACGGAGGTCTACCTCTACCCCCTCGCCGACACCAACCTCAACATCCCGCCCAGCACGACGGATCACGCCGAGGGCTTCTCCACGACCTTCAACTATGGCCTCGATCTCAAGCTGTGGGGCGGCACTCCGCACATGCACCTGCTCGGCACGTCCATCAAGATCACCGTGACCCCGCCCGACAGCGAGGAGGAGCAGTGCATCATCGACATTCCAGATTGGGACTTCGACTACCAGCAGTTCTACCGGCTCGAAGAGGCCTACATCGTGGAGAACGGCTCGACGCTGTCGCTGGAGTGCATCTACGACAACCCGACGGACGAGACGATCAACTGGGGAGATGGCACCGGGGATGAGATGTGCCTGATCTACGCGATGGTCTCGCTGTAGCCCTTCCATGACCCGGCAGATCTCGGATCGGCTCCACTATGCGGGTCTGGACTACAGCATCGATGAGTGGATCCTCGGCCAGCACCTCCACCGCCAGATAAATGGCCAGCTATCTGGTGGTGACTTCTTAGCGCTGCCCGAGGTTGAGGCTGCCGTAGGCCCAGGCGCGGAAGTCGCTCATCGCGACGCAGGGCTTGACCCGGAAGTGATGCTCGTCGTCTCCGATGGCGACGGTGAACGCGCCGCTGCCCATGACGCGGACGTCGGTGTGCCACTCGCTGTGGCCAGCCAGCGCCTGCACCCGGCTCCACAGCTCCAGCACGAATTCATTCGGGATCAGCCCCCCGGCCGGCTTGCCGCCGCTGTAGCTCCCGCTGGAGCTTTGGGCGGGGGTTGTGGGCGTGTAGGCGTAGCGAACGGCCGCACCGTCGGGCCAGACCCGGAGGTGGTTGTTGCTGCCGTCGCTGTAGCTCAGCGACCAGGAATCCTCAGCCATCGTGCTCCCCCTTCAAGAACGGAACCAGCTCCGCGAGCACCGCGTCGGGCTTCTCGGCGGGGATGAAGTGCCCCGCGCCGGGCACCTTAATCAGCCGCAGCCCGCCAGTGAAGCAGCCCTCGATCCCAGCGAAGTCACTCTCGAATCGCAGCGCGCCGTCGTCGTCTCCGACAAACACCAGCGACGGCTGGCTGGTGCGCCCGGTGATCGCCTTGTTGTCGGCGTTCTTCTTGATGGAATCCGACATCGCCGCGTAGTAGCCCAGCGCGGCTTCCAGCCGGCCCGGGCGCCGGAAGTCTTCCTTGATCGCATCGATGTGGGCCTGTGGATCGGGCCAGGTCGGTGACCAGTAGCGGTAGAGATAGTCGATGTAGGCGAGGTCGTTTCTGCGGGTGTACCACCGGGCGAGGGCGCCGAATTGGAAGACGGTGAAGTGCCGGGCGCGGAGGAGGACCCCGAGGGAGGGCTTGAGGATCCGGGGGTGGGGGATGGCGAGGGTGACCAGCCGGCTGACCTTCTCCGGTCCGAGGTTGGCGGCGGCGTAGGCGACGGATGCGCCCCAGTCGTGGCCGACCACCGCAGCGCTCTCCTCTCCAAGCGCGGTGATGAGGGCGAGGGCATCCCGGCCCAGCGTGGGGACGCGGTAGTCCCCGTCGGAGGGGATCTCGGTGGGGTGGTAGCCACGCATGTAAGGGGCCACCGCGCGAAAGCCGGCGTCCGCCAGCCCAGCCATGATTGGTGCCCAGGAGTCGGCCCGGTCCGGGAAGCCGTGGAGCAGCAGGACCAGCGGGCCGGTGCCTTCACTGAGGCAGGTGAAGTTGAGTCCGTTGGCGGCGACTGTGATGGCTTTCATGGCGAGATTGTACGATGTCGGCATGAAACGAATCCTGATCGCCATCGGTGTCCTGCTCGCGGCCCTGCTCGGCTACCTCACGCTTGCCCCGACCCCGATCCAGCCGGTTGCCTGGGAGGTGCCAGAGGACGCCGGGTTCATCGGGGACTATGCGCCCAATGATGACCTCGCGGGAGTAGAGGTCACCGCGCTGCCCGATGGCCACGGCCCAGAAGATGTCGAGGTCGATGCCAGCGGGCGCATCTACACTGGGCTCCAGGATGGGCGCATCCTCCGCTGGGCCACCCCCGACGCTACGCCAGAGGTGTTCGCGGACACCGGGGGGCGTCCGCTGGGACTGCACTGGGACGGGGCGGGCAACCTCCTGGTCGCCGACGCCTTCGCCGGGCTGCTCTCGATTGCTCCCGACGGCACGATCACCACCCTGCTGACGGAGGTGGACGGGCCGATGGTGTTCACCGATGACCTGGAGATCACCGTGGACGGGGTCATCTACGTCTCCGATGCCTCCGTCCGGTTCGATCAGCACCACTGGAAGCTCGACATCATCGAGAGCGGTCCGAGCGGACGGCTGATCGCCTATGACACCGCTACCGGAAAGGGGCGGGTGGTGCTCGATGAGCTGTACTTCGCCAACGGCGTGGCCATCGACCCCGCGCAGCAGTTCGTCCTGGTCAACGAGACCTCCCGCTACCGGATCCGAAAGGTGTGGATCGCCGGGGAGAAGGCGGGCACAGACGAGATCATCGTCGACAACCTCCCGGGCTTCCCCGATGGCATCTCGACGGGCACCGGGGGCGTGTTCTGGCTGGCGCTGGCCGGTCCGCGCGACGTGCTGCTCGACCTCGCTGCCGGCAGCCCGCGGCTGCGCAAGGTCATGACCCGCCTGCCTGATGCGATCCAGCCTGCTCCGGTCCGGTACGGCCATGTGGTCGGACTCGACAGCGAGGGGACGGTCCGCTGCTCGCTCCAGAACCCCTCCGGCGAGGCGTTTGCGATCATCACCAGCGTCCAGGAGCGCGATGGCTGGCTGTACCTCGGCAGCCTCTCTGAGCCGGCCTTCGCCCGAATTCCGGTGCCTCAGCGCTGCCGGGGGTGAGTCTGTCGGTGAGTCTGAAGGGACTGACGGCGGCGGAAGCCGAGGAGGCTGAGCGAGACCAGGACTGCGGCGCTGCCCTTGCAGCCGCGCTCGGGCTCAAACCCGATCTCTTCAGGATCGGTGTCGGTTGGCTCGCCGGGGCCCGCCTTGCCGGAGTCCTCCTCGCAGGCACCGATCGCGCTGTCGGTGTCGTCGCAGTCTTCTGAGAGCGCCACCCCATCGGCGTCGGCGTCGAAGTCGTCGTCTCCGGCACAGTCGCTGTCGATGCCGTCGTACCAGGTGTCCACCGCGTCGGGGTACACCGTCTCGTCGGTGTCGTCGCAGTCGCCCTCGCAGTCGCCCACCCGATCCCCGTCGACATCGGAGCAGTCGGAGACCACGGTGAGGATCAGCTCGTCGCGCGCCCAGATGTCGCCGGTGGCTGTGGAGATGCCATCGACGGCGTTTCCGACCCCCGAAAGGGTGAAGCTGCCGGCGTAGGCGGGCGCGGTCCAGCTGAGGTCGAAGGCCATGGCCCCGTCGGTCATGTCGTGGGGAAACTGGTGGGTGATCTCGTAGTCGCGGAACAGCAGGGTCGCGCCGGGTGTGAGCAGTCCATCCTCGGCGCCCACATTGAGACCGGCCTGGATGTGGCTCGGCTCGGTGGAGGCGACGGTGAGGGTCAGCGGGATCGTCTCGCCGCCGCTGACCGTGGTCTTCTCTGCGGCGAGGGTCACGGTCACGGCGTCGGGGGTCGTGCCCTTGTGGCAGTCGCTGCACCCGTCCCAGGCGTATCCGACGATGCCCTCTTCACTGGCAGAGGCGACGGTGAGGAGGACAAGGGTGAGCATGGGGGGAGGATACTAGAAGTACCAGCGCACATGCCCGGTGAAGTTGACGAGGTTGAGGCCGACATCGGGGATCACCGACAGGCCGGGGCGGTACTCGACGACAACATCGATGGGGACCGGGTTGAAGTTGAACTCCAGGCCCGCGACACCAGCGACTCCGATGCCGATAGAGCTGTCACCGAGGCCCAGCGCGCCGCCGACTCCGAGGTTCCAGGCGATGTTGACCGGCTCGGCGCTGGCGATGTCGGGCATCTCCAGCAGGTAGTCGAGGGTCAGGCCGATGCTGCCTCCGCCGCCGTCGTTGCCGAGGCCGTTGATGCCGACCGTGCCCTGGAGCGCGGTGCTGCCCATGTAGTACTTGCCGGACAGTCCCGAGACACCACTTCCGCCTGCGAGTCCGAGGCCGAACGGTCCGCCGGGGGAGCCAGCCTGGGCGGTGGTGGTGAGCAGGGTGCCGAACAGGATGAGTGCGAGCTTCTTCATGAGGGTCTCCTTGACGTCTGGAGAGCTTGACCGGTCAGGAGCCGGCGGGGTCTTACAGCGTGATTTCGAGAAACTAACTGACCGGTCAGTTATTTATGTTAGTAACTGACCAGTCAGTCAGCAGTGAGAGCCCAATGAGCGACGACATCCCGGATCCCGTCGAAGAGACCCCGCCTGAGCCGAAGTGGCGTCGGCGCAAGAAGGCCCGCCCCGAGGAGCTGGTGGCCGCAGCCCTCGCGCTGTTCGCAGAGCAGGGCTTCGCCGCCACCCGAATGCGGGACGTCGCCAAGCGCGCGGGTGTCTCGAAGGGAACGGTCTACCTGTACTTCCAGAGCAAGGAAGACCTCCTCCGTGCGGCGGTTCGTGGCTCGATTGTGCCGATTCTCGACATCGGGGATGACCTGGAGCTGGACTCCGACGCCTCGGCCACCGACCTGCTGAAGCGGCTGCTGGCGGACTGGGTCGGGGAGTTCGACCGCCGCGGGGTCACCGGGGTGCCCCGGCTGGTCATGGCCGAGGCAGGCAACTTCCCAGAGATTGCCGAGGAGTACGTCAACGCGGTCATTCAGCGGTCCCGTCGGCTGTTCGCCCGGGTGCTCAAGCGCGGGGTGCGTGCCGGGGAGTTTCGAGAGATCGACGTGCGAACCGCGGTCGATGTCCTGCTGGCCCCGGTCCTCTACGGCCAGATCCACCGCGCCTCCCTGGGCACCTGGGACCCCGACGCCTTCGGCCCTGACTTCCTCGACGCCCACCTCCAGTTCTTCCTCCGCTCCATCCAGAGGCAGCCCGATGCATGATCTCCTCCCGGTTCCCGTTGTCACGCCCCATGTCGAAGTCGGTCCCGGCTTCTGGCAGCGCTTCGGCGCGCAGGCCCTCCACTTCGCCCGTGCAGCAGGGGCGGGGATCACCACCGCAGTTGAGTCGGTCGACGCCGACCTCCGCCGCGACCTGCTCCAGATGCCGCTGCTCGGCCTGACCGTGCTCGGCCCCCGCTATGCCCCGATCCGCGCCCTCCCCGACGACGGCCACCGCCCCCTCGTCTTCCTCCACGGCCTCGGCGGCCACCGGGGCAACTTCCTGCCGATGCGTGCATGGTTGGGTCTGAAGGGCCGCCGACGGGGCTATGCCATCGGCATGACGGCGGGGGTGGATCTGACGATCCTGGGCCGGGAACTGTCGGCGGTCATCGAGGAGATCCTGGCGGTCAATGGGCTGTCGGATGGCGGACAGGTCGACATCGTGGCGCACAGCATGGGTGGGGTGGTGGCTCGGCTGGCGCTGCTGGAGGTGGGCACGATTCAGCGGGTTCATACACTGGTGACGCTGGGGACTCCGCATGCAGGGACGCAGCTGGCTCGGCTGGGGGGGACGGATCGGTGTCGGGACTTGCGCCCGGGGTCGGTGGTGATGGAGGCGCTGGGGATGCAGGTTCCCTGGCGGGGGCCGGTCCGGTTGGTTTGTCTGTGGTCGGAGTCAGATCCGATCATGCAGCCGGCGGGGACGGCTGTGGTTGAGGGCGGGGAGGGGGTGCTGTTGGGGGTGAGGCATACGGATTATTTGTTGAGGAAGGAGGTCTGGGCGGTGGTTTTGGAGATGTTGGGTTGATTTGGGGTGGTTGAGTTGGAATGGTGGCTGGACTGGGACGATGGCTGAGCTGGGACGATGGGGATGCTGGCGACGTCTCCGTCCTTGGGTGCTGATGGCTACGGGTCCCCTCCGCTGGCCGCGCTGCACTCCCTGTCGGCCGGCATTCTCAGTGTTGGGACTTTCTCTCAAGCCTCGGGTCACTTGCTGTCTCCGGGGCCGCCAGAGAATCTGGCGTGCGGCCCCTCCGACACGGCCCTCTGCGGGTTCCCCTTGCCCGCACCCGGGCGGTCTGCGACTTGAGGCTCTCCGGACCGGGGCAGGACTCCCCCCACACTTTTTGGGTGTACGTAGGCAGCCACCGGCCGACTTCGTCCGCCTCCGTACACCCAAAAAGTGTGGGGGGCATCCCTTCGTTCGGAGAGTCTCAAGTCGTAGTACGCCCGGGGCGCGCAAGGGAAACCCGGAGAGGGCCCCGCACGCCAGAGACATCTGGCGGGGCCGGAGACAGCAAGCGAGCCGAGGCTTGAGAGATGGTCCAGTCACAGGTCTCGCTGGCCGAAAGGGAGTGCGGCGCGGCCAGCGGAGGGGGCCCGTAGCCATCAGCCGGGGGCGCCCTCAGCCTCAAGGACGGAGACGATGCCAGCATCACCATCAACCCAGATCAGCCACCATCCCCAATCCGCCACCATCCCCAATCCGCCACCAACCACCATCCCCAACCAACCAACATCAACCTTCAAACCGTCAACTCACCCAACCGCCGCGACAAAACATCACTCATCGCCATAATCGTCGCCTGCGGATTCACCGCCGTCCCATTCGGGCAAATGCTCCCATCCATCACATACAACCCTTCGACTCCCCGCACCCGCCCCTCCAGATCCACCGGTCCCCGCTTCGGATCCGCGCTCATTCGACACGATCCAAAGACATGGTTCCCGGTCATGTCCACATCGCCCGCCTTGATGCGGGGACTCAGCAGCGTCTCTGCATCTGCAGGCGTCCGGATCTCGTTCGGGCAGCCCACAACCCCGGTGTTCACAAACCGAACGCCCATATCCAGCATGCTGTCGACGACGACTTTGAGGCCGCGCATCAAGGTGTGGATCTCGTGCCTGGGGACCCAAAGGGTTGGCAGCGGGGTGCCGTCTCGACGGGCACGGACCCGACCCTTGCACTGGCCTCGGTAGACCAGGGCGATCAGGCAGATGTTTCGGGCATCCTGGATCTGGCGCAGCCACCGCTCGCCGAGGTCACCCCACTTCACCATGATCAGGCTCGGCGGCGCCCACAGGGACTCGTACTTCAGCCCCTGGATGTCCGGGCTGATCGCACCCCAGCCCTGGGTGGCACCGATCCAGGGCTCGACCGGCTCGTCCATGACCGCGACTGCGCCACAAGAGAGGTGCATGAACAGGGTCTTGCCGACCCGCCGGCCGCCGTGGATGCCGCTGCGCAGCAGGATGACCGGGGTGGCCATGACACCGGCGGAGAGGACGACCTTCTTCGCGCGGATGGTGAACTTCGCCAGCGGGCGGCGGCCGATGGGGTCGATCACGGTGCCGGTGACCCCCACTGCGCGCACACCCTCGGTCAGCACCCGATCCACGGCCGCGCAGGTGTAGACACGGGCGCCGTCTCGGATGGCGGAGGGCACGAAGTTGAGGTCGACGGACTGCTTTGCCCGGCTCGCGCAGCCAGTGATGCAGTCGCAGCAGCCGGCACAGCCGTGGACCGCGCGGGGGAGGGGGCCGTTGTCGAGCCCGGCGTTGGTGAGGATGTCCCGGGTCAAAAGGTTGCGCTTTCCCATGACCGACATCGGCGTCGGGGCGACCTTGAGGCGGTCAAAGACCCGCTCAAAGGAACGATCCAGCGCGGCGTCTTCCAGCCACGTCAGCCCGTCTTCCGCCACCCAGGTCTTGCGCACCCAGTCTGGCAGCTTCAGCATGATCGCCGAGTTGACCACCGTGCTGCCGCCCAGGCAGCGACCGGCCATCGCAGGGATCTGGTTGTTGCCCAGGATCATGCGCATCCCGCCTTCCCAGTAGTACCGGGACATGAACTTCGGGCCGTCCCGGGTCATGTCGGCGCCCTTCAGCTGTGGGCCGGCCTCCAGGAGGATGACGTCGAGGCCGGCGGCGGCGAGGTTGGCGGCGGCGACCGCACCCCCAGCACCCGAGCCGACCACCACGACATCGCAGGTGTCCTCAAAGCCCTGGCGGACGTCGTCGAGGTGGTGGATGGTCACTGGGACACCGCCAGCGCGTCGGGGCGGATCTCGACCTGGAGGGGATCATCGGGGCGGGCGCAGACCTTGTACATGCCGATCCAGGTCAGCGCGGCAGGGTGGGAGAGGTACATCATCGAGGTGGTCGCCTTGAGCGAGTCGGCGATGAGTTTCAGCGGCAGGAGCCGAGAAGCCCGCCAGCGCCGGACCAGGGCCAGCCGCCGACTCACCGACAGCTTCGAGAAGCGCCGGAGGCTCGGGGCAAGAAGCGGAGTCGCCAGCTCGACGGCACCAAACAGCAGGTAGAGCTGATCGCGCTGTCGGGGGGGAAGCTCGGCCATCCAGGCAAGACAGCGGGGGACCAGATCGACCGTTCGCCAGTCCGGCGCACCGAAGTCATTCTCTGGGTACAGCGCCTCTGAGGTTGCGTGCAGCCCGGCAGTCACCGTCCGCATCCACCAGGTCCCGTCCGCCATGCTGCCCTCCGATACGCGGATCTCCGCATACCCGGGAAGTTTCACACGAAGGCTTCGATCATGCTTCGGGACACGACCCTCTTGAGATCCGTCCAGAGGACTCGCGCCCGGAAAAGATGGGGTCGTCCCAAAGGGACGAGGGAGTGGGGAAGATACTGCTTCC
>JBLHNG010000185.1:0-11596 GCA_047621685.1 Myxococcota bacterium | reverse complement strand
GTGCCATCAGCCCCGGCTGTGACCCCTCATTGAGCGGTGCGTTGCGGTAGCTGCTCGCGGAGAGCCCAGCCGCCAGCAGCCCGACCGCGCCGATGGCCAGCGAGGTGCCGGAAGCGACTGCCCTGCGCTGCCCGCGTGGGGTGAGGCGGTGCTCGGGCAGCGTGGAGAAGTCCAGGACGGTGTTGCTGGGAATGAGCAGGAAGTCCCCATCGCCGATGATCCGGTTGAACGTCGGGGTCTGCTGATGGCCCCGGTCGTAGGCGTCCTGGCTGACCTGGCGGGTGACAGAGACCCCCAGCTCTGTGGCGGTCACAAAGTCCTCGACCTGTCTGAGCTGCTCAAGCAGGCGGCCGGCGAACACCGAGTGGCCGGACAGACCTCCGTCGAGCACGGTCTGATCCGATTGCCCGGCTGTGAGCACCTGGAAGGTGGTGCGGTGGAGCTGGTTTTGCACATAGGCGAGGTCGTGTGGGGGCAGCGTGGTCGCGGAGCGGACGGAGAGCAGTCCGCTGTAGCAGGCATCCACGATCAGGAGCCGATGCCGGGCCTCAATCCGCTCGCCGAGCAGACGACGAAGCTCGGCCATCGAGATGTTCTGGGCAGCATTCTCGGTGGACATGGTGCCGTCCCAGGGGAGCAGGTAGCCCATCTCGTTGCCGGCATTGTCGGTCATGGTGGTCCCATGTCCGGCCCAGAAGACCAACAGTCCGTCTTCCTTCCCCAGCGAGGTCAGCTCTTCGAGCACCGCGCGGATGCTCTCCTGGCTGGCGTCGCTGTTGTACAGCGCGATCACCTCAAAGCCGTACTGCTCTTCGAGCACCGCAGCAATGCTCTGGGCATCCGGCACGGCGTACCGCAGCGACAGCCCCTCCTCGGCGAAGTCGTTGATGCCGACGACCAGCGCCACCCGACGCCCGTACACGCGCTGCTGAGCCGACGCCTCGCCGACCGGGGTCAGGCCTCGGGTGGGCTCGGCAGCCCGGAGCGGTGACAGCAGCGTCAGGGTGGCCAGAAGCAGAGGAGTGAACATTCTATTTTTGTTGATTTTCGAGATTAAACTATGGATTCGGTGCTGTAGTCAAATTCAAATCAACGGAGTATCCATCCTGGATGGGGTTGCCACGGAGGGAGCGACTGGAGGGCAGAATGGTGCTGAGGTCCACCGGGGCCCGGGTCGCCAGGATCTTCAGTCGCTCCATGCCAAACGGTGCAGTCGGAGACCAGCAGGTCGGCACATCCCAGGTGTCTCCCGGTGCCAGTCGCGGCGGCAGCATGCCCGGCGTGGGGTAGAGCTGGACGACGGCACCGGTGGCATCCTGGTGGAGGATGGTGATGTAGGCCGGCGCGATGCCGTGGCTCTGGACCTGGAGCCGGATGGTGTCCTGAGGTGAGAAGATCGAATTGTCTGCCGCAGCGCTACGGATCTCACAGCGCTTCGGCTCAGCGATCATCAGGCGGGACTCGATCGCGTAGTGCGCGTGGTCGAGCTGAAGGGTGTCCACCAGATGAGCTGCGGCTCGGGTACGAAGCCACTCACTGAGCGGACTCTCCTCGGGAGGTTCAGGCGAGCGCATCAGCGCCTCAGCCTCGATCGCTGCACGCAGCATGACCACGTCGTCCTGCTCAAACAGCACATAGTCCGCGGCACGCTCTGAGCGAATCAGCAGCGGCTCTGCATTCAGGAAGTCCGCCCAGGTCTCCGTGAGTGCTGGAGGCAGCTCCAGGCGGATGCGCAGCATGGTCGGGGTGTACACCGCCCCCACAACAAACCCCCGGCCAGACAGCAGCGTGCTTCGCTTCGCCGGGGTGTGCAGTGTCACAAGCGCGCTGGTTGAGGTGGCCTCCAGGACCGTTCCGACCGCCTCCCGGGTCTCAGAAGTCGGTCGGGCGGCTTCCGGAGCATGGAACTCGATGGTCGCGCCCGGTGCGATGCCGTGCATCAGACCACCGCCCAGCCGGACCCGGCCATCGCTGAGCACCCCGGTGACCATCACCGATGCCTGTGGTGCCTGGGCGGATCCTCCCAGCACCGGGGCATACATGCTGCCCTCCAGCAAGGGGCGCTGGCCGCGAGCGGAGGCGCTGAGGGTGGCGCGAAGTCGCGCAAACAAGGCCTGCCAGGTCTGGCCAGGGCGGGGGGAGGCCAGGGCCTCAGCGAGCGCAGTGCTGAAGGCGCCGCTGACCACTCCGTCGGGGCCATACACCTCGTGTGCCTTGCCGCCTGGACCGGTCGCAGAGAGGACCACCAGGGCACCGGGGGCACCGGCGGCCTCATCCAGCAGCGGGACGGAGCGGCCGCCGCCAGACATGCCCCGGGTGGGCAGCTCCTGGCTGCGGGTGATCGTGCCCGCGCTGCAGGCATCCAGGGTGACCGCCACGCTGCCGTGCTCTCCGACCGTCCGCCGCAAGGCCGTCAGAACCACTCCCAGCTCATCATCGCGCAGCAGGGTCTGACCAGAGAGGAGCAGGGCTTCGTCCAGCCCGTCGCTCTCGTCGCCGCTGTCATCGGGGATCTGCCGGCCATGCCCGGAGAAGTGAATCAGGAGATGGTCGCCACGTCTCGCCTGACTCTGGAGCTGTGAGAGCGACTGTGTGACGCCGTCCCGGGTTGCATTGGAGTCCAGCAGGACGGTGATGTTGTCTGCAGGAACACCGCGGCGGATGAGCGCGGCCTTCAGCAGCCGGGCATCCTGCTCAGCACCGAGGCGGGGGAGGTGCTCTCCATAGTCGCTGACGGCCACGAGAAGTGTGAGGGTTTCGGCATGAACCGGGGATGTCAGCAGCCAGGAGAACAGGAGGGACATCCTGACTCCATGCCACAGTTGGTGCTGCAAAGCCATCCCCCAAACGGGTGAGGGGTGGATCCCTCAGCTCACCTCACTGCGTCTGCCAGTCCCTTGTGTTCATTGGCCATGCCCTTCATGTGGTCTGGAGTGATGTCGCGGACCTTGAGGCCACTGCGGCGAAGGGGGGCAGCGATGCGACCGGCGGCAAACCGGGCGGCCAGCTCTGCGTCGAGGAAGCGGTTCCAGAATCGGGACCACCGCTGGAAGCCCGGCGGCTCATAGAAGGTCGCATCCAGCGCCACTGGATCTTCCGGCAAAAGATCGATGCCTGCTGGCAGCACCCCATCCTCACGCGCGATCTTCTCGAAGTGGGTGTGCTCCTCCACCCGACACCAGTTCAGCATCATGCGACCCCGGCCGGGCATGGAGCCGTGGATGTAGGCGTACATGCCGAGCATGGCGAGCTGCTCGCGGTTGCTGGTGGAGGGCGGGGTGGCGAAGAAGCTCCAGCTCGACTTGAGGCCAGGCACCTTCTGAACCGCCTTGATGGAGTCGAAGATCTCTTGGGTGCGCAGCTCCTTGCGCATGCGGTTGAGGCTGGGCTGGAGCAGGCCGTCGGGTGAAAACGCCACCCGATAGCAGCCCGCGTCGCGCATCAGGCTGAGGAATTCCGAAGAGATCCGCCGAAACCCCAGCCAGGCCACCCAGCGGATCTTCACACCGCGGCGGATGATCTCCTCGCAGACGGCCCGGGCGTGCCGGGAGTTCTCATTGAACCGGCTGTCGGTGAAGGTGAACTGCGGGATGTTGAAGGTCCGCTGGAGGTACTCGATCTCATCGACCACCACCGCGGGCGGCTTGCGGCGGAGCTTGACGCCGTTGAGCATGGGGTAGTTGCAGTAGGCGCACTTTCGGGGGCAGCCGCGGGTGGACTCGATGCCGATGTCGAGGAACAGGTGGCGGGCGCGCTCCTCCTGTCGGTACAGCTCCCAGTCGATGAAGTGCCGCTTTGGATAGGGCAGCGTCTCGAAGGTGGGCATGGACGCATCGCCGGTGAACACCGGTCGGCCGCCCTCGCCGCGGTAGTACACCCCGCGGACCTTGTGGGGGGTGGAGAGGTTCTCCAGCAGCGAGACGATGGTCTCCTCGCCCTCAGACTTCACGCCGAAGTCGAAGTCGTAGCGCTCAAAGAAGGCGTCGGAGGACTGGGTGAACCCGGGGCCGCCGATGACGGTGACAGCGTGAGGGGCGTGCTGTCGGATCGTTCGCAGTGTGGGCCGCAGCTGGGTGTGGTAGACGAACGGCGCCTTTCGGGTGGTGGAGTCGATGTTTCGCTGGCTGACCCCGATCACATCAGGCTTGAATCGCTGGATCTCGCGTTCGAGTCGCTCGTAGGGCTCCCCGCCGACGTTCAGGTCGACGATCCAGGGGATGTGACCTGCCGCATCCAGCGCGGTGGCGATGCAGGACAGCCCGATTGGGTAGACCAGTTGATCCGATACCCCCTTTCGACCCAGGTAGCTCTGAACCAGTAAGACTCGCTTCGGAGACGTCGTCTGCACAAACCCGCCCTGTCGACAGAGATTGCGATGCGACAGAACGTGTGCTGTTGCATCGAGACTCCGACTGTCGCTGACTATACTGTGGCTGTATTTGTTGGTATATCCCTCGATCTGGTGAATTGTTGAACACTGAAATTCACCCGTATGGGTGAGAGACATGTTGCTATTCAAGACCTTACCTAAGTTCATGCGAATGTTATCTGCTGCGATAGTTTTGTCGGGTTGTCAGCCTGAGCTTTCAGACGTAATCTTTACGCCTGGGTCCGTCGGTACGGTTGTCCAGGTCACCTGGGAGAGCTCTGTCGAGGGCGCAGGTGAGGTGGTGTACGACACTGAGACTGACACCCTCGCTGTCCCTGCAGTCGTCACTCAAGACAACGGCACCTTTCGCTACACTGCTGACCTCATCGGGCTGCGCTCTGACAGCCCCTACGAGGCCACGCTGCGGGTGCTTCTTGATGATGATCCTGTCGAGCTCACCACCGACTTCCGCAGCGGTGCGCTGGCGCTGGCGCTGCCGGGCATGACCGTCACCGGGGAGGCCGACGCTGCCAGCGGTTACCTGCTCACCACCATCATGGGCGAGCCCTCCATCGGGGTGATCCTCGATCGTGAGGGGCAGTATGTCTGGGCGTATGCCGATGACACCCCAAACATCTACATCACCCAGATCCAGCCCGATCCAGTCAACAGGGCGCTCGTCTATGGTCGCTCTCCCAGCTACCCGCCGTCTGACTCAGACAACACGGGAGAGCTGATCCGGGTCTCGCTGGATGGCAGCACCGTGGAGTCGATCTCCGCCCCGGGCTTCCACCACGACTTCCTCATCCATGAGGACGGCACCATTGCTTACATCGCATTTGATGAGGATCACGTCGTCGATCCCGGGAACCTCGGTGATCGCATCGTCGAGCTGTACCCCGACGGCAGCCAGGCGGTGATCTGGTCGACCTGGGATGATCTGGAGTTCTCCGCGTCCGTCGCGTCCCAGGGGCCGGGCTGGACCCACGCCAACGCCATCCAGTACGACCCCGAGGCAGACACCTACTACGTCTCCCTGTACAACATGGACACGATCGCGCGAATCGACCGCACCTCCGGGGAGCTGGACTGGCTGCTTGGTGGATCGTTCAGCGACTTCGACCAAAACAACGAGACGCTGCTCAATCGCGCCCATCAGTTCCAGGTGTTGGAGTCTGGCCTGCTGGTGTTCAACGATAACGACTCGACCGCTCTGGAGGCTGAGCTGGTGGAGATCTCGTTTGATGAAGACACGATGACCGCCGAGGAGGTGTGGTCTTACGACCCCGGCGGCACGATCACCTCTGAGGTGCTCGGCAGCGTGCAGCGACTGGACAATGGCCACACCATTGGCACCTTCAGCACTTCGGGGGTCATCGATGAGCTGGACGCCAACGGAGACAGGGTCTGGCGGATGGAGAGCAGCTTCGGGACCGTGCTCAGCTACACTCACACCCTCACCGACCTGACCACGATCCTGACGCCATAGCTATATTCGGGACTGCTCTATTTAGAGTCGAGCTTCACCCAGGTCAGCTCGTGCCGGTTGTGGTGCAGGTGCATCAATCGTGAGCCCGGGATCTTCGCGAAGGCTTCAACCGTCTCGTGGTCGGTCTCGCCCTGGAACTTGAGGGTGCACACAAAGCGCTTCGCGGCGCCAGCATCGAGCCAACGCTGCACCATCGCCAAGAGCCTCTTGGGATAGCAGATCACGTCCGAAAAGAACCAGTCATAGGGGTCTGTAACCAACCTTGGATCGATCCCAAACGCACTCTCAAGTTGTGCTTTGACGTTTGGCAGCTCGGAAACATCGGGGTGAAGGGGTGCCTTGTCTACGCTTCGTACATTTGCCCCGAGCTGGGCGAGGACCCAGGTCCAACCTCCCGGAGTGGCCCCCATGTCGATGCAGCGATCGCCCCGCTGAGGCATGACCTGACAGAGCGTGAACACTTCCCAGAGCTTGCGATAGGCGCGACTTGGCGGGTTGAGGTCAGCGACGAAGTGGACCTCTCCGTTTGGAAAAGGACTCCTGCACGTCGGTGAGTAGAGCAACGTGTGCCGATCGAGCAGGGTGTAGGCTCCAAGTGCCGCATCCGGAAGTTTGCACGGAAAGGGTCTCGCGCGCTCTTTGATCGGGGGGAGCCGATCAGAAAGCAGAGTCATGCGCCGGTGATCGTGATGCGAATAGCCGGCCCAGTTGCGCTGAATCCCACGCAGGATCTTCGCGGCGCCTCCGATGGACTCGACCCTTGCGATCTTCGAGTCCAGCCAGACATCCTGGGACCAGATCGATGGCCGTGGCTTTCCTTCAGCAAGCAAGAGGCGCCCATGGCGATGGACAACATGGCCCAGCTCTCGCTGAAGCTCGTCTTCCAATCCGGGTGCGGCCAGGTAGGCACTGAGTGGTTCCACGAGAGCCGGGAGCGGTTGCCGTTTGGGAGCAGCCTCGGCTTCCGTACTCGACCGTGAATTGCTGGACTTGCCCCGCTTCGGGAGTGGTGCCTTGCGGCCACTCGTGCGCCTCCCCGCGCCGACCTTTGATTGTTTCTTTTCCGCCATCGCACCCCCTCTACACCACGCCTCCCGAACACGCCATCCGCCGCCCGTCCTCTAAGGAGGCGAGCCGGACTCTGAGCGGGCCGTGACAGCCCCGGAGGTTGGGAGGATTTGCAGCCTCATCTTCTTGGATGCCGCTCCTTTTCCGTTACTAGTTTTCGTGCTCTCGGCGTTCAGCTTTGCTTCGGGCACCACAAACAAACTCACCCACACATGAACTGTTCTCAAGCCAGAACCACCACCTGTTCTGCTGCCCCTCTCCCCAAACTCAAGCCAAGACAAAACCAAGCATGAACCTCGCACCCTCCGATTACGACTTTGGCGACGCCTCGAATTATTCGTTTGCCGCCACGATTACCTGCGCCAACGATGATGCCCGCAAGATGTATGTGCGCGCGTTTGGCCACATGCTGGACTACAACCATGAGCAGGCGATCGCGTGCTTTAGCAAGTGCACCGAGCTGGACCCCGGGTGCGCCATGGCCTGGTGGGGCATTGCCTACTGCGTTTCCTCCAACTACAACTGGGCGCCCGGGTTCGCGTCGGGCCACGACGCCATCCAGAAGGCGGTCGCGCTCAAGGCAGGCGTCTCCGAGCTGGAGCAGGACCTCATCGACGCGATGGCGAAGCGCCACTCCGCGGAGGCCCGCGACGCGGCCAACCCGGCGGAGCTCAGCATGGGCAACAAGCCGGAACTCAACCTTGCTTTTGCCGAGGCCATGGCCCCGCTCTACGAGAAGTACACGGGCAACCTCGATGTGGCGGCCCTCTACGTCGAGTCCCTCATGAACCTCAACCCGTGGCAGCTCTGGCAGCAGGACACCAAGACGGGTGAGATCACGCCGGTGGACGACAACACGCTGCTCTGTGTGAAGGTGATGGAGGATGCCTTTGAGACGGTCGAGGGCGCCAAAGTGCACCCAGCACTGTGCCACCTCTACTGCCACACCATGGAGCTCTCCCCGTACCCGGAGAAGGCCCTGCCGGCGGCAGACGTGCTGCGCACCCTCATGCCGGGCTTTGGTCACCTCGTGCACATGCCCTCCCACATCGACGCCTGGGTCGGGCAGTGGAGCGAGGCGATCGAGTGCAACATCGCCGCTGTGGCCGCGGACGACAAGTACGTCGAGCAGAGCGGCAACGAGTCGCAGTTCTACAAGTTCTACCGCATGCACAACCACCACTTTGTGGTCTGGTGCGCCATGTTCGATGGCCAGTATGAGACCGCGCTCAAGTACGCGCGCAAGGCCGAGGCCATGCTTCCCGCGGGCGACAAGGACTCCGGCGTGCAGTTCATGCTGGCGGGCATCATCCCGATGGGCGCCATCTTCCTGGAGTCCTACGTCACCATGCCGTGGCACGTCATGGTCCGCTTCGGCAAGTGGGATGACATCATCAACGAGCCGACCCGAACGGACAAGGCTGTCTTCCCCGCCACCATCGCGACCCAGCACTACGCGCGCGGCGTGGCCTACGCCTCCAAGGGCATGGTCGCTGAGGCCGAGGTCGAGGCCGAGCTCTTCGAAGACGCACTCAAGAACCCGGCGCTCGCAGGCCGCGTGCTGCACAACAACCTGATGTACCAGGACCCTGAGGACGGGCCGTGCGTCCTGCTGGTCAACGCCGCCGTCCTCGCGGGCGAGATCGAGTACCGCAAGCAGTTCCAGGCCAAGGCCAGGGGTGAGACCGCGGACTTCAAGGCCGCCTTCGACCACCTGCGTCGCGGTGTGGACCTCTCGCTCAACCTCGCCTACAACGAGCCGTGGGGGCAGATGCAGCCCGTGCGCCACATCCTCGGCGCGCTGCTCTTTGAGCAGGGCGAGGTCGTCGAGGCCGAGGCCGTCTACCGCGCTGACATCAAGCTCTGGAAGAAGAACATGTGGGGGCTGCTCGGCCTCAAGCTCTGCCTCGAGGCCCGCGGCGATGCCCCTGAGGAGCTCGCTAAGGTGACCGCGCTCTTCAAGGAGAGCAGCGTGCGCGCGGACATTGTGCCGGCCAAGACGTGCTTCTGTGCGCAAGACAGCATCGAGAAGAGCTGCTGCGCCAGCGAGTGAGCTTGTGAGGTTTCGCGGCACCTTCCCAAGTGGGTCTGTGCCAGGACCTCCGACAGCGATGGGCGCCAGGTCAGGCTGCAAGCAGTCTGATCTGCGGGCGCTGGCGGTGCTGACAGCGTAGCTCTGCTGTTGATTGAGTTGTCAGCAGCAGACGCTGGCCGCGACGGGGGCAGTGCTCTGGTGGTTGGCTTGATCCTGTTGGTCTCTACGCCGTAAACAGCGACCAGGCGATGATGGCGGCAAAGACCGCCAGCACTCCCACCACCACAGCGAAGAAGAACAGCGAAAACAGGCACCCGCCCACGAACTTCGACACCCGACGGGATGCCTCTTTCTCGAGGTTGTCGCCGAAGGTCCGGCTGTGTCCGGGAATGAGGGGGTGGAGGACGCTGGGTACGACTCGGTAGAGGGCGCTCCATGCCTTCCGCCGGGCGGCCGTCTCGGCATGGCCTCGAGCCTGGTCGGTCAGCGCTTCTTGAAGGGTTGGTGGGGATGGTGGAAGGGGATCTTGTGGGATCATGGTGGCTTTCCGGGATGCGAAGAGGATAGGCCGCGCCTGACACCGGAGGGCATTAATCCTGACCACCCGGCATTAAACATGCTGACCGTCCATCTGACCCGGGACAGGCCGGTGGGCAGGCCGATGTCATGAGCCGAGCACGCGGAGCAGCATCCGGTGGTTGTCGGCGGCTTCCTTACGCCACCGCTTCTGTGCCCGCCGGTCTCGATGGCCGGCCTTTAGGAGCAGCCTCTCCGCGAGCGATCGCAGCGATTCGGGGAGCGGAGCGGTGGACCCGGTGGGGTAGGGGACCAGCCACAGTCCTGTCTCCTGGAGGCGGAGAATGCCGAGCGCCCCTTCCGTCAGCTCAATGCGACCATTGCTTAGGTAGAAAGCACGATGCTCACCTTCTTCAAGCATGATGAGGCCGCTGAGCCCCGACCACTGCTCGGCTCCTGGCACCCAATCCACCCAGTCCACCCAGGTCAGCCTCCGCTCGTCGGCTTCAACCATGACATGGTCAATGTCCTCGAACTCAAGCGCGCTTGCATCGTTGAAGAACAGCGTGAGCTCTTCCTCCAGCGGGCCGCTGATCCGGGCGAAGTATGTTCCTCCCTCGCTGGCGACCGCTGAAGCGAGGTCGGCGTCCCCAGCCCCGATGATCACTCCGGCGACGTGGTCTCCCTTCAGCAGGGGCAGGAGCTTCGACAGGCTCTTGTCGAGCTGGATGCGGCCTCCAGCCGTGGTCAGTGACAGGCGGGGGATGATGGCGAGGGCGGCCTCCAGCCCTCGACGGAGCCGGTTGTCTGGCCGATAGCGCTGGCTTGCTGTGTTGAGCAGCGCCTGCCGCCACCGAGTCAGACGCTCGGTGTCGAGGACTCCAGCGAGGGCGTGGGCGGACGCCAGCGAGGGCAGCGTGGTGGCGTCCTCCAGGGGAAGCAGCCCCAGCAGCGCGTCGCGGTTGTCGTTGGCGAAGGCATCGACCTCCGCCCAGCTCTCAGCACCCATGAGGATCGCGATGAGGCTGACAAGCAGGGCCTCATGGAGGAGTCCCGATGTAGCCGCAGCGGTGGGCACCGACGAAACGGCGGGTTCGAGAGTTGGGGCGGCTTCTGAGAGATCCAGCTCGATGCCGAACAGTGCAGAGAGGTCATCATCCCCAAACGCCTCTGCCCCGGGCACCCCAGCGAACTCCGCCTGCGCAGCGGTCTGAAGGAGCTCGCTCTCGTCGACATCACGCAGCCGGAACAGCAGCTCTGGCGACTCATCGAGTCGCACCCCGATGCCGTACATCACCGCAGCAACATGCTTGCAGACGCTGGCGTGGTCTGGGCATGAGCAGGAGAACGAGATCTCCTTGCTGGAGGGGAACAGTCCGGTGTCCTGTGCGCAGAAGGTCTTCATGACGTCTTGGGAGAGCTTCCCCTGCAGCAGCGAGACCATGGAGTCGATCTGACCAGCGGCGTGCGCAGTGAGGGCCTGCCAGCGTGCTGTCGACAGCGTCTTGATCGTGATCTGGCTCTGGTAGATCTCGCTGCCGCTGACCTGTGCGTGGATCATGCCGGGCGTGATGTTCAGATCGATGACCTGGTTGTGGCGAACATAGCTGCGCCCACGCTCCAGCCGGTAGGCGAGGTCACGATACGACTTGACGTTGTCGCACCATGCCTTTCCCCAGAATGTCCCAACGATGCTTCGCCGCCCATCAAGGAGGATGGGCGATGGCTTCTGGCCCTTCTTCTGGAGGCGCCGCAGATCGCGCTTTGCCTGGGCGCGGCGCTCGGCGACAGACGGTTTGCGAGGAAAGTGACGCCAGGACATGTCCACTACTCCAGCGTGGCGGTGTTGATGTCGAGCCGGACGAGCTTCAGCAGCGCGTCGTTGGAGAGCCCGGTCAGTCCTGCGGCCACTCCATCACCTCCGATCAGCTCGTCGGCCAGCGCGGCCTTCTCTTCTATCATGCGATCAATCTGCTCCTCGATGGTGCCCTGGCAGACGAATTTGTGCACGAGGACGTTCTTCTTCTGCCCGATTCGGTAAGCGCGGTCGGTGGCCTGGTCTTCGACGGCGGGATTCCACCATCGGTCGAAGTGGACGACGTGAGAGGCTGCAGTGAGG
>JBLHNG010000184.1:0-11597 GCA_047621685.1 Myxococcota bacterium | reverse complement strand
CGAAGGCCTGCGTTGGTGCGGAGTGGCCAGAAAAAGAATGGCGCCGACGATGGCGAACCTCAACCATCCGGTGAGGGAGCACCCGCCGTCATCCCATCGCCACGACGCTGAGAAGCCCAAAGGGCGAGCAGTACAGGTCGGCACTATCGAAAGCAGAGATGGGCGAATCCTTGAAGTGCGGCGCTGATTCCAACCCCATCCCCATCACTGCTCACCACAAGTCCGCTCCCCAGCCTCAAGTCACTTGCTACCCTGCCCCACAACGAGTGCATCAACAGTCATCATTGCCGTGGTTCTCACTCACCTCCTCCACCTCAACATCAACAAACTGCGCATCGATCTCGCTCTGACAGAGAGCCGGATTCTCAGAGACGATCACCTGACCCGCAGACTCCAGTCTACTCAGACCATCGACATTGGTAAGTGAAGGGTGACTGTGGATGACAAACTCGCCGCTCACCTCACGCAGACTCGAGAGCCCATCGACATCACGAAGACTGTCGTTGTACCAGAGCGAGAACGAACCGGAGACGGCCTGAAGCGCACTCAGCCCGCGGAGGTCCAGCAGACCATCGTTCGCACCGATCCTCACATTGCCGCCAACACCCGTCAGCGAGTGCAGCCCGCTGAAGTCGACGAGCATCGGGTTCTCGGAAATCGTCAGATCACCACTGACAAAGCCCAGCTCATAGAGTCCATAGAGGTCATCAAGGTGTTGATTGTCCTCAATCCGCACCGCACCCTCAATGGACTCCAGCCCGGTCAGTCTCGGCAGCTCTGGCAGATGGCTACCCTTCACAGTGAAGCCACCGCCGAGACTGCTCAGCGCACTCAGGTCGCTGACTTCCCCAAGAAACGGGTTGCCCAAAATCCGGAGCGACCCACCAATCGTCTCCAGTGCGTCGAGATCGGAGACCCGATCGAGCGAGGGATTGTTGAGAAGGGTGAGATCTCCACCGATCGACGTGAGTCTGGAGGGCCCGGAGATCTCATTCAGGCTTTCATTGCCAACAATTACCAGTGAGTCACCGATGGTTGTGAGGCCACTCAGACCCGACATCCAGCCAAGAGCCCCGGTGTTTCTCACGGTCAGTGAGCCACCGATGACCTCAAGCGAGTCGAGGCCAGAGACCTCCTCCAGAGTGTCCCCGGAGATGCTCAAGCTCCCAGTGACCTCGGTGCACCCCTCCAGCGCCGCCAGCTCGGCTTCGGTGCTGATCTGGTAGCTGCCCTCACAGACCGATGAGTCCTGCGGCGTGGTGGTGCAGGCGCTGAGCGCGGAGAGCATGAAGAAGGCGCAGAAGATCCGCTCAGGCATTGTTGGCGTTCCTGGTCTGTCGGGGGGAATTCGGGTTGGTGGTTCTGTCTACGTCACCAGCCCGAATGTGTGACAGCCCTCCTCATGCGCTGGCCCGCACATCCTCCGCCGGCAGCTCCTCAAGCCGGTAGCGATCTCCGGTGTCTAGATCGACCATCCAGGCACTGACCCCATCTTCTTCCAGAATGAACCGTGGGAAGTCCGGATCCGGGTTGGCGAGCCAGCGACCCCTGCTCAGATCCCAGACCTGGTAGTTCCACGACAGATCCTCCGAGAAGATCGCCAGCGCCCCCTCACCATCAATCCCAATAAGCGTCTTGCCCTTCGTCTCGATCGTCTGCAAGACGCTGCCGTCGTCGCGGCGGACAATGACGGTCTCCTCGGCAGTGTCGAGCACCAACCGCTCGGGCATACCGGGCATTGCAAGCCAGCCAGTGGTTGGCAGGTGTGCGCCCTCAAGGACGCTGTGGATGTTGGTGACCGGGGCAAGATGCAGATGCTTGAGCGACATGGTGAACCTCCTTGGCGCTTTCAACTGATCTACGCTCCAGGGCGGAAATTACTACATGCCTTGAGGACAAAAAATGTCCAATAACGCACCTATTGCCTTGTCAATGCCCGACCTCAGCTCCTGCCTCAACCCATGCGGAGATCACGGCACGCTCGGCATCTGTCATGCCGGTGAGGTTGCCCAGCGGCATCATGCGAGTGTCTACGGACTGGGTCTTGATTGCAGTGGCGTGGCGCACGATCTGCTCGGGCTCCTCCAGCACCAGATCCTTGGGGGGCACGACGACGGAGGGGTGGGTGGGCTGCTCAGCGTGACAGGGGGTGCAGCGCTGCGTGATGATGCTCTCAACCTCAGCGAACGTGACGCCCCCTGCCGGCGGCTCCAGTCGCTCTGGTGCGCTGACGAATGCGAGGCTCACCATGCCGATCGCAGCCACCGGGAGGATCCAGACGTTGTTCTTGCCCTTGCCCTTCAGGTTGAACCAGTGCCGCACCCCGGCCCCCAGCAGCGCAATGGCGGCGAGGACGGCCCAGGCGTGCTTGTGCCCGAAGGTGATCGGGTAGTGGTTGCTGACCATGATGAACAGCACCGGCAGGGTCATGTAGTTGTTGTGCAGACTGCGCAGTGAGCCCCGCCGTCCGCCCTCTGGATTCGGCTCCTGACCGGCTTCCAATGCATCGACCATCTGCCGCTGTCCGGGGATGATGACGAAGAAGACGTTGAGCGCCATGCAGGTCCCGAGCAGCGCGCCGATGTGGATGTAGGCCGCCCGGGGGCTGAGGAACTGGCTGAGCCCGTAGGCCACCGCGGTCGTCAGCAGGAAGCCGATGGCTGCAAATGCGACCGGCTGTTTGTGCAGGGGCGAGCGGCACATCAGGTCATAGACCAGCCAGCCAACCACCAGGGTTGCGATCCCCATCCCGATGCCAGCCGAGGCGGAGATGTCCGAGACGGATGGATCGAGCAGGAAGCGGTCTGCACCGAGGTAGTAGACGATAATCAGCAGACAGATGCCGCTGATCCAGGTGAAGTAGGCCTCGTACTTGAACCAGTGCAGGGTCTCTGGGAGCTGTCCCGCCGTGACCGCGACCTTGCGGACCTGGTAGAAGCCGCCGCCGTGAACGCTCCACAGCTCGCCTTTTACACCCTCGCCGGTGTCGGTCTTGGGGGGACGGATGTTGTTGTTGAGCCAGTTGAAGTAGAACGAAGTGCCGATCCAGGCTGCGCCGACGACGATGTGAAACCAGCGTGCCAGGAGGTTGAGCCAGTCGCTGATGTAGGGATCGATCATCGGGGGGTGCCTCTGAGGGGATGGACCTGCAGGACTATCCCATGACCGCGACTGCCTCCAATCGTCGTCGGCTGGTCTTTTTCGCGACGCCGGACCAGAGACGATAGGATCCTGGCTGCCTCCAGACACAGGCCAGAGCCGTTGACCACCATCCACAGCCGCCGCGTCCTCACTCCCCAGGGCCTCCGCCCAGCCGCCGTGGTCATCGAGGGCTCACGCATTACTGCGGTCCTCGACACCCCACCGCCAGGCTCCCAGGAGCTCGGTGATGCCGTCCTCATGCCGGGTCTCATCGACTCCCATGTCCACGTCAACGAGCCCGGTCGCACCGAGTGGGAGGGGTTTGCCACCGCCACACAGGCCGCGGCGATGGGCGGTGTGACCACCATCGTCGACATGCCGCTGAACTCTGCCCCGGTGACCACGACGCTGGATGCCCTTCACGAGAAGCTCGCGGTTGCGGCGGACAAGCTGTGGGTGGACTGTGGGTTCTGGGGCGGTGTTGTCCCTGGAAACACCTCGGAGCTGGTCGGGATGGCCGACGCTGGGGTCATGGGCTTCAAGTGCTTCCTCTGCCACTCCGGCATCGACGACTTCCCCAACGTCGAGCGCGCAGACCTCTCCGCAGCGATGCCGATCCTGAGAGACGCCGGGGTGCCGCTGCTGGTCCACGCCGAGCTGGAGCAGCCGATCGTGGAGGCTCTGACCGATGCCGATCCGCGCGCCTACCTCAGCTACCTGCACTCCCGTCCCCGGCAGTTCGAGGACGCTGCGGTCGCGATGATCATCGCCCTGGTCGAGGAGACCGGGTGCCCAGCACACATCGTGCACCTCTCCTCCGCCACCGCCCTGCCCCTCATTGCTGCCGCGAAGGCCCGGGGTCTGCCGCTGACCGTGGAGACCTGCCCGCACTACCTCTGCCTGACCGCCGAGGAGATCCCCGACGGCGCCACCCAGTTCAAGTGTGCCCCGCCCATTCGTCCCAGCAAGAACCGCGAGGCACTGTGGGCCGGGCTGCTCGACGGCACCATCGATCTGGTCGTCTCCGATCACTCCCCCTGCATCCCGGGCCTCAAGCTGCTGGAGACCGGCGACTTCCTCTCTGCCTGGGGCGGCATCGCCTCGCTCCAGCTTGGGCTGTCGAGCATCTGGACGGAGGCCAGCCGCCGGGGCGCGACCATTCCCCAGCTATCTCACTGGATGACCACCGCTCCTGCCGCCCTGCTCGGCCTGACTCAGCGCGGCGCGATCGTGCCGGGCATGCGGGCGGATCTGGTCGCCTGGCAGCCAGAGACTCCGATCACCATCACTGCCGAGCGCATCCTCCACCGCCACAAGCTCACCCCCTACCTCGGCCGTCAGCAGCAGGGCGCAGTCCGCTCTACCTGGGTCGGCGGGAAGGCCGTGGTGTCTGAGGGGCAGCTCACCAAGCCGGCAGGGCGCATCCTGCTGAGGAACCAACCATGAGCGACATCTCCGCATTCAGCGGCCTGGTGGATCTGGCCCGAGACGGTCACATCCTCGGCTCCAGCGACGACTTCTTCGCCGAGGCCAGCCGCCTGCTCCGTCCCGACGATCCCGTCTTCATCCCCGGCAAGTACACCGACCGGGGCAAGTGGATGGACGGCTGGGAGAGCCGAAGACGCAGGGTGCCCGGTCACGACTGGTGCATCCTCGCACTCGGCCTGCCCGGGGTGGTTGCTGGCGTGGACATCAACACCGCCCACTTCCTCGGCAATCATCCCCCGTTTGCCTCCATTGAGGGCTGCACCGCCCCGGCAGATGCCACCCTCGACCACCTGCTCGATGCCGCTGAGTGGACCGAGATCCTCTCTGAGACCGCACTCCAGCGTGGGTCTCACAACCTCGCTGCAGTTCACGCCCCGGGCAGCTTCACCCACCTGAGGCTGCGCATCTACCCAGCCGGTGGCGTGGCCCGGCTGCGAGTCTATGGCGCGCCATCTGCGGCTGAGACCACCGGTGAGGTCGACCTCGTCGGGCTGGCACAGGGCGGGAAGGCGCTGTCCTGCTCGGACATGTTCTTCTCCCCGATGAACAACCTGCTGCGCGCCGAGGAGCCCGAGGACATGGGCGGTGGCTGGGAGACCCGCCGCAGCCGTCCGCCTGGGGATGACTGGGTGATCCTCGCGCTGGGTCGCACCGGACGCCTCACCGCGCTGACCGTCGGCACCCTGCACTTCAAGGGCAACTACCCTGACCAGTGCAGCATCGAGGCGATCCGCTGGCCTGACGCCCCGGCCCATGCCCTGATTGACAGCCCGGACTGGACCACCATCGTTCCCTCCACGCCTCTGCGCGCCCACCACAACCACCGCCTCCCAGTCACCGACGGCGGTCCCTGGACCCACCTTCGACTGCGCATCGTCCCCGACGGCGGTGTCTCTCGGCTTCGGGCCTGGGGAACCAGCGACGACACCCCGGGGACCGACCCGCTGCTCACTCAGCTCAACGATGCCACCCCCGATGCGGCCCGCGCCATCCTCACCCGCTGCTGCGGTGCCCGTCGCTGGGTAGACGCCATGGTCACAGCCCGTCCGTTCGTCAGCCGGGCGCACCTGCACGGAACCGCTGAGGTCGCATGGTGGCGACTGGCCCCCTCGGACTGGCGCGAGGCGTTCACCCACCACCCCCGCATCGGGACGGATCGGGCGAAGCTGCGGGAGAAGTTCGCCGCCACTGCCGACTGGGCCGAAGGCGAGCAGGCTGGCGTTCAGGGAGCCTCCGAGGAGACCATCGAGGCCCTCGCCATAGGCAACGCCGCCTACGAGGCTCGCTACGGTCACATCTTCATCGTCTGCGCCAGCGGCCTCACGGCAGCCCAGATGCTCGACCACCTCAGCGCCCGCATGCACACCGAGCCGCACATCGAGCTGGCCCGTGCCGCCGGTGAGCAGGCCAAGATCACCCGAATCCGACTGGAGAAGCAATGAGCGCGATCACCACCCATGTCCTCGACACTGCACGCGGCTGTCCCGCTGCCGGAATTCCGGTCACCCTGGAGCGGCAGGACGGAGACTGGAGCACCGTCAGTCAAGGCACCACCAACGCCGACGGTCGCATCGCTGACCTGCTCGCCCCTGGCGCGCTGTCGGTGGGAACCTGGCGAATCACCTTCGATCTGACGGACTACCAGGAGGGCTTCTACCCCTATGCGACGATCGTCTTCCGGGTGACCGATACAGGCGCGCACTACCACGTGCCGCTGCTGCTGAGCCCCTACGGCTACTCGACATATCGGGGAAGCTGAGCGGGGCTGAGGGCTACTTCCCGTAGAACCCAAGCTGCGCACCATCGGCGATCTGATCGTGGGTCAGCTGGAAGCTCTCCAGCTCGACCCCATCGAGGTAGACCCTATCGATCACATCGGTCCGGGTGATCTCCAATGGATCCTCCCCGCCGATGTCCAGCGAGATGGCATCGAACGCCGGCTCTGAGAGCAGGTAGCGATCGGTGCCGGCCAGCGGGTAGAAGCCCATCGCAGCGAAGACGTACCACGCTGCGAGGGTGCCGCCGTCGTCGTTGCCGTCGATGCCATCAGGGGCCTCGGAGTACTCGTTGTCCATGATCCACCGCAGCCACTTCTGTGCGAGATCCGGACGACCCACTGCGGAGTACAGCCACGCGGTGTGCAGACCCGGCTCGTTGCCGTGCCAGTACCAGGAGCTTGGGGTGCCGATCATGCCCTCGGCCTCTTCCACCGCGATGAGGTTCTCAGCAAACAGCTCATCGAGCCGGGAGATGACCACATCGTCGCCGCCCATGGCTTCGGAGAGCCCTTCTGGATCGTGGGGGACCAGCCAGCGATACTGCCGGGCGTTGCCCTCGGTGTAGGCGTCGTCCCAGGCGCCCTCGCTGTCGATCTCGACGAACTCACCGTCCATGGTCCGGGCGTGGAAGTAGCCGGTCTCCGGGTTGTAGTGGTTGATCCAGAAGCCGGAGCGCTGGAGGAGGTAGGCGGAGCGGGCGGGATCGCCGAGGGTGTCCTCCAGGGTGCCGAGCGCGAAGTCGGAGATCGCCAGCTCCTGGGTCCAGGCGACGGACCGGCCAGTGACCTCCTCGACGGGGTGGTAGCCGTAGGTGTCGTAGGTCTCGACGCTCGGCCGCCCGCCGTACTCTGGATCGACCTCCCCCGCCGCGATCTCCCAGGCGACCGCTCGGAGGGTGTCCACGTCGAAGTCGGTCACGCCCTTGAGGTATGCCTCGGCAAACACGATGTTGCCCGGGGTCCCCAGCATCGCCCCACCATCCCAGTTCGCCAGGGGCCAGCGCGGGATGCTGCCGCCGTCCCGGGCCATCGCGGCGAGGGAGTCGAGCATGTCGGCGTGGTGGTCCGGCCAGAGCAGGGTGTAGAGGGGGTGGGCGGTCCGGTAGGTGTCCCACAGCGAGAAGTCGGTGTAGTAGCCGCCCCAGTCCGCGGTGTGGATTTCATCGTCGAAGCCTCGGTACCGGCCATCAACATCCGAGAACAGGGTCGGCATCTGGGTGGCTTTGTAGAGGCTGGTGGCGAACACGGTGCGGTCGTACTCGCTGCCACCCCAGACGGTCACCGGGGAGAGGAAGTCCGCCCAGGCAGACTCCGCCAGCGCGATGCCGACCTCCAGGTCGAAGTCGTGGTGCTCCGCGCCGAGGTTGCTCCAGGCCCCGGCGATGTCGACGTTGCTGATGGCGACTCGAACCCGGACCTCCTGGGCCCCATCGAAGCTCATCCAGCCGCCGAGCTGGTACTTCTCGCCGTCCTTCCACGGGGCCTTCTCCTCCCAGCCCTCCGGAAGCACCAGCTCAGCGGTCAGCCCGCCTTCCTCGCGCGCGCCCTCCACCCAGACGCCAAAGTCAGACGGATCCTGGTCGAAGACCATCGCGAAGAACAGCGGAAACGGGGAGCCCATCTCCGGATCGCTCAGCAGCCAGCCCTCCACCGCCCGCTGATCAGGCAGGAGGCGGATCTCCCCGCCAGGAACCACCCCGCTGCCGAGGACATGGGCGAGGTCGATGAGCACGGTGGGGTCCTCGACGGCATCGCCAAAGACGTAGCGGTGCAGCGCGGTGTGGTCGGTGGCGGTCAGGGTGACGTCGACGGCAGGCTGGGCAAACGAGACGGTGTACCAGCCAGCCCCGGCGTCCTCGTCGTCGTGGGAGAACTGCGCGGCGTAGCCGTCTTGATCGGTGGCGACGACCCCGTCCGCAGGCATCAGGGAGAGGTTGCCGTAGGAGGCAATGCCCACACCCTGCATGTGCATGTGGGAGAAGCCCTGGATGTAGTCGTCGTCGTAGTGGTAGCCGCCGGTGTGCGAGAAGCCTGGCGCGGAGCCATAGCTGTCGCCGGTGTCTGGGCTGACCTTGACGAGGGAGAACGGGCGACCCGCGCCGGGATAGGAGCCGCCGACCCCATATGCGATGCCACCAGTGCCGATGAACGGGTCGATGTAGTCGATGAGATCGACGGGCTCATCAGAGAGAACAGGGTCTGCTTTGCAGGAGATCAGGAGGAGCAGCATCGGGCCAGTCTACCTGTCGGTGGCGAAGATATCGACCCCTTCTGCCAGACCGTTGGGGAGAATGGGGCGGTCGAGCCAGTGTCCACCTGCTGCGGCGATGGTGTCGTGGAAGCCAGCCCGCACCCACTTGTAGCGCCCCACCACCGCGCCACCCTCCTCACGTTTGAGGTAGAGCCCCTCGGCGAGGTCGGTGCTGTCGGTCTCTCGGATCAGCCGCGCGACGTCCTGTCCGGCAGCCTCAGCGGCCTGAGTCATGGCCTCCCGCCAGCGGGTGGAGCGGTATTGGGAGCCGGCGACCATGCCCCGAAGCGCCTCAGCGCTGGCGACGGTTCCGCGGTGGAGGATGGGGACGGAGTGGATCGGGAGCCCATCGAGCAGCTCGGCGCGAGCGTCGGTGGACAGGAAGCGATCGGCCTGTCGGTCGTAGACATCGAATTCGAGGAAGTACGCTGGCAGGGTGTCGTAGAAGACGGTGTGTCGGGCGTACATCCACTCGCCATAGACGAGGTAGCGATCCCGCAGTCGCTCCCAGAGCGCCCACTGGTGGCAGCTCGCCCAGGTCTTGAACATCGCGAAGTGCCGCTCCCGGGGACCACCGGCGAGGTAGTGACCTCGGCTCTGGAGGCGCAGCTCCCGCTCGGCGGAGAACGACAGCCCGGCGTTGGCTCCATCGACTTTCTCTTCGATGATGAGGTTCAGGCCAGCGATCTCGGAGAACGGTACCTGGGAGAGGTCCCGGTCTCCGGCCTGGAGTCGGGAGCCCTCGATGTGGGGGGTGCGCGGGAAGCGGCGCATGGGGAGGTTGTTGAGGATCATCGGCTGGACTGTAACGTTTGGTTTTTTTGGGGGCGGCTGGGAGCCTCGGAGGCGGTCGGAGGGCTGCCGAAGCGGAGACGGCTAAACCGCTGCCAGGGTGAGATCTGGAGTTCAGTCGACACTTTGGGAGCCTCGATGAGGTGCAGGAAGGTCCTGCACACCTCAGAGCGCCGAGTGGTTCACCCAGCTCAGCGTCGCCAGGGAACCAATGCCGGCCCGCTCGCCAGCAGCAGCCGAGGAACCTTCCGCCACCGGGGAGCCGCAGTAAAGCTCGCCAGCGCCGGTCCCATCCGAGCAATCCCCGGCCGATCGGCGAACCACACCGGAGTCGTCCTCAGGTGTGAGGGAGCCCGCAAGACGGCCTTCTGTGGCGACTCCAGCATGAAGGCATTGCGCTGAGCACTCCCTGGTCCACCCCACGGGGTCACACTCAGCCCCATCGCCACCCCTGGCCAGATGTTCAGCCCAATCGTGCCGTACTCCAGATCCGCAATCGCACGCTCAATGGTGCTGTGGTTGCTCGCCTGTGAAGCACCAGCGACCAGAATCGTCGCACAGACATCTCCCGCCAGTGCGGTGTTGCACAACCGAACCGCAACGGCCAGGAACTCTTCGAGGGTCCCAGCGACCACATCGACCAACCCCGCAACACCGGCAGGCTGCTCCTCTGCAAGAATCGGCTCCCCCTCATGGGCAGGCACATCCGGGATGAGCATCCAGGGCAGACCGACCCCGGCACCGAACAGCCGGGCCTGGGGGTAGTGGAGCTGGAGGTCGCGGTGGGCCGCCTCAGAGCGGACATGGACCGGGGGGCGGCAGGGCAGCTCGCTGAGAGCGGACTCCAGGGCGTCGACAAACGCCGCCTGCTGAGGCCAACCCGATGGCATCAAGAGAACCTGAGCAGCAGCACAGCTCGCTCCACCGCCGCTGGTGATCATGGTGGCGACCTGACGGGCCTGGTACTCCAGCTCGGCGTCCGTCCACTCACCGGGACAGACAATCACCGGGTTCACCCCACCGATCGCGGTGGACTTCACCTCAACACCGGCAGCAGAGAGAGCCGCGGCGGTCTGTGCAGAGCCGGTGAAGTGGATGTGGTCCACTGCGGGGCTCTCTGAGAGCACCTTGCCCGTCTCCTCACCACCAAAGACAATGGTGAAGAAGTTCAGCTCGATGAGCTTCCAGAACGCCCGAGCGATGTAGGGGCCGACGACGACATCCATCGGGCTGAGCTTGAGCAGCACCACCCGATCCTCAACGATGAGCTGATGCAGGGCATCGATCGCCGCAGAGCTGGTGACCCCACCGCCGCCGAGGACGAGGCAGACTTCACCGGTTGTCGACGGTCCAGTCCGGTAGCGACCGCCCTGCGTGATCGGAGCGCCAGGGGCCATCCAGACCTCACCGGAGACGCCCGGCATCAGGGCGCGTTCCCGAGGCTCCGCGGGGAAGACGCTGGCGACCCACTGCCCGTCGGAGCGCTGGTGGCTGCCGGGGAGCGGAGGGGCGCCGCCATGCTTGAGCGCATGGATCAGCAGCCGGAGATAGCGCAGCAGCGCGACCGGACCGGTCAGCCACTCCTCCCCTTCTTCTGGACCGCCGAGGGGGTACTTGCGACTGCGACACGCCGAGGCGACCCAGTCCGCAGCCTCCAGCTCCAGGCCAGTCAGGCAGACCGTCAGCAGCTCGATGCGATCCGGAACGGAGGTCTGCACCCAACCATCCCGCCCACGCTGCAGCCGCATGAGGGCGTCAGAGAGGTGCTTGCTGGTGGAGTCTTCAGGCAGGTAGGGCTCTAGCATCTCAGTGGCTTCCTCCGTCCGCGTCATCGGGGACCTCTGCCCCATATTCCTTCAGCCACGAGCGCATGTCGTCTTTGTCCAGCGCCTTCTCCAGTGCTGCGTCGATTGTGATGACGTCTTGCTTGACGAGCTGCTTGAGGGAGGCGTCCATGCTGATCATTCCCATGCCCACGCCGGTCTGAATCGCGGAGGTGATCTGGTGGGTCTTGTCGTGCCGGATCAGGGCCGAGACCCCGGGATGGCAGAACAGCACCTCGACCGCCGCAACCCGCCCGCCCTTCTTGCGCCGAAGGAGCTGCTGGGAGACGACGCACTTCAAGACGTTGGCGATGATGCCCCGGAT
>JBLHNG010000183.1:0-11612 GCA_047621685.1 Myxococcota bacterium | reverse complement strand
AGCAAGAATCGATCCGTCACTGACAATCAGGCTTTCATCGTGACAACAGAAGTCAACATCTCGCCGTGATCGTCAGAGCACGACATGGCTGTCACCCCTCTCCGGCCAGCGGACTGCGCAGGTGCTTGCGCCAATTGTCGTAGCCAATGGTGAGCGCCAGGTAGACGAGCACCGGCTGGAAGAGCCAGACGCCAAGCCCCATCATGCCCGCAAGCAGCGCCATGCTCGTCCACACGGCGACGGCGAGCCCGCGTTCCTCCCCCCAGCGGCGGCTGACGACCTGCTGCAGCACGAGGCCGCCATCGAATGGGATGGCCGGCAGGAAATTGATGGCGGCCAGGATGAGGTTGCACCCGCCAAAGATCGACAGCGCGAGCACGACCGTCGGGTGGAAGCGCTCGACATCACCGGCGAGCATCGCGTAGCTCGCGGCAGCACAGACGGCGTTGGCGGTCGGTCCCGCGAGGGTGCGCAGCACGCCTTCGCCAAAGGTGGGCTGCACACCGGTGTAGTCGATGCGTCCAGCGCGGGTGAGCACCATCCTGTCGATGCCCTTGCCGTAGGTGATGGCGACGAGCCAGTGGCATCCCAGGTGAAGCCCGGTGCCGAGGGTGAAGCTCGCCACCACAAGGCAGCCCTCAAGCCACGACCCGGCGTAGAGCCCCGTGACGAGCATGATGAGGATGCCTTCGACGTTGGTCTGAACGCTGTTCCCGAAGAGCTTGATGAACTGGAACGACTGCTCACCGTACATGTCTGCTTTTCCCCCGGGGCACCCACTGCCACCGCACCGTACACCGACGCGCCGATGGCGAACCGTTGACCTGAAATTTCAGGCATGTGGTCGTGGACGCTCCGACTCGCCTGCTGAGCAGGTCCAAACTTTTGAGAGGATCACACGGACCCACTCAGCCGATGCACACCCCGGCGCGCTGGTGAAACCGGCAGTGAAACCTGCTGTAATCGGTTTAAACTATCTTGTTCGATTTATGACTGCAGACACCTACTGAGTCCCATCCCATCTTCGTCTTAGATTATGGTTAATGCTTAACAACTGGAGACAGCGCTATGGAAACCACCGCCCAACATGGTGGTCTGGTGCTGCTCACCGGAGCCGCACTGATGCTCGCCTTGAGACCCGGCTCAACGAACTCCAGTTCTGCAAGGGCTCTACGAGCTCTACGCTCTGCTCTCGCTTTTCAAGCCGGTCCAATACTGTTCGTATCCTAGTCTTAAAACATAGCTATCGCCATCCTCGACTACAGTTCAGCGCTGCTCGATACCAGATGCGACCCCCTGCAATCCCGTTGTGGAGCAACCGCTGTGGAGCCACTCCAGTCCGATGGATGCGCAGTACGAAGACCGAGTGTGGGCCCATTATAGTGGAGGGGGACTCTTCTACACGGTGACCCTGAGATGCCGTTCTCACTGCTGGCCCTCTTCATGCTCGCCTGTGCCAGTCACCGCAGCGCCCCGCTGCCCGCGCCGCCTTCCAGTGCAGCCACCCCCGATCATCAGGTGCTGTTCCGCTTCGACCGGGCCGGCCTGTTCATCCCCATGGCCTGCTGGAACGACCGCATCGAGCAGCTCGTGTTCGGTGCGGCCTGTCTGGAGCGGGTTCCGCCAGGCACTGAGGTCAGCCTTCAGACCGGCGAGTCCGTGACCCTGGGGATCGAGCGCTCCGTTGTCTGTGATGCCAACAGCATGGAAGCGCGGTCTTGAGCCCCCCCGGGCCTGACCGCCAGGCATGAAAGCACAGGCGCAATCTGGTCCTCGGCGGAGCGCTCGCGCACGACGCTGACCGCCTCAGCAGATGCGGACGATGCTCCGGAGGACGTCGTGGTGGCCGTGCGGACCCACACCCCCGGGTCTGACGGGGTTCCCATCTCCACCCGGCAGGTGACTGAGGCCGATCTGGACGGCGACGGCCTCTCAGACACCATCTTCACTGCGTTCGCCGACAACGAGGCAGAGCCGATGGACCCGGTGTTCGGCGGGCTGGTTGTGCGCTGGGGGCGAGCCGGAGTGGCCCAGACGGTGTTGGGCTACGGGAACCTGGAGCAGCGGATCCTGGCAGTCTCCGACCTCGACGCGAACGGCCAGTCGGAGCTGCTGATGTATGGCCGATTCTGGGCTGAAGTCAGAGGCGCCAGCCGATTGATCGGAGCTGCTCACCGGGAGAGCGACGCCACCCGATACTATGCACACCTCGACCGATGAAACAAAGCGCGTCGAACCACAACACACTGATGGGGGCGAGATGCGAGGGTACAGGGTTGATAAGGACGGGATCCTGGTGTCCACAATGCCCTGGAAGTGGTGGGTATTCACCGTTGTCCTGGTCATCCTCATGGGACGCGTCGCCTTCTGCTCCGACCACTACAAGCTCACGACAGTCCTGATCGAGGCCCCGGCTGCGGCGAACCTCTCCATCGACGGCCGTCCCTTGAAGTGGTGCAAGGACGAATACAACACAGGTGGCGTCTGCAACCCGAACATCCACGATGGCGTGCGGGTCTACCAGTGGCTGCTCCGCACCGAGATGACGGCATCAGTACAGGTCACGCTCGATGCGAACCAGGAGCGCTTTGAGATCATCGGTGAAGACCCCGACCTCCTCATCGGCTACCAGGTCCTTGAGGAGTCCGGTGGGCTGGTCATCGCCGAGATCGAACCGTCAGCCTTGAAGTAGAGGCGCGCCTCCTCACTCCCCCGGACCGTCGCAGTTCTGATCGATCGCATCGGTGTCGCTCTCCTCGGGTGCGCCCGGGTACGTCGTGGCTGCCGTGTCGTCGCAGTCCGTGCCGGCCTCCACGCCATCCGCTGGTGTCTCGCTGCCGTACCCGTCGCCGTCTGCGTCGGTCATGCAGGCCGTCGCGGAGTCCTCCGGCGCGGCGCCCGGGTACGTGTCTGCATCATCATCGTCGCAGTCCCCGTCCTCCAGGGTGGTGCCATCGGCGTCGGCGTCGGTGCCTTCGACGGCGTCATCGCCAGAGTCGCTGCCCTTGTCGCAGGCGGTGAAGGTGAGGGCGAGGGCGAGGAGGATCGTGCGCATGGTGACTCCGAGTCGGTGTGTACTGAGCATCACGAGACCCCTGCCCAGACCGCGCCACATTCCCTCAAGTTTTCTCGATCATCAGCTGAGCATGCTCCAGTGTACTGTCTGAAGTCCGTGCCTGAGAAGTGCCCGAGGTGAACGATGATTGTGGAGATCCCTGAACACGCCCGTGTCAACCACCAGGCCACGCTGCCCCCGGTCTAGCCGGTCGCTGATCACTGCACCGCCTGCTTCCTTGAGACCGTGCTGCGCCGCACCCCCAACCTCCACCACCTCAGCCGCGCCAGCATCACACTGCCCGGGGCATCGCCTCCGCTCGGCAGCTCCTCCGATGCTGTTCGCCACCGCCAACACCTGCATCGACAACCACGAGCCCCTCAGCCTCGCCCCCGGAGGTCATCTGGTTCACCATCCTCTCCGAGGTCGCCCGGGTGGTGAAGGCGGATCCAGCGCGGTTCGGCCACCTCTACAGCACCACCCCCGACCAGCGGCAGACCGCCCGGGTTCGCATCGACGAGTTCGTCTACGGGGAGCCCAACGACTGGACGGCAGGCATCGCGCGCATCCTTCCGGTGCTGCGCGGCCTGGTCCCCGACGGCATCATGGACCACACCCTCCCCGCATTCTCCACCGCCACCCCGGAGTCCGAGGTCGCGCTGCGACAGGCGTTCTGGCAGGCGATCTTCAAGCGCGACAGCGAGTCCGGCGGGCAACCTGACCTCAAATTCGGTGGTCAGTCACGTCTCGACCGTTCCGTTCATCTGGGAGTACCGCGGGTAGGCAGAATAAGCGGTGCTTCAGGCTGGTGCGTCCTGTCTGAGGCCGTGCTCACACGCGTTGTGCAGCAACGGGTGCTGGCGAGGTTTTCCGGGCAGCTCAACGAGCTCCAGCTCAACGAGCTCAACGAGCTCAACGAGCTCCAGCTCAACGAGCTCCAGCTCCCCAGGCACCCGTTAGCGCTTTGCAGGGAGGTTCAGGCCAGGAGGAGGTGAAACGTAAGGGGGATGCCCATGGATGGCTCCGTCAGAATGGGGGTTGATTCTGACCAGCCTGAAAGCAAACCCCACGCCAGCTCATACTATCGTTTTGAGCATCATTTACAGAGACTGTCCGTACAGATTATCAGCACCCGATGACGAAAAGCTGTACAGTTTGGGCGAAATGAAGACCTTTGAAAACATCTCACAACTCTACGAGGCAACCACTCGCTTCCGACGGGTCGGTCTCCTCACCCTCTCGGCCTACCTGCTGTTTTCCAACATCGAGCCCTGGCGTCTGTGGGCATGCTTTGGAATCATCGTTCTGCTCCTTGGCTCGGAACTTGCTGACAGATACCATGTGTTCTTCACATCCTGGCCCGCGCGATGGCGGCTGACCTTCATCATCGCGTTTACCTGTCAGACCACCGTGATCATCATCACCGGGGGGATTCACAGTCCGTTTGTGATCGTCTACCTCCCCATTGTGATGCTTGTAGCCCTCAGTCAGGGATGGCGGGGCTTCATTCCAATGGCCAGTGCACAGCTCATCGTGCTGTGGGGGCTGACCTTCCTGGAGGTCTTCGGGAGACTGCCGGCGGAGTTCTACCCTGCAGAGAGGCTCTATCCCACCAGCATCGTGCTCACCCTGGCATGGTGCGCCCTGTTCAGCACCATGCTGATCGCTCTGGGGGTGGTTGGCCTCAAGATCACCCAGGTCCTGCGAGAGAGTGCTGAGGCCGCGCTGAAGGCGGAGCGAGCGGCAGCGGAGGCGCTGCAGGTTCGTAACCAGGACCTGATCTCGCTGACTGGAGCGGTCGCCCATGAGCTGAAGAACCCGCTGACCGCGGTGCAGAGTCTGGCGACCCTCCTGCAGAGTCGCGCCGACACCGGCACCCGGGATGCGGAGATGCTCGACGTCATGGTCGAGGAGCTGCATCGGGTCCGAGACACGCTCCAGGAGTTCCTCGACTTCTCCCGTCCGATGGATCCCCTGCAGACTCAGCCGGTCGTCCTGGCCACGCTGGCAGAGCAGATCATCCGCACCCACCGGGGCATGGCCCAGCACGAGGGCATCGACCTGACGCTGGAGGGAAGCCGGGAGGTCGTGGTCTCCGGAGATCCCCGCAAGCTTCAGCAGGTGCTGACCAACATGCTGCAGAATGCCATCGAAGCCAGCCCGTCCGGTGGAAGCATCGTCGTGCAGTGCCATCAGACCCCAACCAACGCGACGATTGCGATTCGGGATCACGGCAAGGGGCTGGATCCAGCCCTCAAGGAAGGGCTGTTCCGCCCCGGAGCCACCACCAAGCCCGCTGGAACTGGCCTCGGCCTTACAATATCCCAGAGCATCGCCGAGCAGCACGGCGGCGTTCTGACATTGGCCGATGCCACCGACGGCGGCTGCATCGCCACACTCACCCTGCCCACCCGCCTCCGGAAGTCCTCATGAGCCAGACCCTCCTGATCGTCGACGACGAGCGCGCGATTCGCTTCGCCCTGCGCATGGTTCTCGAAGATGCTGGCTACAACATCATCGAGGCCACGGATGGTCTGGCCGCCCTGGAGACGCTGGATGATCAGGTCAACATCGACCTGATCATCAGTGACCTGAAGATGCCCCGGCTCGATGGCATGGGTCTCCTGGATCGCCTCTCCAGTCAGCCGCATGCGCCACCGGTCATCATGATCACCGCGCATGGATCCGAGCGCACAGTGGTCGAGGCGATGAAGCGCGGTGCCTTGGACTACTTCTCCAAGCCCTTCGACGCCGCTGAGATCCTTCGGGTCGTGCACCGCAACCTCCGAGTCGCTGAGGGAGAGCGGGCGCTGCGGCGGCTGCGCGCGGGCCACCTGCTTCGCCGCACGATGGTGTTTGAGTCCGAGGCGATGTACCGGGTCGCTGAGCTGGTCCAGCGGGTGGCCCCCCGGGACATCCCGGTGCTGATCACTGGAGAGAGCGGGACCGGCAAGGAGCTGGTTGCTCGTGCGATTGTCGGTGCCTCTTCCCGGTCAGAGGCGCCCTACATTCGCTTCAACTGTGCGGCCTTGAGCGTGGAGCTGGCCGAGGCGGAGCTGTTCGGACATGCCCGGGGCGCGTTCACTGGCGCGGCGGCAGCCCGTCGGGGGCTGTTTCGATCAGCAGACGGCGGCAGCGTGCTGCTTGACGAGGTCGGCGAGCTGAACCCCCGCACTCAGGGCTCCCTGCTGCGGGTGCTCCAGGAGCGCGAGGTCCGCCCGATCGGCGAGGAGCACAGCGTGCCGATCAACGTGCGCCTTCTGGCGGCAACCAACCGGAACCTTCGCACCGATACCGACTTCCGGCGCGACCTGTACTTCCGCCTCAATGTCGTCGAGATCCACCTCCCCCCGCTGAGGGAGCGTCCAGAGGACATCATCCCGCTGGCCCGGCACTTCGCTCGGCGCGCCGGGGATCAGTTCGGCATGGAGTCCGTCTCGCTGAGCCCAACCCTGCTGCGCACCCTCTCACAGCAGGCCTGGAGCGGAAACGCCCGAGAGCTGCAGCACACCATGCAGCGGCTGGTAGCCCTGTCCACCGGACCAGAGATCGGCGCGGAGGAGATGGAGCTGGCGTTTGGTGAGGCGGACACGGTGGTCGCTTCGATGGGACTCAAGGGACAGGTCGATGCGTTCGAGCGCGCTGTGGTCGCCCGCATGCTGACCGCCTGCAACGGCAACCAGAGCGAGGCCGCCCGCCAGCTTCAGATCAGCCGGATGACCATGGTCAGCAAGCTGAAGAAGTACGGGCTCAGCTGAGCGGGACCGGTCAAGGTCGCCCATCATGGGGCCTGACGGCGAGCCCAGAAGGGTGCCTCCAGCCAGCGACGCTCCCCGGCGAGGCCTGCAGTCGGTTGTCGCGGTAGCGGTCATGGATGGCGCAGCATGGCGTCAAACCGGACCCGATCGAGGTGCCAGCCGCTGCCGTCGAGGCCGATCAGGAAGTCCTCGGTCTGCAGCCCTGGGCTTCCCCAGGCAGAGGCATTGCCCGGGCTGGGAGTGTGGCCCTGCTCACAGAACGCACGCCACAGCCCGAGCTGGGAGAGCAGGCGTCGGCCGACCGGCGGCAGGCCCTCGCCGATCTTGAAGTCCTCCACCCCGACGCGCTCCAGCACCACGACGTCTGCACCGCTGCGGGCCAGAACGAGCGCGGCGACCGATCCCGCAGGACCGCCGCCGAGGACGGCGACCCTCAGCGCCGCCTCGTCGAGCCCAGGGCGCGATCCACCGCGCCGATCTGAGCCCCCCGATCATCAGGCACCTCCGCCCGGGAGCGGACCCGACCGCAGATGGCGAGGTCGGGGGAGTCGGGGAGAGTCTCGACAAACACGACCTCCGGATGCCCGGCACCCCAACCGGACCCGGCCGGCGCTCGACCACGCCCAGCTCACCGAAGTCGGTGGTCATGTGGTTGATCTGCTCCAGGTAGGTGTCGCCGAGGAAGCGATACCAGGTGACCCGGTGGTTGAACGCGCGCTGCTTGTCGGCGTTCGGGGCGTCGGCCATGATGAGGTCGTAGTCCCGTGTGGAGAGCACCTGGTTGGGCACCCGGGCTGCCCAGAACGTGGGGATGCTGGGGTCGTAGTCGGTCTCGTAGCCCGAGCGGCAGCTGGCGGTGTCCGTCTGCCCGGGCACCGCCATCCAGCGGGTGAGATCGCCGGGTCCGTTGGCGTACAGCGGCCCGCTGAGGCCCAGGCAGACGGCCGGGGTCAGGGTGTCGCCGTAGTCCGGCTCGGGATCCGGCGCGCTGCGTCGTCGGACCCGGAAGGCGTTGGAGTACATCGAGATCTGCCGCATCGGCCAGGTCAGCTCACAGCCGGGGTGGAACGGGCCGCCCAGACAGAAGGTCATCGCCGCCTCGTCGAGGGTCTCGGGCTGATCGGCGACCGGCACCGAATCCAGGGGGCGCACCTGCAGCGCAGCCGGGTCGAGGTCTGCCTCGAAGTCCCCGTCCGCCCAGCTCCTGAGGTGGTCGGACAGGAGGTTGGTCACCCACAGGAAGGCGTTGGCGGGCGGGTCGGTGACCGCCATGCCGTCGCCGTACATCCACGGCCAGGCGTTGATGTCTGCGACGGTGGTGTTGGGTGGGCGGAAGGCGTTGAAGATCTGCCGACGAAGCTCGCGGTAGACCCGATCGGGGCTGGAGAGCTTCGCCAGCATGTCCGGGCGCAGGAAGTGGTTGGGACCGCCGAAGCCGAACTGGGCGAAGAAGCCCTTGTTGACCCACTGCGCCATGCAGAACTGCTCCAGCAGCGGGTAGATGTGCGCCTGGAAGGAGGTGCGCTTTGCCGCCGGAAGCCACATGCCCATCGAGCTCTTGGGGGCGGCGTTGGTGGTCGGGGACTGCTGGGTGAAGGTGTCGATCATGACGTCGTACATGGTCAGCACCGAGATGATGTCGGGACCGTAGTTGGGCGGGGTGACCACCACCCAGGCGGACTCCACCGGGATGCTGCGCCCGCCGATGAGGGTGACGGTCGCGCTGACCGGCCCGTCGCTGGTGTCGTCGTGCCAGCCGTCGTTGTTTCCAAACGTCACCGCCGGGTTGTCGGCGTAGGCCGATCGGGAGATCCCATGCCCGCCGAGGAAGACCAGCCGTCCGGCCGCATCGGTGCGCAGCTCGCCCAGGGAGACCGGGTGCCCAGGAAGACGCCGCCGTCGAGGGGCACCGGGTCGCTGCAGGCCTGACCGGTGATGGACTTCTCGCCGGGATCGATGATGAGTCCGGCGCGGGCATCTCCCTGGACGTTCAGGTTCCGCCGCGGCATGTCGATGGCCTGAGGGATGTCCATGGCCACCTCGAAGGCGTACCAGTCAGCCTTCTTGTTGGCGACATGCACCGTCCACTCGATCTCCGCGTCCGCTTCGGTCAGCTCGCGGACGACCTTGCCGTTTCGGTCTAAACCATAGATGCGGAATCGCGCAGCCTGCCGCTTCAGAGCACCGTCAGCGCCTCGGTAGAACCCCTCTGGACGCGGGGTGGGCCGGGGAACCTCGGGGTCGATGAAGTACTCGGCTGGAGAGTTTCCGACCCGGGCGATTCCGATGCCGGGGTAGATCTTTGCGCTGACAATGCGGCTCATGATGACTCCTGATTTTTCAACCAGAGCTCTACCAGAAGCCTGAGCAAACGGTGAATCTTGACGATGAGTGAGCACTTCTGTCCTTCACACGCAGCCACCGACCAGAAGGAATCGGGTCTCTGTGTTCTGGGCGCTCAACCTCTCCTGCTGGGAGGCAACAGGAGAGGGCGCGCATGTACATGTCTGCCATTAGACTATAAAAACAAGCTTCAGTCGCCAATTACATTCGAATGTCATGTGTATTTTACCGGTACCGGACAGAGGTCAGACCCCGACCTCCTGCAGCCCACGCCAGCGCCTCTTCGGAGACTTCGTGGTGGAGGCTCTGCGACGGAATCAGCCGCACCTCTCCGGCGAGACTTCCCCTGCGTAGGGGGTTGTTGCCGTCTGTCATGCCGGAGAGGCCTCGTCGATCACATCGATCCGGCGATCCAGATGTTGATGCTCTTGAAGCCGCGGCTGCGGACCGGGATGAGAGCCTGGTATTCATCCGAGGCGAACACGGCCGAGAGCTTCTCCTCGTCTGGGAACTCCTGGACCAGGACGATGGCCGCACCATCCCCATGGAGCACTTCGCTCACCTTCATGCGGTTGGCAGTGCCGCCGCCGAGCGGCGCGAACAGCGGGCCGGCTCCCTGCTGGTATGCCTTCACATCGGCCATGTTCTCGGGGTTGGGAATCGCGGTGACGATGAGGGTACAGGTCTTGGGCATGGGGTCTTCCTTTGGTGTCTTGGTGGATTGGGGATGTGTCTCGCGGTTCTCTCAAGGATCGCTATGCGACCTGGGCTGGCTTCCAGCCCTCGCCGATGATCTCTCCGGTCTGCAGGTGCTGATCGAGGCCTGACAGCAGCCCGTTGAGGCCCCGCTTCATGGTTCGCTCGAGGAGCAGCTTGTCCATGAGCATCCCCAACGGGCCGAACTTGAGCACGTAGTCCATGGTCAGGGTCACCTCGGTCTTGCCCTGCCCGGCGGGGTGGAGGTCGAAAGCACCGGCGGCGGTGTTCATCGGCATGCTGCTGTCGATGATCTTGACGACGAGTCTCTTCCCCTCGATGGATTCGGTCACGACCTCGGTCAGGTAATTTCCGTCGTACAGGTTGCAGACGCGCTGAGAGCCAACACCCGATGGAGGCGTTCCGTCCGTGATCGGAGAGGTCTCGACCCCGGGGTGGTAGCGGTGGACACCGCCGAAGTCAGAGAGGACTTCCCAGACGCGCTCGACGGGGTTCTCGACGGTGCGCTTCAAGGTGATGCTGGCCACGATGTGCTCCAGGGATGAAGGGGTGTTGCCCTTTCGTGGTGACAGAATAGTCCGACAGGTGCGGAGAATAAGCAGCGATTCTGCCTCTCATTGATGCATAATTGCATCATGAAGAACTGGGATGACCTGCGCATCTTTCTTGCCTCCGCTCGCACCGCCAGCTCGCGGGGGGCTGCGCGAGCCCTCGGGGTCAACCAATCCACCGTCGCCCGCCGGCTCAAGCAGCTCGAAGTGGATTCGGGTGTCGAGCTGTTCGAGCGCCGGGCTCGGGGCCTCGAGCTGACCGATCTCGGCCGGGAGGTCGTGGTCGAAGCGGAGAAGATCGAAGCAGCCTTCGCCGCGCTCGATCGTCTGTTCCTGAGCCGAGACATGCGCCCCAGCGGACAGATCCGCTTCTCGGTCGCGGATGGTCTGCTGAGTCTGGTCGGCCCGGTCGTTTTGGAGATGGGGCGAACGCACCCGAACATCCAGATCGAGGTGGAGGTGAACAATGGCCTGGCGAACCTGTCTCACCTGGAGGCAGATGTCGTGCTGCGTGTTGCCGGCAGTCCCCCCGATGCGCTGGTTGGACGCCGCATTGCTACCCTGGTCGGCGCGCCGTATGGCTCACAGGACTACCTCGCGATGTCCACGGTAAAGCGACTGGGGCAACATCATTGGATCCGCTGGGCCGAGCCCTGGCGGGGATTCGCAGTCGAAGAATGGATCAGCGCCAACGTCCCGCCCGCACATGTCAAGGCGATCATCAACTCCAACCGGGCCCTCACCGCCCTCGTTGAGCAGGGGCTCGGGGTTGGCTTCCTGCCCTGCTTCGCCGCCGACGCCGACCCGCGACTGGTGCGCCTCGGCCCCCGGGTTGCCTTTGGAGCCTCGGTCTGGTTGTTGACCCATGACGATCTCCGCAAGACTGGCCGCATCGCTGCGTTCATGAAGTGCGTGGGTGAGGCGCTTCTTCAGAAGAGGCAAGCGATCGAAGGCCCGTTCGCGGATGGTGGGCCCGAAGGGATCGTCCAACCCGATGGAATGGCGGAGTACGGGTGAGCAGTACCGGTGGGGGTGTGCTCGCCAACGCCGGGTGCGGTATCAGGCACCAGTCACCGAGCCGGACAGTATCCGGCCCGACTGGTGCGCTTTTGTCTGAGACGGGGGTTTCACCCCCAAACCCCCCGCTACGCGCTGACATCCTCTCACACAGACTGTCCGCGAGAAGGG
>JBLHNG010000182.1:0-11644 GCA_047621685.1 Myxococcota bacterium | reverse complement strand
TGTGGTCGCCCGGTTCCCATAGACCCGCTGGAAGGTCTTCTGGGCCTGGGTGAGGTGCTCAAGTCGGTGAGAGACAAACAGGACCCGCCGCGCCTGCATCTGACGCGCAAAGAACGCCGCGAGGTAGGTCTTGCCGACACCCGGAGCAGCGACGACAACCGCCTTGCTCTCGCCCTGCTCACGGAGCGCCCGGAGCCGGGAGAGGGCCTCCAGCTGTGCGGCATTGGGGTTCGGTGGGCCTGAGAGCGGAGTCCACGGTGGAGGCTGGAGCCGGGGACGGCGGCGGATGTAGTCGTTCAGCCAGTCCTCAGTGGGCTCGAAGACATCGGGCCGGCCCCACAGCCGCTCGAAGCCGGCGATGGCCTGAGCAATGTTCCCTTCATCCAGGCTGAGGAGGTTGGCCTCCAGGTTGTCGATCAGCCCGCCCCGAGAGAGGTTGCTGGAGCCGACCCAGAGGCGATCCTTGCCGAGGAAGGTGTAGAACTTGGGATGGAAGCCCTGAGCGCTGGACTGCACCCGACACTCCAGGCCGCTGAGATTGGCCAGCACGTCGAGGGCCTCGGGCTGGGTGATGCCGAGGTAGTCGCTGGTCAGCAGTCGCCCCCGGCCACCCTGAGCCAGGAAGCGTCGGAGGGGGTCGAGGATGAGGCCGACCCCGCTGCAGCGGAGGAAGGAGACCGAGATGTTGAAGGTGTGAGAGTCCTCCAGCGCTGCGGTCAGCTGCTCCAGCATCCGGGGCTGATCGAGACGGTTGAAGGTCAGCGTGTTCATCGCTGGCTCCCGATGAAATTCAATGAAGCTCAGCGTACCAGGTCGTCAGCCTCAGCAACCCTGGCGGGACGGAGACGATGGCACGATGCTCAGGTTGACGAGCCCGCTCCCCTCATCACCCGGTACACATCCACGCTCACCCCGCCATCTCCCAGCAGGAACCGGTCGACCTCTCCCTGCTCCTCCATCATCCGCAGCAGCCGACGCATGTACGCCAGCCCCTCAGCGGCCTCGTCGTCCTCCAGAACTGCCGGAGTGGCATCGAGCAGCGGTCGCGGCAGGCAGACCACCGTCTTCGCCCGACCTCGGGTGATCGAGACGTTCAGCCGGTTGCGGCTGTAGATGAACCGGGCCTCCTGCTGGGCGAACTCTGGATCGGAGACGCCGTACCCAACGATGACCGCCTGAGCCTCCTGCCCCTGCATCTTGTCCACCGTGTCCACAAACGGCCGCACCGTCCACAGCCGACGCTCTGCCAGCTTCTGCTGGATCTGCTGGATCTGCGCATGGTGGGGGCAGACCACAAAGACGCCGTGCTTGAAGAACGCCGCATCATCGCCATAGATCGCACCGGCATCATCCCGGAGCCCGCCCCGCAGTCCGCAGACCATCTCGGCGACCAGCCCGGCCTCGATGGCGTTCTCCCGAGCGGCGGTCACCCCGTTGAGCACCACCAGCACCAGCGGATACGCCGGGTCGAGTGCGGCGGCGGCCAGCCCGGAGAGGCCATCGGGCGCGGTGAACGGCAGCACCTGATCGCGGACCTGTGCATTGCCTGGCACATAGCGGGGGCCATAGAGCAGGTCTGCGGAGGCGCTGGTGAGGGTGGCGTTCATGCGGAAGTTCTCCAGGAGCTGCCGGCACAGCGCGCCGCCCTGGATGTCGATGAGCGCCTCGAACACCGAGCGGTGCAGCACCGGCTCGCCGGGGTCGGGCTCGGGGTACTCGCCCTTGATGATCGGAGGGAGCTGGTAGTGGTCCCCGGCGAACACCACCCGCCCCTTCGTCCCGATGAGGTGGGCGGGGATCGCACCCCGGGGCACCTCAAGCTGCGAAGCCTCATCCACCACCACGAGGTCGACGTCGGTGAGCGCCGGATCCTTGATGAGCTGGTAGATCGTGCCGCCGACCACCCCACATCCCTTGCGCTGCAGCCAGTGGGCGGCGTTCTTCGGATCGACCACCACCCCGAGCTTCTCGCCGCTCCAGCCCTTCGCCTTGCCGATGGACAGCTTCAGCGTCAGCCCAGGAAGCTCGGCCTGCCGGGAGATGATCTTGGCGAGCAGGTTCTCAATCGCGGCGTTGGTGAACGCGGAGATGACCACCGAGAACGGACGACCGGCCTGCGCGTGTGCCCAGGCGAGTCCGATGATCAGGCTGGCGAGGAAGTGAGTCTTGCCCGTGCCCGGCGGACCCCAGACCGCGGTGATGCGCTGGGTGCAGACCGCATCCCAGGCTGCCGTCTGGCTCTCGGTGAGTCCCAGCGGAGCCACCGCAGCGGCGAGGTGGGGGACCACAGCAGCATCCAGCACACCGGCAACAGAAGTGGTCGGGTTCCGGAGGAGGTCGATGAGCAGCGAGCGGGAGCCCTCCAGGCTGGCGAGGAAGTCGATGACGTTGTCGGTCGTGAAGTCGGTGTGCCGGGGGTAGAGCAGGTAGTGCTGACCGGGGATGGGCTGAAGTCGGGAGCGGGTCGCTGTCACCTTGATGGCTGTGGTGCGCCCCAGGGCGTCGGTCTTCACCTCGGGGACCTTCACCACCATCCGGTTCGCAGAGTGCTCCTGCCCACCCGACCATGACTTGCGGTGCACATGGTCGGGATAGCGGAGCTGTGCCTTGCGCCCGACGGTGTCGTCGGTGACCAGGAGGCGGCTGGGGAAGTCGTCGGCGTTGAGGCGCGCAGCAGGCCCTGACACCAGCCGCATCCAGCCACCGCCCTCCGCCTGAAGCGCGAAGACCCCGTCGGCATAGGACACAGCATCCCGGGCAATGCGCCGAGCCTCTCGGGTCTCCTGGCAGCCAAGGAACGCCTCGTAGCGGGTCAGGAAGATGAGCCGGGAGAGGAAGACATCGCGCACCGGGGAGAGCGGGGGCAGCGCAAACCGGGGCGCCCAGGTGAACAGCTGGCTGTCGGCCTGCTCTCGGAGTGCGTGGAGCACCGTGAGGATCGCGGAGAGGTGGCTGTCGGCCTGGAGGCGGAGGCGAGCGAGGTTGTCGGTCTGGTCGTGGTGCCAGGCTTCGTAGATCAGCTCGGCGCGGAGCCCATGCCCCAGCGGGAAGTGCAGGTCGTCCTCGCGGGGATACGAGCCCTCGTAGTCCAGGGCGTCGAGGACCTCGGGCAGGGTGTAGCTGACGTCAATGGGCAGGGCGAGCAGGCTGGCGAGCGAGGAGAGCAGCGGCACCGCCGGGTAGACGACCTGATCCTCGGGGTGGTCCTTGGCACGGATGAGTTGCTCCCCCTGGAAGTGGAACAGCAGGGTGATCGCCGCTTCAGACAGCTCGGGCTCGGACAGCGACTCCAGGAGGAGGTCGAGCAGGGCGCGTCGCTCCTGGTTGGTGTGCAGGTAGACCTGGAGGCTGAGCTGCTCCTGGATGTCCCGGCCGAGGTTGTAGGCGTCCACCCGCTGAAGCAGTACGTAGAGCGCCCCGATGAGCTGCCGACGCACTGCCGGGACCTGCTCGGGGGTCTGAGCGAGGAAGATGAGGGTGTCGTGTGGGCCGCGGGCATGCGGCAGGCGGCGGGGGACCTGAGCGCCGACATCGGTGCGCAGCCCGGCGAGGTACAGCGACTTACCCAGCGGCTCCTGCTGGAGCATCACCGCCACGATGACCTCGTGGTCTTCTGCACGGGGCAGCGCGAGCGAGGAGCGGCCATGGAGCTGGATGGTACCTGTGCGCAGCGCGGTGACCCGAGCAGTGAGGTCAGGGCGACGCCCAGTGAGGGAGGCACAGCCGGAGAGAGTGTCGTCAGCCTTCTCTGGCATGGCAAGCAGCGCCTGGAGCTGCGCTGTGGTGTGTACCCCCTCCGACTGGAGGTGTCGCTTTCCATAGGCGGTGAGGCCGGAGATCCGGGAGAGGTCATCGGTCTGGACCATTTCTTCGCGGCAGTGGCTGAAGAACGGGCACCACTCGCAGCGACCGGTAAGGTGCCAGCGGACCTTCTCCGGGGGGCTGGTGAGGATGCGCCCGATGTCGTCGGAGAGCAGCCGCTCCAGGTGGGGGCGGACCCCGCTGAGGGTGCAGGGGGTGTACTCCGGCTGGTGCCCAAGCCAGACCCCGCCCAGCTCCAGATCGACCCGGGCGTCCGTGATGCCCTCTTTGAGGAGGATGTCGACGAGCTGCAGCGCGTAGAACAGCACCTGGATCCGGTAGATGCTGCGCAGTGAGTCGCCGCTCTTCATGTCGATGATGCGGAAGAGCCGACCGTCGCCATCGGCCAGAACCTCGATGAGATCGGGACGGCTGGTGGAGATGGTCACCAGATCAGAGTCGATGCTGTAGCGCTCATAGAACCGCTTTGGGGCAATGAACACGGCCTGGTAGATGAAGTCTCCCGGGCGCGCCACCCGGAGCAGGTCGACGGTCTCTCCATAGGTGAACTGCCGCTCCTCGACGGGGGCTTCGCCCTCTGGCACATGCACCCGACCATGCAGCGGCCCCTCCACCACCAGCTTCTCCCACTCGTAGCCGTGGCGGAAGATGGCTTCGAGCAGCGGGCTGGCCTCAGGGACAGACGCCGGGACGCCGTCGGCGCTGCGTCGGACCTCGGTAGCAGCACAGCCAAACCGGAGGGAGCGCTCGCAGTTGTGGAGGAAGTAGCGTGCGGCCCGTGACGGACTGAGGCGGTAAGGCGCCTGGGGACGGAACGCAGTGATCCGCCGTGGCTTCGGAGCTTCAACGACCGCGACAGGGGACTCACGCTCCTCATGCAAGAAGGGACTCGGGGTGCCAGTCCAGGTGACCAGAAGCCGATCCCGGGCGCGGGTACAGGCGACGTAGAGCAGGCTGCGTTCCTGGGCGCGGATGGCGTCCTTGTCACCGCCGTCCGCCGCGCTCGCCAGAGCCCTCTTCGACGGCAGGGCGTCCGCATCGCAGCCGACAACCGCCACCGCCTTGAACTCCAGGCCCTTGCACTGGTGCATGGTGGCGAGGGTGACGGTGGTGGGTGTCAGCGGCGGATCCTTCGAGAGCATCTCCCAGGACAGCCCCGCAGCCTCCAGCGCCGGACGGGCCCGACGGGTGAGCATCAGCCGGGAGCGGGCAAAGATCGCGATCTCTCCCGGAGCCATCCCCTCATCCAGACGGGCCTTGAGCCAGCCGGTCAGGGCGACGATCTCCTCGGCTTTGGTGTCGCAGCCGATGCGCTCTGGAGCCGGGCCGGAGTGCAGGGAGCTGCTGCGGCGGTCCTCCTCGCCGTCGTCGGTGGTGATCTTCGTCGGAACGATGTGGTCGGAGAAGCTTCGGATCTGCTCGGTGGTCCGGTAGTTGACCCTCAGGCGCTTGGAGCGTCCACGGACATCGATCCCGGCTCCGATCAGAGAGAACCGCCCCTTGTAGATGCGCTGACCAGCATCCGCGCAGAGCATGAGGTCGCCCGGCCCCGGATTGGCGAGCGCCCGCAGCAGCCGCAGTCCACAGAGCCCGAAGTCCTGGGCTTCGTCGATGATGACGTGGTCGTAGCGAAGGGAAGAGTCGGCATTGAGCTGCTCGATGACGGTGTAGAACAGTCCGTCCCAGGTCTGCTGTCCAGCGGTGGCGATGTGTTGCTGGACTGACTCAAACGCACTCCAGATGCGCTTCTTCTGCCGCCCACCCAGCGCCCGTCCCCGCCCCTGCCGTGGTGTGCTGCGGTACTCTTGCCAGCTTCGGATCCGCATTGGATCGATGATCGCGGACCACTCTGCCGTGAGGTAGTCCGTGGAGCAGGACTCCACCCCATGATCACGGCGTGCACGATCGATGAGCTGGCGCAGCTCGGTGCCATCGACCAGCTTCAGGCGTCGTCCGCCGCGCTTGTACAGCCGGGTCGCGACGCTGTGGACGTGGTTGACCTCGATGCGCTTCCGGGCCGGGTCCCCTGCCCCCATGAGCAGGTCGAGCTGGTGGCCGATGCGGGCGGTCAGGGTCTTGGTGTAGGTAGTCAGCAGGATGCGGGCGCTGGGTTTCTTCCGCGCCAGCCATGCCGCCCGGTGCAGCCCGACCACCGTCTTGCCGGTGCCTGCTCCACCAAACACCTTCGAGGGCCCGGCGAAGTCGGTCTCCACGATCCGCCGCTGGGTGGGGTGAAGGAAGATGATCCAGCGATCCCACGGTGCATCCAGGGCCGCCTTGAGCGACTGTGCGTCTGAAACCGGGAGGAAGCGGCGGTTGGTGTCGGGGTTGTAGAACGGGTCCGCAGCGCGAACCGGTGGTGCGACGGCCTCGCCCACCATCAGGCGCATCAGCCGCTCGGCAGCCTCCTCAGGAAGCTGGGCGGACAGCTCGACGAACTGGTCCGCAGTGATCGACCGGATGCAGTCCACCCAGTCCACTGGCACACCCAGAGACAGCAGGTAGCCGACCTCATAGCGGGCAAACGCCGGGGGATCGGTGACCACCTCTTGTACGATCTTGCGCACGACCTCCTCGATGTGCTCGTGGGTCTCGATGATCTGGACCGCGCCGGTGGTCGGGTGAATCTCCAGCCGTCGCCGCTCGGCCCACCTGTAGGCAGCATCGTGGTGATCGGCGTAGCAGAGGGTGAAGGTGTCGTCGGTGAGGTGGACGACTGCGCGCAGATCCCGGGTGATGCGGAAGGTCCAGAACCGCTTGTCCTTCGCACGATCGACCCGATGAAACTTAAAGCCAGGGTTTCGGGGGTTGAGCTGGAAGTCGAACGCCGCCTGCCGGGCCTGGGACTGCTCGTCGTTGGACAGCGACTGCAGGGACTTCGCAAACGTCGAGGAGATCAGGAAACGCATGGCAGCAACCGGAAGTGGGCGGGCTGATTGTAGGCACACCGTGTATGCCCTGAGCAGCAACGCTCACAGAGCTGAATGAATGTTCAGTACAAAATACCAGCCAAGCGACTCCATTACCCAGAAAAAGCCATGACCGAGCCCTCAACGAACACCCGGCCAGTCCGCTCCTTCCAGCGATGCAGCGCTGCATCAATGCGCTCCCGGCTGTTGGCGTAGAGGGTCACGGCACCATCATCCACGCAGAATGTGGCCCGAACGACCGGGTGCCCCATCTGCTCGGCAGGCTCCAAGCCGAAGAGGTCGATGTTCGTCTCCTCTTCCTCAATGTCAGGCCAGGAGCGCAGACGCGTTCCACCCACGGGTGGGCCATGTAGCAGCGGACACCGTCGAGGAGCTCGTCCTCATGGTGGGCGACAGCCCACTGAAAGATCTCATCCCTCAGGGCATCGATCCGGTGGTGTGCTGTGTGAGGCATTGGGCTCTCCAGACCGGAACAATACCGCGAACTGATCACGGGTCCGCCGGCACTCATTGCCCTAAACAGGCTGTCCCTGCCCGCCTTGAGCGGCTCCTCGGAGAGCCACCGCCTGTCGTACAGTAGGGTCACACCGCTCCGGGAGCCCGATGCGCATCGCGACCTTCAACGTCGAGAACCTGTTCACCCGCTACCTGTTCGCCCGGGGAGTCAACCGTCGAGAGGCCTCCCAGAGCGGATTCACCACCGAGGACCTTCGCTTCCGGGTGGCGGACCCGGTCTCCAAGCAGCTGACCGCGCAGACCATGGAGGCTGCGGGCGCCGACGTCTTTGCCCTCCAGGAGGTCGAGAGCCTCGACGTGCTCAAGCAGTTCCGGGACCGGTACCTCGGCGGAGCGAAGCAGTGGCCCCATGCCCTGGTCATTGACGGCAACGACCAGCGTCGGATCGATGTCGGGGTGCTCTCTCGCTTCCCCATTGTGCACGCCCGAAGCTGGCAGCACCTCCAAGAGGATGGGGTCTACGTCTTCAACCGGGACTGCCTGGAGGTGGACATCGAGGGGCCGATCGGCCGGCTGACCCTCTACATCAACCACCTCAAGTCCATGCGCGCCCCCAACCGCACGTCTGGCTCAGGGCGGGCGCTGACCCGCGCACGGCGTCAGCAGCAGGTCACCGCGATCCAGCGCATCATCACCGATCGCTTCGGAGACGACCCCTCCGATGCACCGTTCATCGTGCTCGGTGACCTCAACGACTACCTCGAGGACGACCGCCAGGGGCGCAGCGGGATCGGCGACTTCGTGGAGTGGGACGCGGTGGAGAACGTCCTGGACCGGCTGCCCCCCGAGGAGCGCTGGACCCACTACTACTCCGGGAGTCGACAGCATTCGGCGGCCTACCGCCAGCTCGACTACCTCCTGCCCAGTCGGGGTCTCGCAGCTCGAAACCCCGGTCTGCCCCGGGTGGAGCGCCGTGGACAGCCGAGCCGGGCGCGGCGCTATACCGGCGAGCGCTTCGAGGGAATCGGCAAGGCCCGCCCCAAGGCCTCCGATCACTGCCCCGTGGTGTTTGATCTGACCCGACTGTAGGCAACCGGGCGCCCAGTGCCGCCCGAATCCGCGCTTCAGACGCTCAGTGGCGCGGAACCTGGGCACCAGTCACAGAGCCGGACAGTATCCGGCTCGACTGGTGCGCTTTTGTCTGAGACGGGGGTTTCACCCCCACCCCCCGCTACGCGCTGACATCCTCTCACACAGACTGTCCGCCAGAAGGGGGCGACATGACGGGTGCCGGAACCTGCGCCCGGGCTCGCCGCATCCTCACGGCGGTAGCCATTGAAGAAGCACAACAATGCCGACCCCTGCTCATTCGGAGTGTCACGGCATAGAGCTTGCTAATCGTCGATGACGTCCAGGACGACTCCCCGCTTCGACGCGGCGGACCGGCCTGCCACGTGCTCTATGGCAGCCTGCGAGGCCCACGCCCACCGCAGCGTCGACCTCGCCTGGGAACGCATCGAGCCGCTCCTGCCGCCCTCAGCCGCGAGAGAGACCCTCCACCGACTCGGCCAGCGCCTCCTGCGACGCCACTACTGAGACCGGAGCGCGCCCTGGACCTTCGCCACCGCCTCGCGGGTGGTGTGCTTGCCGACCAGCGCCGCTGGAACCCCGGGGCAAGCAGACAAGCTGAGCCAGGAAAGCGCCGGGAGCACGGTGATCGCGGAGAGGTCTTCGAGGGCAGTGGAGCCGCCCAGACTCAAGGTCTCCAGCTCCACCAAAGTCTCCAGCCCTGACAGCGTCTTCAGGTAGACGCTGTCGCTGAGGTACAGGTTCTTCAGACGGGTCAGCACACCGAGCGGTGCCATCGAGGACACTCCGATGCAGGAGGCCAGCGAGAGGGTGTGGAGGCGGCTCATCTTGGATAGAACTGCGACATTCTGCAGCGAGCGGCAGCCGGTGAGCCGCAGGTCTTCCAGCCCCACCAGCCCCGAGAGCGGCGAGAAATCGCGGAGGGCAAAGCAGCCGCCGAGATCCAGGAAGCGCAGCCTGGTCAGCAAGGCGAGGCCGGACAGGTCGGTGAGACCGAGGCTTCGGCTCATGTCCAATCGCTCCAGGTGTGTCAGGCCCGAGAGCCCCGACAGCTCGACCAGCCGGTTGCAGTCGCTGAGGTTCAGCACCGTCAGCCCAGTGAGTTCAGACAGGACACCGCTGCTCCGCAGGCCAGGGCAGGTGCGCAGATCGAGACGCTCAAGCCGACCCAGTCCGGAGAGGAAGCCAGGCCCCGCGTCGGAGTAAAACTGCCGGACATCCAGCTCGCTGACACCATCGAGGGCACCGGCGGCTCTCAGCGCCCACCACCCGACCAGCTCACGGTCTGCGACCCGGGCACGCCGAGCGACCTCTGGGCCAATCATGAGCTGACCGGAGTCACCCAGCCCTGTGCCCTCGGCAAGCTCAGTGACGATGGGGCGGGTGGCCAGGCTCGCGGCGAGGCCCATCATCAGCTCGCATCCCTGTGCGACGATCTGCACATCGGAGGCGCGAAGGAGCGAACGGAGGCGAGCCCGGAGGGTGCGGTTGGAAGCCATCAAGGCTGACCTAACCACCTCACCGCACGCCGTGTGTCCTGGCACAGGCCCCAAAAGTGAACCACCCCGAGAGATCTTGCGATCTCCCGGGGTGGGACGTTTTCCAGAGCCGATGTCTACCCTTCAGAGTTTGTCGTCAGTCCGCCGCGGCGAGTTCTTCAGGTTTTATCCTTATGCACTGCATTCCCGGTCATGGCGTTGGTTGCTGGCGTCGCTTTGCTCGGTGATAGAGCCTGATTGAGCTGCTCTATCTCCTCCGTCGAATCTTCATCATCGGCCATTGGCTTTCTCCGATGATTCCAACCCGCCGGCCCCCGTCAGGGTGCGTGCGTCGTCGCTTCCTCGCCTTCACCGCTCTGGCACTTCTCAGTGCCCGCTGTGGACTGTCGGTTGATGCTGCTGTGCTCCATCCCCGGACCGTCTGATGCTTCGCGGAGAGACTCAATCTCTCTGCGTTGCGACGGTCTCGGCTCAGGTGCGCTGAGCGTCAACTTCCTCTCATGGGTTTCAAAGATTCGCCCCTCCACCGTACTTCCGTCTGACCGGCCCCGTTTCCCGATGTTGCCATCGTGTCCCTTCGTCGAGTCGCAGCCATGCGTCTCGCTCTTCCGCTCTCGCCGTTTTCACGACCTCAGCGGTTGTTGCCTGTCAGCCGGTTGAGTGATGTTGCCATCACTCGTGCCGACCGTGGGGTTCGTGTCGTCCTGCCTTTCACCTGCTTTTCAGCAACTTGAGGCCCTCCGACACGCCATGCCCTTCGAAGTTTTCCCCTCACCTCCAGCGGCTCCCTACCTCAGACCATCTTCTGCTTGCACAGCGTCTGGCTTCACGGTTGGTTGCTCCCCTCTCGTCGTTGGCTCGCTTCCTCCGCCTCTCCATCTTTCGACGTTGCGTAGTTGCGACCCGCGACCTCAGGGTTTTGCTCTGGTGGTGAGTCCGTTGCACCGCTCGCCGAAGCGAGGATGCCCGTTACTCCCATGGGCTTGTTCATCTGCATGGGTGAAAAGTTGTTCAGTCTTCACAGGTTCTCTCTGGCTCTCCGAGGAGAGTTCATCGAAATTCTGCTGACCGAGCGGACTCTCGTCTTCCGAGTTTGGATGCACCCGACTTCTCGTCGACCACAGCCCGCGTCCTCCGAAACTGCCAGGGTGCACAGGGCACCCTGCCTCAATCCCAACCCGGAATGCGCTTCCTGGCCGGGTCTACAATCTCACCTCCGCTCCCCGAAGGGTTTGGTGTGAGCGACTGGCCTCTGAGTAAAGACATCCCAGACCCATGCAGCGTAGCTGCCACAGCCTGTTCTCTCCTCACTCTCTGACCAATCTCGTTGTTCTTCGCACGCAAACCCGAGGGCTTGCGGAAAGAGCGCCGATGCAGAGAGGCACCTCCGGGCCAATGCGCCCCCCGAGGGGAGTGCGTGGCTGGTGATGTCCTCATCGCGCCATCTTCAGTGCGGCATCGGTGAAGATGCTGCGCCGCTTCTGGCGGTCTGGTTTCGTTCTTCTCAAATTCAGTCAGTGGTTGGGTTGTGTCCCGAGGGACCCGCGCCTGTCGCAACCTGTCCGAAGACACACTGCGCTGTTGTGAGGTCATGCTCGCCGCCTCCGCCGTCTCCGGTGGGGTTGGCTTGAAGCGTCGTGTTCCTGCTGTCCTCCCCGAGGGGGCTTCAGAGGTCCGCGCTGCTTCGCCCTGTCCGCTCCGGCTCACCACCGCGAAGGTGGCACGAGCTGGCCCGACAGGACTCATTCCCTGCACGACCGACTGGCCGATACAGATGTTTTTTGTGACGTCAAAGAACACTTGAGAAGCGAACCAATCAGGTTCTCTCCTCGGTCACCACCGGCTCCC
>JBLHNG010000181.1:0-11675 GCA_047621685.1 Myxococcota bacterium | reverse complement strand
CTGCGCTCGCTGCGTCCGCTGGATGAAGAGGCGCTGTATGGCTCGGTCGCCAAGACCGGCCGGTGCGTGGTGGTCCATGAGGGCCACCTGTACTCCGGGATCGGCTCGGAGATCGCTGCTCGGGTCCAGGAGGCCTGCTTCGACTGGCTGAAGGCCCCGATCCTGCGAGTGACCAACCGCGAGGTCCCCCAGCCCTACGCGACCAACCTCGAGAAGCTGGTGGTGCCCAACCCCCAGCGAATTGTCGACGCCGTAAACCGCGTCCTCGGGAGATAGACCATGGCTGAATTTTTCCTGATGCCCCAGGCCTCTCCGACCATGGACGCCGGTCGGGTGCTCTCCTGGCTGGTCTCTGAGGGCGACAAGCTCAACCCACAGGATGTGCTCGCGGAGGTCGAGACCGACAAGGCCGCCATGGAGATCGAGGTCTTCGATCCCTGCGTGGTGCTGAAGATCCTGGTTCCCGCCGGGACCGAGGCGAAGGTCGACAGCCCGATCGCGATCATCGGCGACTCCGTCGGTGAGGACATCTCGGCGCTGATGGCGGAGTTCGAGGCGCTCAGTGCTGCTGCCCCCGCCGCAGAACCGGCTCCCGAACCTGCCGCGCCCGTCGCAGCACCCGCTGCAACGAAGCCCGTCAAGGCTCCCCCCATCGATCGCAAGACCGTCGCACCGGCACCGGGCAGCACCGGCGTCACCGCGTTCACCTGGCAGGGGGCACCGGTCCATGGCTCGATCATGGAGATGCCCACGGACTACGCCCCGCCGACTGCGCGGGTCCGATCCGCTCCAGCCGCCCGGCGTCTCGCCGCAGAGCTTGGTGTCTCGCTTTCCGAAGTCACCGGCAGCGGCCCGCACGGTCGGGTGATGAGCGAAGATGTACGCGCCGCCGCGGACTCCCGCTCCCGTCGAGTCTCTTCAACCCCGACAGCGCCCACAGCCGCCAGCGAGACCATCCCGCACAGCAACATGCGGAAGACCATCGCCAGGCGCCTCAAGGCCGTCTACCTCGACGCCCCGACCTTCTTCCTCACCGCCACGCTGAACTGCGATGCGATGGTGGGCTTCCGGGGTCAGCTCAAGGCTGCCGGAGTGAAGGTCAGCTACAACGACATCATCATCAAGGCCGCCGCTCTCGCACTGCGAGATGTGCCCGCAGTCAATGCCTCCTGGAGCGAGACCGCGATCACCCGGCACGGTCGCGTCGACATCGGCATGGCGGTGGCGCTCGACGGCGGACTGATCACCCCGGTCATCCGAAGTGCGGACACCCTCGGACTCTCCACCATCGCCACCCAGACCCGCGAGCTGGCCGGTCGTGCCCGAGAGCTGAAGCTGAAGCCCGCTGAGTACCAGAACAGCACCTTCACCATCTCCAACCTCGGCATGATGCAGATCGAGCACTTCACCGCGATCATCAACGCCCCCGACAGCGCCATCCTCGCTGTGGGCAGCCTGAGGCAGGAGCCGGTGGTGGTCGACGGCGTGCTCAGTGTCGGCTGGCGCATGAAGGTGACGATGACCTGCGACCACCGGGTCATTGATGGTGCGCTCGGCGCCAGCTTCCTCCAGGCACTGCGCAAGTACATCGAGAACCCGGCGCTGCTCGCCGCCTGACCAGTGCGCATCGCCCACCTCTGCTCCGCGCACGGCTTCGGCCACCTCACCCGGCAGCTGGCCGTCGCGGAGGAACTTCGGGGGATGGGGGCCGAGCCGGTGCTGTTTACCGCAGCGCCGGCTTCTGTGGTTGAGGAGTACCTGCCCGGCACCGCGGTCGTGCCGTGGCGCATTGATGTCGGCATCTGCCAGCCCGACAGCCTCACCGAGGACATCCCCGCCACCCTCACCGCGCTGGAAGCAGCCTGCTCCGAGGCGCGCATCGATGCCCTCGCGGACGCCCTTCGCGGCTTCGATCGGGCAGTGGTCGACATCGCACCCGTCGCCATGGAGGCCGCGCGACGGGCTGGCGTTCCGGTGATCGCGGCGGGCAACTTCGACTGGCCGTGGATCTACCGGCACTACCCGGCACTGCATGGCTTCGCGGACCGGCTCGCCGCGATGCAGGCGCCACACCGCGCCCTGTTCCTCACGCCCGGCCCTGGGCTGTTTGGCTTTCACGACGTCACGACGCTGCCCCTGGTCGGTCGGCGGCGTCCGGCGGCTCCCCTGCCCCCGCGAACGGTGCTGGTCTCCTTCGGCGGCTTCGGACTCGATGCGGTGGCGGACGTGCTGCCGGAGATCCCCGGGGTCACCTGGGCGACCTCACCGCCGATGCTCGACCTCGACCGGCCCGACAGCCTCCACCTCGACGCCCCCTACCCCGCCCTGGTCGCTGGAGCCGACGCGGTGCTCACCAAGCCCGGCTACGGCATCCATGCGGAGTGCGCCCTGGCTGGAACGCCGATGGTCTGGGTGGAGCGCGGTGCGTTTCCGGAGGCACCACACCTCATCGCGGCGATGTCTCAGCGGGGTGCGCCGGTCGGCTGTGGACCGGGTGAGCCTGCGTTCCCCAGCCGCCTCGCCGCCGCCCTGGAGGTGGTCTTCTCCCGCCCCCCACCGGAGCCAGTGTCCTCAGAGGGTGCCGCGCAGGCTGCCCGGGCGATCCTGGCTACACCGGCCGGATGGCGTTGAGCATGCGGCCCTTGACCACGGTCTGAAACTCCTCGACCTGCCCATCGCTGATCAGCGACTCCAGGGCCAGGTGACGAGGCTCGCCGGGCTCGGGACAGGGGCCATCGGGCTTCCAGCGCTGCTCGAAGTACCACCGGGAGACCTGTCCCTCGCGCTCCTGGAAGTAGCGACAGGCGCTGTGGAGCTGCGCAAGCAGTGCAGCCTCATCGGACAGGGGCTCGGACTCCGCCGCTGTGGTGTCGACCTCCCGCTCTCGACGACGTCCGGTGCTCAGCGCCTCGGGCTCTTCGGAGAGATCGATGTGGCCAAAGCAGCGCACCCTCAGATCCCGAGACAGCGCCCGACCACCCCAGCTCGCCACATACACCGACTTGCCGAGCGCCCGGACCGCATCGACCGCGGGGATCAGGTCCTCGTCCCCCGAGAAGACGACCGCTCGATCGAAGGCACCAACCGCAGCGAGCTGGATCATCTCGGCAACCAGCCGGGTGTCCACGCGCTTCTCGGTGCGGATGTGCAGGTCTCCCTGGCAGTGCGGACAGACCGAGTGCCGCTCAACGACCGGCTGGCGACGAACGAAGAAGCCGGTGCACAGCTCCAGCCCCTTCAGGAAGCGATCGAGCCCGGTCTGCTCCACGAAGCCGGTGTAGTAGTACGCCCCGGCAAGCTCACCCTGCCCTTGTCCGACCCGGTCCACCACCCACGCAGCGAGGCGGTTGTAGTCCAGCTCAATGGTCGGATCAAAGGCATCCATGGAGCGGTAGAAGTTGTTTCCATCAAAGAAGAGGGCAATTCGCATAGAGAGACCATCAGCAAAGGCAAAAGAAGTCGAAAACCAGTGCGATTGCACATAAGAAAGGTATGTCTCAGAGCGCATTGTCGTGACAAAATTCCGGTCAAATCCGGGTATCGCTCATGGAGCTTCTGCCTGGCAAGAAACGGGCACCAGTCATGGGAGGCCTGATCGGTGGACTCTTCGGCCCTGCAGACCCTGAGCTGAAGGTGCCGGCAGCAGCCAGCCGAAGGTGGTGAGCGGCCCTGTGGGGCGCGGGGACGGGCGGAGGCATCCGGAGCCGGTCAGGTGACTGGCTTCTCGTGCTGACCTCCTCCACCCATGCGCTGAGCTTCGCTACCCACCGCACGTCGGCCCACTCAAAGACAGTGTCGATCCACCCACTGCTGCTCTGCAGTGATCGTCAGCTCTCCAGGAACCCACGCCGGGCCGGTGCTCCCCATGACCCGCTCCCCGGGATTGGCCGCGCAGAGGGTCTCTCGCTCCTGACGGCCCGTGGCCTCCAGCAGCTCATGGAGAGTACGCCCGACCGCTTCGAGACAGTCGCGGTTGCTGGTCCGATCCACACAGACCCGCTCATCGATCGGCACTCCCTTCCCCAGCCGCGCTCGCAGCCAGAGCTTCCAGAAGTGCAGGGCGGCATCTGGTGCGATGCGGCTGTCGAGGAACGGGACAAGCCGGGCCTCTGCGATAGCAGGCGGCTCGTCAACGGCGGCCTCGGCTTCGTCCTGGATGAGGTGCCAGACGCAGGCGCGGGCGAACCGGGTCTCTCGGCAGGTCGCCAGCCCCTCTGCGTGGGAGCCACCACGCCACTGCCGCTCCGCGAGCAGGAAGACGCATTCGTCTCGCCACAGGTTCGACTGGATCGTGGCGCAGTCCTCAAAAGCGAGGTGAGTGAACCGCTCCATGATCGCGACCTGACAGTCTCCAGCGAGCCCGGAGTCGGTGATCTGCTGGCAGACGGTCAGGGCAGCAGCATGGTCGGTGGCATCCACCAGGGCGTGACGGTACAGCTCGGCGTCAGACGGCGCCGGACTGCACGCCAGGAGCGCGGCGAGGAGAGCGGAGCGGAGCCATGCGACCATGGCGGGATGATACCAATGCGGGGCGGTCTCGACAGGGCGCGCGCTTCCTGGATAGAGGTTCCCATGCTCCTCACCCTCCTCATGGCCTGCAGCATCGGCGACAGCGAACCGGCAACCCCGGGCAGCACCGCCGAGACCGAGCTTGCCGCCGTGCAGCAGATCCAGGACCAGGCCACCAAGATCAAGGAGCTCTCCGCACACCTGGAGGGACTCACCGACGTCGCCCGAGCGTCTGCGGAAGGTCCGGCTCGCGCTGCGATCATCGCCGAGATGCGTCAGGTGTCCGACCGACTTCACGAGCAGAACGCCGCCCTCCAGACCGACGTCATCGCGCTCGAAGCCCGGCTGCACATCGCCGCAGACGACCCAACCCTCACGGTACCGGCAGAGTGATCGCCCGGTCGTAGATCGCGAGGGTGAGGGTGAGGATCTCCCGGTAGTCGATGGCCTCCATGATGTCTGGATCCGGGATCTCACCGGCGGTGTAGCGCAGCGCCTCGATCTCACCGAGGCGGACCGTCTCCACCACCGGATCAGCCGCAGCGACCGGTCCGATGATTGATGCAGACAGCACCTTGTCCAGCGGCGTGGGGGGCTGGGAGAGGAAGTGCTCGACAGCACCGGGACCGATGAGGGCGCAGAGCATCGCGGTCTGCTCGTGGAGCCCCGGGACGTCGAAGGCCTTGGCCGCGGAGATGAGCACCGCGAGAGGCACCGCGCCAGCCGCCGCGCCCTGTCCGGGGTCCTCGGCGAGGAAGAGAACCGGCGCCGCCGACTGCCCCTCCCGCTCTGCACAGATCACCATCCCGCCCTCGTCGGCCTTGGAGATGTAGCTGCGACCGAAGCCTGGCCGGGTGTGCATCTGCTGGAACCGCTGCTGGATGTGAGTGGCGGCCTCCTCAACCCCCACCGCGCGATCCCCGATCTTCTCCAGGGTCCAGACGTCGCGCTGGAGGTCCTCCTGGCTGATGTTATCCCGACCGCCCCGGGGCAGCTCGACCCCCAGGCTCTCGGCCTTGCAGCCCGATGTTCCCACCAGGAGTCCTAACAGTAGCCATGATCGACAAACCATCGATACGCCTCCTCGATGGCCGTGATGACCGGGGTCTGTGGGACACCAAGCTCGGTGTGTGACCGGGCTGCGGTGCGGTAGCGGGGCTGCTGCATGGAGCGCAGGACGTAGGGGTTGAGGCCAGCGAACCGATGGGCGTCCACCCGGCTGCCAAGCTCACCGACCCGTCCGGCGAGCCCGATGAGGGCGTCTGGTAGCGGAATCATCGGCGGACGGGTGCCGACGACCTGGGCCACCATGGTCATGAACTCCCGGTAGCTGAGGTTCTCATTGCCCAGCAGGTAGCGCCGCCCGGGCTGGCCGCGCTCCATGGCGAAGATGTGGCCATCCGCACAGTCGTCGACGTGCTGGAAGCACTTGCCACCCCGGGGGAACACCGGCACAAACCGCCGGGCCATGGTGACGATCATCTGCCCGCTGGTCGGCTTGACGTCCCAGGGTCCGAGGATGAAGTCCGGGTTGACCACCACCGCCTCGACCCCGGGCCACGCGATCGCGAGCTGCTCTTCCTGGAGCTTGGTGTTGTAGTACTCCCGAAGCGCACCGCTCTGGCCGTAGACCGCCGTCGGATCGATGGGGGTGTCCTCGTCGGCGAGATCCGTCTTTTCCCCAAAGCCGACCGTGACCGAGGAGGAGCAGATCACGATCCGTGGCACCCCGACCTTCTCTGCGGCGCGCAGCAGCCCTCGGGTGCCAAAGACGTGGACCTGCCGCATGCGCTGGGTGCCGCCGGGGGACGGATCGAAGATCCCAGCGACATGGTAGATGCCCTCCACCCCATCGCATGCCCGGGCGAGGCCCTCGACGGACTCCGGATCATCCGACAGCGGTGTCTTGATCAGCTCAACATCGAGCCCCTCCAGCAGCGGATTGGGCTTTCGGATGATGCAGCGGACCTCATCGCCCCGGGCCAGTAGCCGTCGCACGAGGTTGGCACCAATGAACCCGGTGCCGCCGGTGACGAGAACCTTCACCGGTTGCGGACGAACAGCTCGCGGGAGATGATCAGGCGCTGGATCTGGCTGGTTCCTTCGTAGATCTGGAAGATCTTGGCGTCGCGCATGAGCTTCTCGACGGGGTACTCGGTGGAGTAGCCGTAGCCGCCGAAGACCTGGACGGCATCGGTGGCGACCTTCATGGCCATGTCTGCGCAGAATGCCTTGGCCTGGGATGCCGCCATGGTGTTGCGGATGCCGGCGTCCTTCATGGCGGCCGACTTCCAGCACAGCATGCGACCGGCCTCGATGTTCATGGACATCTCCGCGATCATGAACGCGATGGCCTGGTGGGCATACAGGGGCTTGCCGAATGCCTTGCGCTGGGTGGAGTACTCGATGGCGTGCTCCATCGCGGCCCGGGCGAGGCCGACTGCGGCACAGGCGACCGCTGGGCGGGTGTAGTCAAACGCCGCCATCGCCAGCTTCCAGCCATCTCCGACCCGACCGATCACGTTCTCTTCGGGGATCTCGACGTTCTCAAACGTGATGCCGCGGGTGTCGGAGCACCGCTGGCCCATGTTGATCTCCTTCTTGCCGACCAGCACGCCGTCCCAGTCCTTCTCGACGATGAACGCGGTCATGCCGCCGCTGGCCCGCTTGGCCGGGTCGGTCAGGGCGACGACGAACATCCAGTCGCAGATCCCGGCGTTGGTGATCCACATCTTGGAGCCGTTGAGGATGTACTTGTCCTTCTGCTTCACTGCGGTGGTCTTCATGCCCTGGACATCGGAGCCAGCACCGGGCTCGGTGACCGCGTAGGCGCACATCTTCGGCTCTTCGACCATCGGGGTGAGGTACTTGTCCTTGAGCGCCTTGGAGCCACCGAGGATGACCGGCTGCTGGGCGAGGCCGTTGGCTTCGAGCGCGGTGCCGATGCCGGTGCAGCCCCAGGCCAGCTCCTCGGCGACCAGCAGGCCGTCCATTGCTGAGAGCGCCATCCCGCCCTGCTCTTCGCCGATGTGGGTGCTCACGAGGCCCAGCTCATGGGCCTTCTTGATGACCTCCCAGGGGTACTCCATGCTGGTGTCGTAGTGCTCGGCGACCGGGCGGATCTCGTTCTTGGCGAAATCATGCGCCATATCGCGCAGCATCTGCTGCTCTTCAGAGAGGTTGAAAGAGAGCGACATCACAGACTCCGGGGGTTGTCATTGAACGAAGTCCCCTAACCCACTGACCGGGGCAGGGTTCGTGGTTAGAGGTAGGATCCAGGAGTCATCATGCATCCCTCTCCCGATGTCGGCGCGCTGCCTGTCCGCGCGGTAGAAACCCCCAACCCCAACGCACGGATGTTCCGGGTCAACGAGACCCTCATCCCCACCGGCACCCACGAGTTTACCTCGCTGGAAAATGCCTCCAATTCCCCCCTCGCCAGCGTCCTGCTGGCCATTGAAGGGGTGGAGCTGGTGCTGATCGCCCCACGGTTCGTCACCGCGCGCAAGGCTCTCGACGCCCAGTGGGCATGGCTCTCACCGACCATCACCGCCGCCATCGCCAGCTTCCTGCGCTCGGGAGATGTCGCGGTCATTGAGTCTTCGACGGATGGCGCAGGGCTGACGCCAGTGGAGCGGTCGGAGGTGGAGCTGCGGATCATCGCGCTGCTTGATGAAGAGGTCCGGCCAGCGATTGCGCAGGATGGCGGGGACTGCACGTTTGAGGGCTTCAAAGACGGGGTCGTCTATCTCCGGCTGATCGGGGCGTGCGGGACGTGTCCGTCGTCGACGGCGACGCTGAAGTTTGGAATTGAGCGCCTGATGCAGGAGGAAATCCCTGAGGTGAAGTCTGTGGAGTCGGTCGCTGATGGTGGCCTGTAGACCACTCGGCACTCGCTGAGGCACAGGACGGTCCTTTGAGGCTGCGGTGAGTGGTCGCAAGGCGAGGATTCGCAATTGGTGTCATGCTGGGGGGTCGCAGGGGGGCGGGGACTGGAGAGAGTAGCTGTAAAGCGGCGAACGGATGGAGTGCAGCCCCCCTTGAGCGCAGCGCCACAAGCAGGCCAAAGGCCAGCGTTGGTGCGAAGCGGCCAGAAAAAGAAGGGCGCCGACGATAAACGTCCTCAGCTAATCCAGGGAGGGAGCACCCTCCCGAGCCGACCGCCCCGAGGCTGAGAAGCCAAAGGCGAGCAGAACAGGGCAGGCTGCATCTTGCAGCCTCACAGAACCCGCTGCCAGTCTCGCGAACTCACCGGGAGGCCAGCAGCGGGTTGGCCCGATCGGAAGTGCCGCTGCCCCTCAAACGGCTTGTAATGACTGCTTTGCAGTCAAAACGGCACCGTTTGATTAAAATATCCGCTGCTGATCCGCCCTTGTCCCAATCCGCTCCAGCACCGCCAGCGCGCGTGGGAGATCCCCCCGTGGCACAAAGATCCGACTGATACACAGCCGCGTCCGCGCCCCATGAAACGACCCGGACACCTCATTGAGCGGCGTAAACCCGTCCCGCCCCGAGCTGTCACCGGTCACATAGATCACCGGCTTCCCTGGCTTGCTCGGCTCGAACACCGCCCCGACCGCAGCATCCAGCATCGCGTCAATCCCAGCCTCCTCCAGCGCCTGGAGTCGCATCGTCAGATCCGTCTCTCCGGGCTCGGCGTGCAGCTCGACCGCGACCTTATACGGCCGCTGCTCCACGATCCGCTTCGCCCAGGGGTTGCCCGATCCCCGCATCCACGACAGCAGCTGCGCATCGTCCGCCACCAGATACCCGTCCATGTCCGCAGGCAGCCGGTAGTCGCAGTCTGGCTCGGTCAAGCACCGGCGCAGCAGCAGCTCATGGGCCACGGACTTGGCGTGGAAGTACACCATGAGGAACATGTGGTACCGGGCGACCATGAAGTTGTCGAAGGCGTACAGCGCCCGCCGATCCAGCGCCATGTTCACCCGCCCCTCCCCGTCGACATGCCGGCCCATGTGGTTGACCAGCCAGGGCACATCGATGCGGCCGTAGCTCGCGCCGGTGTAGTACGAGTCACGGACGAGGTAGTCGAGCCGATCCGCGTCGAGATTCGATGAGATGAGCTGCGAGAGGATGCCGCGGAGGTCGTAGCCACGGTCGAAGAAGAAGTCGTCCTCGATCTCCACATCCGGAGTCATCAGCGAAGCGACATGGCGAGGGGTAAACCCGAAATTCTCCGCGATGACTCCAGCCAGCGAGGAGCGGGTCAGGATCGCGATCGTGTAGTCCTCGTGGCTGGCCCGCCGATCGGTGGCCTTTCGCGGATCGTAGATGGTGATGCCCAGCTCTGGCAGCGGGGGCATCGCGAACTCTGCGGCATGGGAGAACGGGCCGTGTCCGAGATCGTGGCACAGCGCCGCCATACGAACACAGTGCCGCAGCTCCATCCTGCGCCGACGGCTGGAGAACGGCCCGTCCCGAAAGATGGCGTCGAAAGCCTGACCCGCAAGCTCCATCACACCCAGGGAGTGGGCGTAGCGGCTGTGGGTCGCACCGGGAAACGGGATCTGCGAGAAGCCGAGCTGTCGAATCCCGCGCAGGCGCTGAAAGAAAGGGTGGTCGATGACCGTGCTTTCCTGAGCATCAATGTGGATGGCGCCGTGGATGGGGTCCCGGATCTCCCGAAGTCGGGTGATCGGCATGTGCACAGTCAGCCTCCAGCGCGCGCAGGGTCTATCATGGCTGGGCTATATCCCGCGGAAGGAGTCGAACACATGGTCGATCAGTCTCTCTGGACGCGTCCGCTGCCGCTTGCGGAGCTGATCCCGCTGGGCATCACACTGGCCCGGCTCCTTGCACAGCGACACGCGCTGGGACGGTTCGGCGGACTGAGCGGACTGAGCCGCAATAAAGACGGCGCGCTGTGCCTGGGCCCCGCGAATGCTGGCGGCTCTGCGCTGGAAGATGTGCGTGCCCTGGGTCGGCTGCTTCTCGAAGCCCCCCTCGCCCGCCTCCCGATCAGCCCTCGTGTCCTCACCGATGAGCAGCTCCTCGGTCACATCTGCCTGGTCCAGCCCGACTTCCCGCCGGATCTCGCCTCCGTTCTCTCCGATGCCATCGCCCCGGAGCTGAAGCTTCGGCCCGTGGACGCCACTCAGATGTGGCTTCGTCTGGCCCGGGCTCAGGGCAGCCACACCGTGCGTGCTGGCGCCCCAACACCAGACGTTGTCCGCTGGGATCTCGGGCATGACACCCACATCGGCCTCTACAAGTCGCGGCTGGGGCAGACCAACCAGGACCACCTCTTCTACCAGTCCGCCGGTCCGGTCACGATCCTGCTGGTCGCCGATGGCATCTCCATCTCCACTGCCGGCAGCGGAAACCTCGCCAGTGCCATCCTCGTTCAGGTCATCGCCTCACTCTGGGAGAGCCAGAAGGAGGACTTAAAGACCGCCTCAGACACCCAGATTCGGGCCTTCCTCGATGAAGTCCTGGCGGTGGCGAACAACACCATCTGCAGAGGCTCGCTCCGGCTGGCCGATGGACGGCTCGGTCAGCACATCCCGATGGGGACCACCGCGGTGCTCGCGATCGTCAAGGGTGCGGAGGTTCACCTCGCGACGCTTGGAGACTCCCGGGCATACCTCATCAGTGAGTCTGGTGTCGGGCTGCTGACCGGCGATCAGAACCTCCGCGGAGAGTGGCTTCGTTCCTGGCAGACCAATGCACCAATCGATCTCCACAACGAAGGCCACGCGCTGGTTGGCTATGCCGGGCACTTCGACATCGACGGCACTCCAGCCCCACTCCCGGCTGTGATCAGAAAGCTGCGGGTGCTGCCTGGCGAGAGCCTGCTGCTCTGCTCGGACGGACTCAACGACTATGCAGCCGACTCACACGCCACCCTGGCCCGTCTCATCGAAGATGCAATGACTGAGCACGAGCCCCCGGAGGCAGCCAGAGCGCTGGTTGGATGCGCAAACGCTGGCGGAGGTGGAGACAACATCACAGTCCTCATCGCAACCTGCCTGGGAAGCTGACGAGTGTGATGAAGAAAGCGGTCTGTTCATGTCCGATGTAGGAACGATGCAAGGTTGTCGAGGGCATAAGACGCTGGTAAGTGGGGTTAGCTGAACCGGACGGGTCGGGTGAAAACGCTTGACTCATCCCAGGGTTCGTTCTATCACTCCCCGTCCCCTGTCACT
>JBLHNG010000180.1:0-11722 GCA_047621685.1 Myxococcota bacterium | reverse complement strand
CGAGGAGGTCGACATCACGGTCGAAGGTGATGCCACGCTCGAGGTAGTTCTGGCAGAGCAGGATGCGGCTGAGCGCGTTGGCCCGGCCGCGGTTGGCGTTGGAGGTGTTGGAGGAGTACCGCCACCAGAGGCCGTTGGTGGACAGGATGCCGGCCATCGGGCGGCCGTCGGTGTAGCGGGCCTTCTGCCAGCCAGTCTCGCCCTCGGGGTAGTCCACCGACCAGGCCCCGGCGAGGTGCTCGTTGATGACCGTCCAGTCCGCGGTCACGATGGTGGCGTAGGGGAGGTCCTCTGCAGCGATCGTGGACAGGATGCGCAGCGGCTCCTCTCCGACCGCAGCAGCAAACGCCGGCTCGTCCTCCAGTCCGTAGTCCCAGGCAGTGACCGACCAGGTGTCCTGGCGGGTGAGGTAGATCTCGGAGAACAGGCTGCGCACCCGCTCGCCGAAGCGCTCATCGTAGAGGAAGCCCTCTACGGTCTCCTCCAGCAGATCGGGATCCGCGGAGATTGCCTCCAGCTCTTCGACGCTGGGACGCACCCCGCGAAGGTCGAGGCTGGCCCGGGTGAGCACGTCGAGGGCGGCCATCTCAGGCACGATGATCTCTTCGCTGCCGGAGTCCCGATCGGCGATCGTTGCGCTGGTGCAGGAGGCCAGAAGGAGCAGTCCCATTCTCAGTCCCATTCTCAGTCCCATTCTCAGTCCCATTCTCAGTCCCATGGTGAGCCCTCCCAGTTGAGGTAGGGATCGAGGTCGGGACAGGCGGTGCCGATGGTCACGCCCCGGTAGAGGATGTCGCCGCAGCCATCGCAGAGGGATGGGTCATCGAGGTCTCCCGCCGGGGTCTCACCGTGAAATCGCACGTCGTACCAGTTTCCTGCGGCGTCGCGGATTGAGATGGTGCCGTAGGGTTCCGTTGGGCAGGCGACATCGGAGCCAGCCTGGAAGAACAGCTCCTCATAGGAGGAGGCGGTGACGGTCCCGGTCATGCCGACCAGCGCACCCTCCATGATCACCTTGCGGGTGGCGATGCCATCCTCGGCGTTCATGCTCAGCTCCAGCAGCAGCCCTTGATCGAGCCAGGTGCCGCTCTGCTCCGCCCCGTCGAGACTGAATTCTCCGTTGAGGTTGCTCGACGAGGTCTCGGTGTTGGTGGTGGAGTACCGGTAGGTGGAGACCTCGCCAGACATCAGCAGCACCGAGCCGTCGGGGCGGGTGACGGTGAAGCTGCTGGAGAGGTTGAGGCGGAAGTTGTAGTTGAACAGCCCGCTGGTGTACTCGCCGTAGCTGAAGCCGATGGCGCTGCCGGAGAAGGTGGTCCCATCATCGGTGGTGCAGCTGTCGGACCAGGCGTGCTCGCTGCCGTAGGAGTAGCGGACGTTGTAGGTGAAGGCCGGGCAGCTGTCGTCAGTGGCGTCGAGGGCCTCGGCGTAGGTGGCCCAGAGCAGCTCGGTGTTCATGTTGATGGCCATCGCGAGGGCCTCGGTCACACCGGCCTCGACCTCTGCCTCCGACAACGCGAGGTTGCTGATGTCCAGGGTGTCCTCGTCGATGTAGGCCGTCGAGGGTGAGGCGGTGTCTTCGATGGTCTCGATAGCCTGCTTGCCACCACTGCAGCCGAGAATCAGCCAGAGCTGCACACCACGCTCCCAGGGACTCAGAAGCTACATTCGTATCACCTGAGATGGAGATGACCAGGAACAGGTGAGATACAGTGCCACCCATGATCGTCCTGCTGTCCGCCGCACATGCCGCCACCCTGACCGTAGATGCCGGGGGCGGAGCCGACTTCACCTCCATCGACGATGCCATTGATGCTGCCAGCAGCGGGGACAGCATCTCCGTCGCGCCAGGCACCTACGCGGAGTCGATCAACTACGACGGAAAGACCCTGAGCATCTCGTCGACCGGCGGGTCCTCGGTGACCATCCTCGATGCTGAGGGGGGTGCGAGCTGGGCGGTACGCATCCTAAGCGGGGAGGGGGTGGGCACCGCGCTGATCGGCTTCACCGTCCGCAACGAGACCTACTCTGGCGCCTACCTGTCTGGTGCGACGGTCCTGTTCGAGGACGTGGTCTTCGAGGACCTCGGCTACAGCGGCTCGGCCGACAACGCCAGCCTCGACTACGGGGGGGCGGTCCGCATCATCAGCGGCACCTACACCTTCACCGGGGTCGACTTCGACGACTGCCAGGCCAAGCTCGATGGCGGCGCGCTGTTCATCGACGATGGCGATGTCACCCTGACGAACACCACCATCGACGGCGGCAGCGCGGGGGGCAGCGGTGGTGGCGTCTACATGGCGAATGGCACCCTGACCCTTGAAGGTTCCAGCGTAATTAACAGCTCCTCCGGCGGTGGCGGCGGGGCGATCTTCACCACCGCAACCCTCATCGCCACCGACTCCAGCTTCCTCAACAACCAGGCCACCGACTCTGCGAGCGATGGCGGCGCGCTCCACCTCTCCAGCGCCACCGCGACCCTCTCGGGGCTCACCCTCTCTGACAACGCCGCCCACAACGGCAGCGGCGGGGCGATCTGGGCCGAGGGCAGCACCGCGCTGACCATCTCCGGCAGCACCTTCTCCCGCAACTCCGTCAGCCGAAACGGCGGCCACATCGGCCTGTCCGTCCTCAGCGAGGCCATCACCATCGAAGACTCCCTGCTGGAGAACGGCCGGGCAGACACTTACGGTGGCGGGCTGTCTGGCACGACCAACGCCAGCGTCCTGCTCAGCGGGGTGTCGTTCATCGGAAACAAGGCGACCGACCACGGCGGCGGCGTGTACCTCGCTTCGGGCAGCACCCTGGATGGGGACGACTGCACCTTCTCGGGGAACCTCGCTGAGGAAGGCAGCGGCGGCGGGCTGTATGTGTTCTCCGTCAGCGGCAGCCGGGGCCTCGTGCTGACGAACTCGATCATCTCCGACAACGCAGCGAAGTTCCAGGGCGGCGGCCTGTCTGCCGACAACCTCGGTCAGCTGTCGCTCTCAGAGGTCACATTCTCGGGGAACTCCGGGCTGTTTGAGGGCACCATCGGCGGAGGGCTCTACGCCAGCGCCGTCGCAGACCTCTGGATTCACCAGAGCCGGTTCTCCAACAACGAAGCCTCCATCGGGGCGGGGGCGTATGCCTTCAGCTCACCGGGGAGCTGGAAGAACAACATCTTCTGGGAGAACCATGCTGAGGTCGCCGGAGCCCTGAGCCTCTCCAAGAGCAGCACCGACCTCATCAACAACACCTTCGCTGGAAACACCGCCACCCGAGAAGCCTTTGGGCTGGCGCTGTTTGAGATATCGGGCGAGGTCTCCAACAACATCTTCTCCCACCACGACGGCGACGCGATCTATGTCTACGATCCCCTGACCGTGACCGCGACCACGCTGAGCTACAACGGCTGGTACGCCAACACGACGGACCTCGCTGGAGAGCCGTGGTCCACCAGCGCCACTGCGCTCAGCGCGGATCCCCGGTACGCCTCCTGGCCCACCCCGACCGCCTTCAACACCGCCAGCTTCGTGCTCGCCTATGACTCCGGACTCATCAACGTCGGGGACCCCGAGCTGCTCGACCCGGATGGAAGCCCCAGCGATGTCGGCGCCTGGGGCGGCCCGGACCTGTTGAGCGTCGATGGCGACAGCGACGGGTACTACTCCTCGACGGACTGCGACGATGACGATCCAAGCGTCTACCCCGGCGCGGAAGAGACCTGGTACGACGGCGACCAGAGCGACTGCTTCCCCGATGATGACTACGACGCCGACGGAGATGGCGAGGCGTCGGATTCCTACGGCGGCACCGACTGTGACGACACCGACCCCGACATCACCGACGACTGTGTGACGGACACCGGTGAGGGGTCGGGCAAGGGGTGTCAGGGATGCAGCAGCGGGGGAGGGAGGAGCGGGATGCTCGGTGTGATCGGGCTGTGGATGCTCGCCCTGCTCACTTCCAGGGCGCGTCGCTCCAGCTGAGCACGCTGCTGAAGTCCGGGCAGACCTCTCCGAGCAGGGCGTCGTTGAAGTACAGCTGCCCGCAGCCATCGCACTCCGGCGGGAACGAGGAGACGTCGGTGGTGCCGGGGCCCTGGAAGTACACGTCGTACCAGTGCCCGTCAGCGTCCTGCGCGGAGATGACCCCGGAGGGCTCCAGGGTGCAGGAGGAGGCCACGCCATCGACATCGGAGTCGTAGAGCAGGAAGTCCGAGACCTGCCAGACGCTGGCGTCTCCGCCAACCCCGCTCATGCTGCCGTTGAGCATCACCGCGGTCCCGCCGGTGGTGTACTCCTGACCCTCCAGGACAATCACCATCCCGTAGTCCTCCGCCAGCCAGGAGCCTTCCGCGCTGGGGTGGCTCCAGGTGAAGTTGCCGTAGATCTGGTGGTAGGACTCTTTGGTGCCGGTCTCGGAGTGCTGGCGGATGTACTCCTCGCTGCGACCGGCCGCCCAGAGGCTGTTTCCGTCGGTGTAGGAGACGCTCGCAGAGCCGATCCAGAGCGCGTACTCCGAGTAGGCGTAGCGGCCCTCGGTGTAGGCGCTGAGGTTGGCGTAGTCCACGCTTCCGGAGAACACCGCGCCGGACTTCGTCTCGCACTGACCGTACCAAATTGTGGTGTCCGTGGTGTTGGAGGTGAACGGGCAGTTCCCTTCCATCTCGTCGGTGCTGCTGTTCTGTGCCTGGTGGAGGGACTCGGGATCGATGCGGAAGATGACATCGAGCACCGCGGTGATGCCGTCTGACAGCTGCTCGGGAGTGAGCTGTGCGACGGGATCCGACGCGCTCTCGGTCGGCCACTCAGCCGGCTCGATGGCGGTGTCATCGGTCTGGTGCTGCGTGGTGTCGAAGTTCGATCCACTGCAGGAGACGAGGAGCAGGAGCATGGCCACCACCCTAACCTGTGGCTCCGTCGACGCGCTCTCGCTTGGGCATCGACACCTCAGGAGCCCGTCTGGCAAGGCAGGGTTGGAGCCTTCCGCTGATCTGGCAATAAAGAAAAAGGGCACCTGATTCGAGAGAAACACCGCTTTTTAGCGCCTCCCGCAATAAACCCCCCCTGCCCGGGGCTCGTTCTCCCGGCAACCTTGCGTATCAGCCCTCCCAACATGAGGGAGGATGGTTCGCTACATCAGCCCCCCTGAACCCGTCGGGCTGCTCATCGTCACCCAAGGAGCCAGTATGGCCAAGTCCCGCCCCAGTGTTCAGAAACGTCGCAAAGAAGCAGCCAAGATGGAGAAAGCCCAGATCAAAGCAGCTCGAAAAGCAGCTCGGGAAGCAGCCCGTCTCAATGGAGAGGTCGAAGGATTGAACTTGGAGGGACTGGGTCTGGAAGGACTGGGTTTTGATGGTCGAGCGATTGAGGAAGGCCAGGAAGAAGGCGCCTCCGCCCCCGATGAAGCTTCCGCCTCCGATGAAGCTCCCGCCTCCGATGAAGCCACCGCCCCCACTGAGTAGCTTTTGCGGGCCAGGGACTTCGGCTGGGTCGGCACATGATGGCCGTGTACAGCCTGACGAAATGTCCCTGCCTCCTCACGGCGACTGGTTTCACCAGCAGCCCCCACCCGATGCGACCTGAGACGGGTCCCGCATCGTGGTGTCGGGGCGTGCTCCGATTTATTGGCACGATCTGACCTCGGATCTCGATGGAACCAGTGTCCCCCTGCCTGGAGTCTCCATGATCGTGCCTGCTCTGCTGCTCTCCTCCCTCGCTCAGGCGGACACCGCGGTGTCCTGCTGGGATGGAACCTTCGCCTACCAGACCGCTGCGATTCGAGTGTCCGCAGATGGAGCGGAGCTGTCGATGGGCGGGATGTCTTCGCAGTCGGTCTACCTGCTCGGTGCCCCCGGGCTGACGAACCGCAGGAGCCCGCTCAGCCACGCACTCCAGGCTCCCTACGACGGGTCCGGGCAGCTCCACGCTCAGCTTGAGCCGGAATCCTGCACTGTGCAGGGGCAGTCGTCGGTGCACTGCCAGCAGGGGGAGACCACCCTCTACATGGTCCGGTCAGTCCCCGAGCTGAGCGGAAGCAAGGAGGTGATCACCCCGCTGCGTGTCCAGGGGATCTCGATGCAGTGGACCCGGGGCGAGCCCTCAACCCTCAAGCTCAGCATCGAGCACGACATCAGCGGCACCCAGTCCATGACCCTGAAGCTGCCCCACTGCAACCTCGACGGCACTGGCAACACCAGCTGGGTCGCGCCCACCTTCCCCGAGCGGCTCCGCGCACACCTCACCCGCTGAGCGCCGACTCCGAGACCTCGGGCACCCACCCCGGCGACGGGCTCCTGCACCCGATCGCACTGGTGACGCTGGTGATCCTCGTGGTCAACGACCACTTCTGGAAGGGCGTCGGGCCGCCGATGGTGACCGGGCTGTCGGATGTGGCGGTGATGGTGCTGGTCCCGCTGGGATCGGCAGATCGTTGTCGTGGGAAGCCTGGATCATGGCCTCCAGCGTCTCCCGACGCATCTGCGGACTGCCGTCGGGGATGGCGTCGTAGATGACCTTGACGTGGTCGGGCTCGTGCTCCAGCATCTCGGCGACCAGCCCTGGCGCTTCCTCTGGTGCATCTGCCGTCCACACCGAGCGGGTGACAGCCCCGGCGAGGATCCCGGGGAGCAGCTCTCGCAGCGCAGGGATCGGGTGGCCACCGGAGCAGCAGGGTGGATCCGTCGTCGCACTGGCAGATCGAGGACGTCCAGGTCATTGACAGCAGCGTCTCGACTGTCGCAGCCCGACTCCGCTGGAACGGCACCGACTACGCCGAGCACCTCACGCTGCTCAAGGCCGACGGGAGCTGGCGGCTGGTCTCCAAGACCTACGTCGCCCAGGGGGCAGTCGGGCGCGCTCCCAGTGCTTACGGCGGCTGATCAGCTCTGGGGGAACGTGCCAGACTTCAGGGCGGCTTCGTCAAGCCAGGGCTCCTCGGTGAGGGGATCCTGGAGCGTGTCTGAGCGCGAAGTGCCCGACTCGACCTCCATGTCTTTACCCATCAAATCCATCATCGTGCTGCTCACACAGCTCTCCAGCGGTCGTGCCAGGTCATCAACAACTCCCGGCAGCGGTTCCATGAGAAGTTTATCGGCACCCGTCATCGCGGTGGACAGTTATCCCGCTTAACTGGTGCTCTTTGTCTGAGGCGGGGTTTTCACCCCCAAAACCCCCGCTACGCGCTGACATCCTCTCACACAGACTGTCCGCCAGAAGGGGGCGACATGACGGGTGCCAGTTTATCGTTGTTCTGCTCCGGCCTGGCTCGAACTTCTGGGGTTAGGTGTCCCGGGCTGGAGAGGACCCATGACATCCTTTGAAGACCTGGGCCTGCCCGATGAGCTGCTCCGTGCCATTCGAGCGCTCCGATACGAGACCCCTACGCCGATCCAGGAGCGCGCAATCCCGGTGGTGCTCGATGGTGCCGATGTGTTCGCGGAAGCACAGACCGGATCAGGGAAGACCGCGGCCTTCGCGCTGCCGATCCTGAAGCAGCTGTGCGACACCCCCCCGGCGTGGGACAGTCCGCCGCAGGTGCTGGTCCTGGTGCCGACCCGGGAGCTGGCCCTCCAGGTTGCCCGGGCCTTTGTGGATCTGGGCCGCTTCATCGCGCCCTGCCCACGGGTGCTGCCGGTCATCGGTGGCGAGCCCATCGAAGAGCAGATCGCGCTGCTTGGAGAGGGTGTGAGCATCGTGGTCGCCACCCCCGGGCGGCTGCTCGACCTGTCGGGAAGCGGCAACATCGACCTCTCCAGTTTGCGCACCCTTGTGCTGGATGAGGCCGACCGGCTCTTAGATGCTGGCTTCGACGAGGAGCTGTCGAGACTGCTGGAGGGCCTGCCTGTAGACCGGCAGACCCTGCTCTTCTCGGCCACACTGCCCACCACAATGCTCGACCTCGCCCAGCGCGTCCTGCGCGAACCGGTGTCTGTGCGCATCGACGAGATCACGACTCCGGTGGCGGACATTCAGCAGCGGGTCTACCAGGTCAACGCCGACGGTCGGCGCATGCTGCTCCAGCACCTGCTCCACACCGAGTCCTGGGGGCAGACCCTGGTCTTCGTCTCCACGAAGCGGGCCACCGAGAACCTCTCCGCCAAGCTCCGGCGCGCCGGGTTCTCTGCGACGGCACTCCACGGCGATCTTGCTCAGTCCGATCGCATCGCTGCCCTGGGGCGATTCCGGCGGGGCGGGGTCGGGGTCCTCGTCTCCACAGACCTCGCTGCGCGTGGCATCGATGTTCCGCGGCTGGGGGCAGTGGTCAACTTCGACCTTCCCCGGTCAACGCAGGGCTACATCCACCGCATCGGCCGGACTGGGCGTGCGGGGCTGTCCGGCATCGCGGTCTCGTTCGTGGACCACAAATCGGAGGCGCACTTCAAGCTGATCGAGAAGCGAAGCAACATCACGCTTCCCCGAGAGCAGGTGCCCGGGTTTGAGCTGAACGGCGCGCCCCCGAAGCGGAAGAAGGGTGCGGGTGGCGTGAAGGGGAAGCGCAAGAGCAAGAAGGACCGTCTGCGCGAAGCCGCTGCCCGTGATGCCCCTGAGTGAGCGTCAGCGCTGTGAGCGCGCAGACTCCTTCACCGACTGTGACGATGACGAGTGCTACGGTGTCGACGACTGCGAAGGGCCCTTCCTCCTCACTGCCACGGTCAGTTTTGACCCCCTGCTCTGGGTGAATGGAGAGGGCATCCCGGACTATGGGCTCCCCTACTACTTCTACGCCAACGCCCGCGGCACCGTCACCGTGAGCGCTGTCGCAGACGGATGGGGGATGCCTTCAGCTGCAATGGGAACCTCAGCGGCTACGGTGGGCTCCCGTCGACGTACTCCAACCCGATCCTGTTTGGGTACTACGGTCCCGGGAGCGGCACGGTCGACTACCTGACGGAGTTTGTCCCAGACGTCAACGACAGCTCCCTCCAGTGGAGCTCGATCTGTCCCATTGAGACGCTTCCCTACGCCATGCTCGGGTTCAAGAAGGGCTCTGACTACATCTACCGTCAGGACACGTCGGGCAGCTGGTATGCCCAGTATGAAGCTTTCGATCGGAACACATACGACCTCCAGCCCGACGTCACCATTGAGTACCTGTACGCCGTCAGGCAGCTCAACCCGGTCGAGTGGTATGGCCGCTACCACCCCCAGTGATCGGTGGCGGAGGAGCGACCGGCTCAGCCAGCCCCTCTCACCGTGAGCACTGGTCCGAACACCGGGAAGCAGTCCTGCTCTGCGGCATTCAGCATCCACTGGGCAACATCGGCCCGCGGGATGTCCGCCTGACCGATCAGCTTGCTCGCGACGACGGCGCTGCCCGTCATCGGCCCGTCGGTGAGCGTGGTGGGTCGCACGCAGCACACATCGAGGCCGCTCTGGGCGTAGACCGCCTCCATGGCTTCCAGCTCGGGGTAGAGGGAGCGCATTGAGGTCAGCGCGACCAGGAACCGGTAGAACCCCGGCATGATCGACTTGCTGTCGCCGACTCCTCCCGCGCTGATGGCGATAATCCTGCCCACCTGGGCGCGCTTCATCGCAGCGACAATCACCGGTGCGGTTCGGCTCAGCAGGTCGGGGACCTCGGCCCTGGAGAACGGTGAGAGGCCCGGCAGGTTCAGCCCGATGGCCGAGAACACCACATCGACACCGGCGAAGGCATCTGCGAGAGCGTCTTCATCCATGAGGTCACAGCGAACAACTCGCACGCCGTCGGGCACATCGAGCTGGCTGCCTGCCCGACCGACTGCGGTGACTTCGTGTGCGCGCTGGACTGCCTGCTTCACCAGCTCGCGGCCGCAGCCGCCCGAGGCACCAAGGATTGCGATCTTCATGGAGTACCATCCCATTCGCCATGGAAGGCGATCGGTAGGAGGGGGAGGGGGATCGATGCCACCGGCCCACGGGCGAGCGCGGCGGCGTCGAAGATGGCCAGGGTCGTCTGTGCTGCGAGGCCATCCGACAGGATCGCGACGATGTGACCCTGGTCGGCGTGCTCGGCATCAGGGACAAACAGGGGCTCTCCGACAAACACAGCCTCCGGCGCCGTCCAGAGCTGCGCGGGCCGATCCCGATCGCGCAGATCGATGCCGATGATGGAGTCGAAGGGATCGCTGTAGCGGGTGTCCTTGCGGGTCGCCCCGAAGAGCAGCGGGGTCTCGCGGCCTTCGTGGTTGGGGTGGAACCGGGGAAAGTCGACCCCGTGGGGTGTCAGACGCTCCCATGTGGCGGTGTCGGAGCCATCGGGGATGGTGATGCGGAACAGCCGCTGTGGCCCCCGCGCCTCGGGCTTTGCCAGATCAAACGGACGGTCTGGCCCGGAGTAGCCAAACTCCTCGCCGAATTTGAAGGCATCCAGCGCACACACATCGACGATGAGGGCCCCGTCACGCTCAAACGCATTGCCGAAGTGAACGACGAAAGCAGGCTCGGGCAGGGTGATGGTGCGCACAGGCCCCGAACCCCCACGCGGGACCAGGTGAAGGCTGCCCCCACGGCGAGCATCCGGAGCGACTGCATGCAGCATGGTCCCAGCTCCCAGCAGCGTCTTTGCGAGCGCAACGGGGTTCAGCCGCAGCGGGTTGCCCCCGAGCACAAACCACGACGGCGTGAGGGCGTAGTCGTGGGTGAAGACCATGCCGTCGATCTCAGCGACGCTGGTAGAGACGACCTGATCTTCGCGGTCGAGCTCGCGGAACGTGAACGTCGTCTGGCGCCCCATGGCCACGCTGCAGATCGTGAGGCGGTCCTGTTGATGGTCCCTGTGCATGTGTGCCAGGGTTGCAGCGCCCGCGATCACGCCCCCGAAGTGCTCCTCGCCGTGGGTCTCAAGGGTCTCAGGATCAAGCGCATAGGGAGCCCCCGCTTCCCACCCGGCCAGGAGACGATCGCCCCAGCGGACGATGGTGGTGTTGGCGACATTGCGGGGAGGACCAGGCCGGATGTTCTCCCAGAAGTGAGGGGAGGCGTTTGTGGCGAGTCCACGATGCACGATCTTCCCTGCCTGCTTCTCCGCGACATAGGACGGGGTCTGCACGAACCGTGCGCGGAGTCGGCAGGCGCCGTCAGGCAGCAACTCGAAGCTGCGGACGTAGCCATGCCCGTCGAAGGGATGCGCGGTCTGGTCTCCGATTCGAGTCCAGCCAGGGCCATTGGAGAGAACCCGGCCGCCGTGGAGGATTGGGGGGACCTCACCGTCGATGTTGGCCGCAGCGACGGTGAGATCGAGCTCACCGGGGGAAGCCGCCATCGCAGCGTTCCAGGAATCGGCGCGTGGGAGGCTCATTGGGCCTCCAGTCTCTGGGTGAGGGTGGTGATGGTGGCTCGGGCCTGCTCGCGCTCGCCATCCGTCATGCCGCCAAACATCGCGGACTCCATGCGCGCGAGCACATCGATTCCCGGCAGCAGCGAGGTGCCGGGTGACAGACACACACGCCGCGCCCGTGGGTCATCAGGGTCCTGGATCCGGTAGATCAGTCCCTGCTTCTCAAGGCGGGCCACAGCGGCGGATACGGTGGGTGGGCGGACGCCAAGGCGACGGGCCAGCTCACCCTGTCGGACGCCGCCGGGCTCACGCATGACCTCGCCGATGAGACGAAATCCGGAGACGCTCACCCCCAGCTCGACAAGCTCATCGGCAAGTCGTCGCTCAAACGAAATGAACAGCGCCCACAGTGCGATGACGTCGAGCTCTGCGAGGGTGGCTTCAGGAGGGTTGTCTATCATTAGTTAGACTAACTAAC
>JBLHNG010000179.1:0-11741 GCA_047621685.1 Myxococcota bacterium | reverse complement strand
TCAGCTGGGTGGTGATCTCAGAGAGCGCGCTCAGCCCGGAGATGCCGGTCAGGTGCTCGTTCCAGTACAGCGACAGCGAGCCGACCGACTCCAGTGCATCCAGCCCGGAGATGTCCTCAATGCCGGAGTGGATGATCTCGAAGTAACCGGAGACCCATGTGAGCTGTGGGAGTCCGTCGGTGGTGGTCACTGAGCCAGAGGTGCCGAGGAGGACGTTGCCATCGACATAGCGTAGACGGGGCAGCACCAGGGGCTCCACCAGCTCCACCCCGCCGATCAACAGGTCCCCTTCCACGCCAGCGATGCAGACCACATCCGCTTCGTCCACCGCCTGCTCCAGGGTGAGCCTCCCCTCGATGATGACCTCGCACCAGCTGTCGCACAGCCCGGGGGTGTCCTGAGCTGTGATGTCCGCCTCGATCCGACCGACCGAGCCGGCGCTCGGGCAGCCCTCGACGGCCTCTGTCGCACAGCCCGGTATCCACAACACAGTTAGAATGTTCATGTTTGCTCAGCAGGTCTGAGGGTCAGCATAGTCGAATCGGTGTCGAGATCTGCAGGTGCTGTTCAGTCCACATAGTCGCCGCTCCCTGCGGTGGCATGCACACCACCGCCGCTGACCGTGCTGGAGTAGTGGCTGGCGACGTTGCTCCAGCCGCCACTCACGATGCTCAGGCTCCCGGAGGCGGTGTTGTTCCAGCCACCAGCCACCACGCTCATTGAGCCTGTGGCGGTGTTCTCAAAGCCGTCCCCGATGGCGCTGTACTCGCCGCTGGCGGGCGAGCCGCTGTCATCCGTCGCGCCTCCGCCAGACTGAATGAGGGTGTTGGCCGTGTCGACGGTGACGTAGGCGCTCAGGTCGGTCAGGCTCAGGGAGGTCGTCGACAGCTCAAGGTCCGCAAACGCATCATCATCCATCGCCGACAGCCGCTCCCCCAGTTGGCCCAGCTCTCGACGAAGCACGGTGTTCTCGCTCTGCAGCGCGGCCACCTCCGCTCCCTGAGTGTCGAGTCGCTCCCCCATCGCGGTGAGCTGCACGGTGACGCTGTCGTCGACACTCCCCTCAGCGATGACAGGGAGCCCGTCTTCACATGCGGGGAGGAGGACGGGGGGGAAGAGAAAGCGTGACATTGAGACCTCGTCGGCTTGAGTGCAACCGGTTGGTCCGGTGAGCACGCCGTTCGTCACACCGCCCGGGAAGATTTCGTCTGGTGCGCCGTCTGACAGCGCGTTTTCGCCTTCGCCGAAGCGTATGGTGGAGCAGGAGAGGAACCAGAGCACATGATTGAGACCATCCCGATTGTGCTCGCTGAGCTGGCGGTCTTCCTGGTCGCTGCAGCGATCGGAGGACACTTCGCTCGAAGACTCGGTCAGCCAGCGGTCCTGGGAGAGCTGGCTGCGGGCATGCTGCTGGGCAGCCTGCTCCATCAGTGGCCTTCGCTCGGTCTTCCCGACATTTGCAGATTCGACGAGTCTGACGAGGTCTTCCTGCGGTACTCCCGTCTCCGCCACGAGCTGTGCGATGGCCGCCTTCACGCCATGCCTTTCCCTGAGCGTGGTCTGAAGAAATGGGGCAGTCAGCAGCAGCTGGTCACTCTATGGCCTTGTGTACTTTGAACATGATCGCGAGGTTGTTGAGGAACGGAATGAAGCTGAACGGCCCTTGGACTTCTTCGGTTCGTGGCAGGAGATGGACGGCGAGACTCGAGTCGATCCCAGCAATGTACGCAGCCATATCTTCTCTTTCATCGTCAGGCAGCCCACCACCGATAGCGACAAAGTCAATTTGCTCGGTTTCGATTATCTCCCTAATTCTGTCCTTCGAGTTACTCGCAATGACGTTCCTGCCATAGCGGTCCCATTCTTCAACCAACACATCCAAGGTTGATTGCAGTCTTCCAATTGCCAAGATTCGCGGTTCCATATTTGTCTCCACCTTTGTATTCGGCCTCGGTCGGTCCACCGCAGCCCTGAGTTGATGATTTTTGTTCTGAGTCTTGTTTGATGGCGTGTCTTCGAAGCAGCCTAAACCACAGAGTGCGGTAGCCATAGCTATGGTGAGAACGTAGGTCATACATTCGCTCGCATGGGTCAGTCCCGGGCCGGGTGGTGGGCCAGTGTCTTTCGAGACCTTGGACGATGAGTTCGAGCAGTGTCCAACTGCCCCCCCGCAGTTGGACTCGAATCACTCGTCAGGCGCTCCATTGAGCCGGAAGGTTCCTCGCGGCCCACTCGGAGAACCCTGTGATCGTCTCCGCATAGATCGAGCGGGTATTCGCCAGCTTCCGATCAGCTTCTGGGCCGTAGTACGTGTAGCCCTCGAACCACTGCATGGTTTCCCGCAGCTCCCGTGCCCCTGGGTAGAAGCCGTCGTAGACCTCGGGCGGGATCTGCTGCACCGCGACCTGATGCCCTTGAGCCTCGAGCGTTGCGACGATGTCGTTCCAGCTCAACAGGTCTGCAGCCACACCCAGGTGCTGCCCCTGCCCCACGAGCTCGGGCTCCTCGAACGCGCGCGCTACGACCTTGCCCACCTCGGTCACGTCGCCCATATGGAGCGCCGGCGCGGCTGGGTCCATCGGCACGCCCCACCCAGTGGCGCCGTTGCCCAGCGGCTTGGGCTTCATGTTGCCCAGGAAGTTCTGGAAGTACATGGGCGGCTCCACGAAGGTGTGGAACGCAAAGCCGGCATCGGTCACCACCTGGTCGACCACGGCCTTCCCGGTGAAGTGGTGCACGGCCAGTTCCCCCTCCGAGAGCCGATCCACGTTTGGGAGAGTGGACCAGACGAAGTGCTGGACTCCCGCCTCGCGCGCCGCAGAAACCGCAGCCGCACCCTGCTCGGCCTCTGTGCGCCCGCCCGACCCGGAGGATGCGGTGGCCGCATCAAAGAAGTTCGTCACCACGAACGCACCGTAGGCGCCCTCGAACGCAGCGGGCAGTGTCGACGCATCGTTTAGGTCGGCTGTAACCACCTCGATCCCGCGTCCGGCGAGTGCCTTCGCTCTGTCGCTGGCAGGGTTGCGGGTCAGCACTCGGACAGCGAACCGGCCTCGCTCCAGCAGAGCGTTCACGACGCCTCCTCCCTGGGCTCCGGTGCCTCCTACGACGGCGATGATGGGCTTGGACATATTGAACTCCTCAATTTCGTGTTCTTCATGAGAGCGTGGATGGGATCAGGGGCAACCGATGTCGAGCCCCAACGCGTCAAGCTCGGCGATCGAGTCCTCGAGCGACTGGACCAGCCCATGGGCCGGGATCACGGTCAGCGGCACCGGGCTCTCGCAGTCGGCGTCGATGATGTCGAAGTCTCGCAGCCCCGCCATGAACGCCTCCGGACCTCCCACCACCACCGAGAATCCGTAGCCAGCGCTGTACAAGTCCGCTTCGTACACGAACCGGGCCTCGCCAGTGTCGATCAGGGTGATCACCATGTCTGCGGCGTGGGAGTTGGCGCTGAGGTGGTACGCCGTGACGGTGCTCTCGGTCCCCGTGATCACGGTCGTCCCGTTTGCGGCGATCTCTTCCACCGCCGTCGGGCTCTGTGAGCGACTCAGGGCGTCGGGGCGAAGCGTAGACGGGGCGGCTAGGACGTCCTCATAGAACGACTGCACGCCAGGCCCGACGACCACCGTCGCCCCCGCGTCCGCGAGGGACCGAACCCCAGCTGAGTGATCCTGATGATGGTGGCTCTGAATCACGTGCGTGATGGGCATGCCCGGAAACTCGGCCTCGAGACTCGACACGATCGCTGTCCCGTGCTCCGGCGTGATCGGGGCCTCGAGAACCACGAGATTGCCGTCGACCACGACTGCGACCGAGTTGTGGGCAGCACCGAGCAGCATCACGCCGGGCGCCAGCTCCGAGGTCTGAACTGTGCCGCCGGAATCGTAGCCGAAGACGATCAGGAAGAAGGCCTCGACCACCTGATGACTCTGGCGACCAAACTCGAACCGATCCGTGTCGACCTCAGGCGTTCCGGCCTCGGCAGGGAGCTCGAACGCGTCTGCAGAGACGTCGGTGGGCTCCACGTCCACTGTGGTGCGCACCTCCTCATGAACGAGGCCCTCGACCGCGTAGAGCTCGACCCGACCGGGCACTGCCAGCGTCCCGTGGACCTGCCAATCGGTGTAGAGCACCTCGATGGGGACGTCCCGGAACAGGGGGCTGTTCTCCATGGTCGCGAGCTTCGAGATCAGACCGGTCTCCGCGTCGACGAACAGACGCAACTCCACGCCTCCGTCCTGGAGCGTGAGGATCCGATGCGGTCGGTCGTCGTAGGTCGCCTCGCCGCCGTCGCCAGAAGCGGCGGGGTCGGACAGCGCGGCTCGCAGCAGAACGTGGGGGTTGAAGAAGCGTTGCTGCTGACGGAGGGCGCCGACATGCTGCGACGGCATGGCACCCGGCGGCGAGAATCCCGCTGGAGCGGTGACTCCACCCACCTCGCCATTGAGGACCACGCTGTAGCTCTCCTCGGGGAAGAACTGGAACGCATCGAACAGGACGTTTCGGGTCATGTCCACCCGCAGATCGTCTGTGGCCAGGTCGTGCAGGTAGGTGCTGGTGTACGTGCTGGCGTCCTGGATGTCGGACGGGGTCATCCCTTCGTAGTCGATGCGGCGGCTTCCGGAAGCCTCGATGCGCAGTCGCTCGAGACCAGTCAGGGCCTCCTGCCCGCCGATAGCATCGACCGCCTGCTCGAGTGGCGACTGAACGAGCGACGTCGAGCCGGTGTCGTCCCCGCCGGTGCCGGCCGTGCATCCAGCGATGGCCAGCAGGACCAGGGCAGAACGGAGCGGGTGGATGGCCTTCATGACGTCTCCGACGGCGGTGATGGTGGGCTTGGACATGTGGAGCTCCTCGATGGGGTTGAAGTCCACCTATGCCCGTACGCCTCAGTCACAATGAGCTAAGATTACACGCCACCTGCTCACTTGGATCACAGATGCCCAGCCCTGACCGCCTCCAAGAGTTCACCACCGTGGCCCAGCGCGGGTCCATCTCGTCTGCAGCCCGCTCCCTGGGCATGCCCCGAGCCACCCTCAGCCGACGCATCTCGGGTCTCGAGGACGAGCTGGGCGTTCGGCTACTGCACCGGACAAGCCGGCGGATGGTGCTCACGCCAGCGGGTGAAGAGCTGCTGAGGCGGGCCCGCCGGCTGGTGGCCGACACCGAGGAGGCGTGGGCTGCCGTCCGGCGTCTCGACGACGTGCCGCGCGGACTGCTTCGAGTGTCGTCGACTCCGGGGTTTCTGGACGACCTCATCGTCTCGTTCCTCGAGGACTTCCCCGAGGTGCAGATCGAGACGCGCTCCAGCACCCGGCACGTCGATCTGGTTGGCGAAGGCGTCGACGTCGCCATCCGCTTCGGGGATGTCCGTGATCCCAACCTGATCGCGCGAAGGGTGGCCGACGGGTGGCGACACCTCGTGGCATCACCTGCCTATCTGGACCGTCACGGCCGGCCAACGAGCGCCAGCGAGCTCGCGGGTCACGCGTGCCTGTTGGGATTCGCGGGCGAATTCGAGCCACAACGACGCTGGCCCCTCCGCGCGGGAGGCAGCGTCGAGGTCACGGGACGGCTCGCCGCCAACAACCTCGGGGTGCTCGTGAAGGCCGCGCGGGCTGGGCTTGGGCTGGCCCTGGTTCCCGACGCGATGGTGGCCAGCCGCGTCCGGTCCGGAGAGCTTGAGGTGGTGCTGGAGCAAACCGTCGAAGCGAGCGCGCCCCTCAGCGTCGTCTACGCCGATCGCGAGTTCATCGAGCCGAGGGTCCGCGTCTTCGTCGACCGAGCCGTGGCTTCACTCACGGGTCGCTTCTCCAACCCATCTCCTCCCACCGGGCCGACATCCGTCTCACCGCAGAAATGATCACCGGAGTTCGCATACTGTGTGGGTAAGAGGGTTTATAGCGGTGTGGCGTGTTGGAAAGACAGCGGATCTCGCCAAAAGTCTGCTCCGTTCGTCGAGCTTGCGTTGAAGCATCGAGCCAGGGTGCATGTTGAGGCCACTCAGAGCGGGTAGCCTGCTCCGGCGGTCGACCGTAGGCCTCCTCCCCGCTCCCCTGCGGCTACCCGTTCTGAGCGGAAAAACCGGAAACTGAAGTCATCAAATAAATGGTTCGAAGTACTCTTTTGCTATCTCCTCAATCTCTACAATGCACCACAATCTATGTACTGGAAACCCTCTAAGTCATTCAAGCAGGGTTTTCCCCCTCAGCGCCCCGTCCGAAGCCTTGCTCCACAACGGGTACTTGTGGGGTTTTTCGGGTAGGAAATCGGGCACCAGTCATGTCGCCCCCTTCTAGCGGACCGTCTGTGTGAGAGGATGTCAGCGCGTAGCGGGGGGTTTGGGGGTGAAACCCCCGTCTCAGACAAAAGCGCACCAGTCGGGCCGGATACTGTCCGGCCCGGTGACTGGTGCCCGAAATCGACGCTTTGGTGAAAGCGCGTCACCTCGTCTGGTGGTTCAGGAGTTCAAGATCTTGAACATGACCTGGAGATGGGGGCAGGAATGCGATCATGTTCCGGCGCGCTGCCTGCCTGCCTCGGGGTCGGGTGGAGGTGGAGGACTTCCTCATCAACTTCCCCACCGTGGCTGATGGCGCTGGGGTGCATCGAGCAGTCCAGCCCCCGTCGGGAGCGGTTCCTGGGCTGGTATGATGCGATCCATGAATGAAATCAAAGCCCTCTTGTCCGCAGTGCCTTTCTTCAGTCGGCTGACCCCTGCACAGCTGGAGCAGGCCGCCCAGCTCTGGGGTCTCCAGCCCCTCCAGACCGGAGACGTGCTCTGGGAGCAGGACACCGCCGCCGCCGGGCTGGCAATTGTGGTGGAGGGAGCGCTGTCTGTGGAGTCCTCCGGTGTCGCGGTCTCCCGCCTGGAGAAGCACGCCCTGGTCGGGGAATCCTCCGCGTTTTTCCCAAACATCAGCCACTCCGCCACCCTCCGGGCTGCGGAGCCGACGGTGGTCCTGACGCTGTCGAGAAACAACCTGATCGGCCTCAAGAAGCAGCGCAATGAAGAGATGCGCACGTTCCGGGCGCTGCAAGCCTGGGAAGGTCAGGGGCGCCTGCCAATGTTTACGGTTCTCATCGAGCAGGGACTGCTGACCGTGACCCGCCGGATCCGGACCGGACTGGCCGAGCTGACCCATCCGGCTGCGAAGGGAAAGGCCTGTCCGTCCCGGGAGCGGGTCAGCACGCTCGCCAAGCTGTGGAAGTCCAGCCGTCTCGGCCTGCCGCTGTCCAAGCCCCCGCCGCTGCCCCCGATGATGCGCCGACTTCCCCGGCTCGATGCGCTCGATGATGCCACGATGGGCTCATTCGCCCGGATGTGGACGCCGGAGAAGTTCGAGCGGGGACACATCTTCTTCCTCGAAGGAGAGCCCAGCGACGCTGCATACATCCTGGTGGAGGGGAAGGTGGGCGAGATGGCCTGCCAGAGTGTCGGCAAGTCGCTCCAGCTTCGCAGCCTGGAGCCGGGCGGCCTCTTCGGAGACAACGGCATGATCGAGAAGGATCATCGCGCGTTCTCCTGCATTGCAGCGAGTCCGGGGTGGGTGTATCGGGTCGATCCGGTGGAATTTCGTCGGTTCAACGCCAGCAGCGACTTCGGCATTCGATGGACGGAGACTCTGCTGGTGCAGTGCATCGCCAAGCTGCGGCTGGTCAACCTCTGCCACACCGTCGACTCGGTCCTGGACGCCACCGATGAGGGACTCGGGCGCAGTCGGGTGGACTTCCCCGGTCTGCTGAAGCTCTCCGGAGCGGCGTAACAACGACTCTCGATTCAGGTTGGTGGCTCGTCATTGAGCACACTGCAGTCCTGTAAGACCTCTCCGGAGCTAATATGGCAAACACAAGCCCCTCAAGCGATCACAGCGATGTGCTGACCTCACCAGACGCCCAGCGGTGGGTGCGTGTGCTCGTCGTGCTCTCGCTGATGCTGATCTTCTTCGCTGTCCCGCACACCCTGGAGGACTTCGCTGCTGGCGAGCCCCTCAAGAAGGGGGTGCCTGCGCCGGTCCTGTCCCTTGTGGTCTCCATGCTCCTCTCTTCTCAGGCCGCAGGTCTGTACTGGCTGGGGCAGAGGCGGCGCCGGGGAGTGTGGGTCCATGGCGTGCTCGGGGTGCTCTGGCCCCTGGCGGCGGGGGTCGCACAGCTTCCCATGATCCTGGGACCAGACCCCTATCGAGACGGCCCGATCTCAGTGGCGTATGTTGTCGGCCTGCTGGTCCTGGGGCCCTGCATGGTCCTCACTTCGACACTCACCCTGCGGGCAGCGCGGAGTCTTCCTTGAGCCAGGGCTGCGCAGATGCAGAGACGCCCGGAGCCGTGTGGCATTGGGCGTCATCGCTGTCGGCTCGTGTGTCTACAGTGCCCAGCCGTAGGACATCTCCACGGTGACGATGCTGCCGTCGTCGATCTGTGCGAGGAGCCATGGGTCGCATGAGGTGCTGAGGTAGCTGCAGTCGCCGGCGGTGAGCAGGTAGATGTCGAGGAGCTGGCCGGTGTAATCGGGTAGTCGTTTACTCCGGTGTCTCCGGTAAGGTAGGGCATGAGTCCTGAACAGTTGAACGCCGTCCTCATGGAGCGCCTGAAGCGCTTGGAGGACTTGATGGTGGTTCAGATGAAACAGAAGGATGCTCTCATCGCTGCACAGGGCGGTCAGATTGAAGCCTTGCAGGTCGAACTCAAGGAATGGTAGGTAGGACTCCGCGTGCGAGGGCAACGGCAGCGGAAACGCCGACGCGTCAAAGGCGCAAAAAGCGCAAAAAGCGCAAAAAGCGCAAAGGATGCCTCAGAACCCAAACCGGGCCAACCCAACAGGCAGGCGGGAAGGAAAGACGGGCACAAAGGCGCTGGACGCAAGAAACCCGAGGCCATCGAGGTGTCGCTGAGCGGGCGGTCGCCGGGACCAGTCGTAGTAGGCCTGCCTGGAGACAGTGAGGGGCTTGCAGAGGGTTGTGACGGGGAAGTGGGCCTTCTCCGCCGCGATGAACCTGTAGGAGGCTACAGGATCTCCTTCGCGAAGAAGGTCGTGGCTTTTTTTAGTATTTCGCGCTCCATTTTTAGCGTCTTTACTTCTTTACGGAGGCGTCTCAGTTCGGCTTTTTCCTCGGTGGTCAGCGCTCCATTCAGGCCGCCTCCACGATCAATGCGGGCCTGTTGCACCCATCGACTGATGGACGTTTCCGAGACGCCCAGAGCAGAGCTGACCTGAGCATCGGAGCGCTTCTCATCAAGGATCAGACGGACGACCTCGGCTTTGAAGACGGGCTTGTAGTGCTTGGGCATCGGGACTCCTGGACTTTCGTATCAGGTTGTCCGTCAGACCAGGACAGGCTCAGAGATGACGGGGTATGGGGCTCACTGGGTAGAATCCGCGCCCCGAACCAACCAACTCAGGTCGATTGAGATGACATCCACGAACGCCTTGCTTACCCCAACCCGGCCCATTCGTCATGTAACTGTGCTCCTGCTCGGCCTGCTAACAGGCTGTGGCCCGTCGTCCGATACCGCGCAGGGAGAGATCCTCAGCGGCCTCACTGTGGTGACATTCACCACCTACACCGACTCGGACTGCACCGAGCTTCCCGCTGCCAACAGTGTGGTCAATCTCGACACCACGGTCGAATGCAACGAGACGCCCGATTCCTCCATCAGCGAGCTGGTCTGTCTAGACGATCGGATCACCTACACCAACCACCCCAACAGCAACGACTGCTCTGCCGAAGGAATCGCCAATGAGCTGGTGGTGGGTGTGTGCCAGGAATTTCCCGGGCCGGTGCTGACCTGGAAGCTCATCGAAGCCAGCAGCTATGAGTGCCTCAGCGAGACACCATAGTCTGACCACTCCCCGCTTACGCAGCGGGCGTCACATCCACTCTTGTCAAAGCGGCCCATCGTCCTGGTATCGAACCGATGCTGCGAAGAGAATGTCCTGGGTCAGTCAAACGCGATGTAGTCGACTTCGAGCCGGTATTCACCATCCTCAAACTGTCGCGACATCAACTCCATGTGGACGATCTCCTCCGTGTCTTCCGGAGCCATCGAGATGCCTGTCGGCTCTGGATACCCTGTGCTCAGTTGGTACTCCTGGAAGTCCTCGAAGAGAATCTCGATGGTGTTCCAGTCATCGTCTGGTACGACAATGTCGTACTTATACTGGTTATCAAACCATAGAGGACTGTCGGCAAGGATGATAGAGAAGGGCTGTCCTTTGCTCTTCATGCGTATCAATACACGACGATACATCGACAGATCGATGGAATCCTGTGGGCTTCGAACGGAAGCAAAGCCGCCATTGCTTTCTGTAGAGACCTCGCCTTCGAACACCATGGTGTCGTCATCAAACGTGAGCGTGCCGCTGGAGACACCACCCATGACGGTATCGTTCACAGCGAACCAGTCCTCCACTCCTTGTTCTCCAAAGTTGAGCACCATGGCATCTTCGCTGTAGCTGAGACCGTCTTCCAGGACCTCTGACGTGTTGTCCTCCTCAGCAATACTCTCACCTTCGGGAGCACAGGCCAGAAGCATCACAAGGGAAAGGCAGGCTGGATTGTGTCGCACTGTTGACCTCCGCTTGTGCTGTAGTGGCATTTTTGCGATTGAGAAGAGAAACCTGTCGCGAAGAGGGCACACAGATGACTCATCAGCCCTCTATCAGGGCCCCTCCATCAGCAGAGTGGACAGTGTCTGAGCGGAGGGTGCATCGCAGGTCAGGCTCACCTCCTGACCGGTACTGGTCTTCACTCGGATGCCCTGTTCGTCGGGCTCGAAGTCGAGCAGCAGCTCAAAGAGCGTGTACTGATTACCGTCAATTGTGAACCCAAATGTGGTGTCTTCCATCCGTGGGCGAACACTGATCCCATCTTCGCCCACGGGTGGTGATGGAAGCATGTCGTTGGTGATGGTGAAGCTTTCTTCGTAATTGGTGGGTGTGGTGGGCCAGGTCAGCTCGACGGCTCCAGGCTTTCCATAACGATAGAGCAGAACTTTCGGGTCGGTCGTGGACCAACACAGAGACAAGAGCCGGGGTCCGATGGGACAGCTGAAGCCCACCGTCTCGTTCGGCGAACAGTGATGGGCAGCGGAGGTGTCGGGCTCATGCGCGACAGCCAACGAGAGTAAGGTGAGAGGCAGCATCGCAGGAGGCTCCGTGAGGTGCAGGCCGGAGAGATACCTGCACTGGTGGCAATTATTTCAGCTCGCTCACTTCCATGCTGCAGAACCCGTCCACCGACTCACCATGAATGAGCCGCTCCCAAGACGAGCGGTTCAAGACCTCGGCTGGTAAGCCAAACAAGCAGGGGGCTTCTTCTCGGCGTTGGAGACGACGGCAGCATCGCGAACGCCACTCTTACGCAACAAGATCACGAGTGACCGGTGCCCTCATCGGTCGGCACTGTTTGCACTGTGTGCTGGACTGGTCGCTCAGTCAGCTCAGTCGTACACATGGAGGAAGCATCACTGCCCCGAATCCCATACGCCCTGTCCTTCACTCTCACCCTGAACGCTCCCATGCTTCGCTGGCCCCTCCTCTTCTTGATGACCTCGGCATGCTCTTCGCGGTCAGACCCACGCCAGATCGGGCCCGACGCAACCTACGCCGAGCTGGTGCAGGCCCTCTCCCAGGTAAAGGATCCCGAGAGAGGAAGCGGCTGCATGTTCACCCGGACCGAAGCCGGCATCCGGTTCACAGTGACGACGTGAGCGCTCGACGAGACCGGTCGGATAGG
>JBLHNG010000178.1:0-11749 GCA_047621685.1 Myxococcota bacterium | reverse complement strand
TCGTTGCCCATGTCGTAGCCAGCCCCCTGGGGACGGGCCTCGCCGTGGATGTCGGTGGCCACACCCCAGGTCGCGCTGCCCGCGTCGATGCAGGGCGAGGTGGACGAGATGCTGTAGTCGCCCTCGTTGGGGTTCTCAAACAGCGGATCGGAGGAGATGTCCGAGGAAGAGGCCGAGGCGTCGTTGACGTAGTCGGTGGTGTTGCCCCACACGAGGTTGTTCAGCGCAGAACCGGTGCAGCTGTAGCAGTTCATGCCGTAGTAGTTGCTGACCACCACGTTGTTCGCGACCGTCTCGGTGCTGTCGTTGCCCTGGCTGATGCCGCCGGTGAGGTAGCTGGAGATGCCCGCGAAGCCATTGCCGATGATGGTGTTGTGCAGGATCGTGCCGCCGGAGGTGTTGTCCGTCGCGATGCCACCAGCGGGGTTGGAGTAGATGAAGCTGTTGGTGACGTTCATGTCCGTCGTGCCATCAGACAGGATGCCGTACCAGTTGCCGCCGATGTTGGTGATGTCGACGTTGACGGTGCCAGCGTTGTCGGCGTGCACACCGTAGAGGTTGTAGTAGAGACCAACCCCGGAGATGTCGGCGTCGCCATCGGTGACGTAGATGCCGGTGTAGATCTGACCGCTGCCGCCGGTGGCGTAGTCGTAGTCGTAGATGCTGACGTCTGAGAGCGTGGAGCCGGTGAGCCCATCGAAGGTGACGGTGCCGACGATGATCGTCTCACCAAACCCGGCGCCGTCTACGGTGACCCCGGACTTCATGGTCAGGTCTTCGATGTAGGTGCCGCTGGCGATGGTGACGGTCTGGCCGGAGGTGGCAGCGTCGATGGCATCCTGGATGGTGGCGAAGGCCGGGGGCGTGGGTGCAGCCGGGTCGTCCCACTCACCATCGGCGGCGGGCTGGACATAGAGGACGGAGGCGTGATCGCCACCACAGGCAAGCAGGAGGGTGATCAGATTCATATGGGCTCCACATCGGCCCACACATCGTCGGGGCCGTCTGTCAGGTGTTTTGTCATGCAGCCCCTCTTTCTACAAAGCTGAAGGCGACTTATCAACAAAACACCCGGCTGAAATTTGACCGACTAATTTTGGCGATGCCCCTGCGATCAGAAGATCGTGTAGACCAGCGGGGCAACGTAGGAGAGTCCGCCGGTCATCAGCAGGAGCGCCCCGGCGAGCAGAAGCACCACCAGAAGCGGCAGCAGGAGGTAGCGCTCCCGGTGGGCAAAGTGGCGGAAGAGGTCGAGGAGGGTCTGTCCGTACTTCATCGCGCCGGAGTCCGAGTGAGGAGGAGGTCTTCGATCAGCATGGCATCGACGGGACGGGTTCGGAAGAATGCGATCGCATCTGCGGCGGAGGCCACGATCGGCTCGCCGGGGCCGTTGAGCGAGGTGTTGAGGACGACGGGCAGGCCGGTGGTGTCCAACAACGCAGTCAGGATCGCGGACAGGGCGGGGGCGCTGTCGGGGGTGACGGTCTGGAGCCGGGCGGAGCCGTCGACGTGTCGGATGGCATCGAGGGTGACATCGGGGCGGACCATGCGGGTGGTGGTCATAAACGGAGTGAGCAGATCGGGGCCGCCGACGAAGCAGTCCGTGGTTCGATCAGCAAGGATGGCGGGTGCGAACGGGCGGAACGGCTCGCGGCGCTTGACGATGCGGTTGAGGGTGTCAGCGGTGTCGGCGCGCTGTGGGTTGGCGAGGATGCTGCGCTGCCCGAGCGCGCGGGGGCCCCACTCAAAGCGCCCGGAGATGAGGGCGATGATCTGACCCTCTGCGATGCGCTCGGCGGCCTCCCGGGTCGGATCGGAGATGCGCCGGGTGGTCATGCCCAGCGACTCTGCGAGGGCGGCAGCGGTCCCGGGATCGCAGCGATCTCCGAGCCGGGCGTGGGCCATCGGTGCGCAGCGGCGGTCGCCCTCCTCGATGGCCCCCAGCAGCGCCGCCCCCAGCGCGCCCCCGGAGTCTCCCGCCGAGGGCTGGACGAACACCGCCTCGAAGCCGGACTCCGCTGCGATCCGTGCGTTCGCCACGCAGTTCAGCGCGACCCCACCCGCGAGGCAGAGGTTCTTGGAGTTGGTCAGGCTGCGGGCCTGACAAGCGAGGCGCAGCATGGCCTCCTCGGTGGTGTGCTGGAGGGTGGCGGCGATGTCGGCGTAGGTCTGGTCTCCCGGATCGCTGAGGTCCCAGGGCTTTCCGAGTCGACGGGCTGGACCGAGCAGGGTCTCCAGGCGGGGGCCGAAGCCACGATCGAGGTCGAGCATGTCGCCGAAGAAGCCGGTCTGTAGTGAGAACGCTCCGTCGGGTTCGAGGCGGAGGAGCTGTGCGAATTCAGCCTGCCGCGTCGGCTTCCCCCAGGCCGCCAGCCCCATCACCCGGTACTCACCCTCGTTGACCGGGAAGCCGAGATAGCCGGTGAGACCGGCATACAGGAGCCCGAGAGAGTGGGGGAAGGACAGGGAGGACTTCAGGCTTAGCTGGTCGCCCTGGCCGTGCCAGATGGCGGTGGTGGTGTCTTCTCCCACCCCGTCGACGGTCAGGACCGCAGCATCGGCGAACGGGGAGGGCAGGAACGCCGAGGCCGCGTGGCTGGCGTGGTGGTCGACGAAGCGGACCTTCTTCCGGGAGATGCCGAGGTCTGAGGCGATGAGGTCGAGCACCCACAGCTTGCTGGCGAGGTTGACCTCCAGGGCGCGGGGGAGCTGGCGCAGCGAGCGCGGGAAGTGCCGCAGTCCGTAGACCAGGACCCGCTCCAGCCGGGCGAACGGGTTCTCGTAGAACACCACCGCGTCGAGGTCTGCCGCAGTGATCCCGCCGAGCTTCAGGCAGCGTCGGGCGGCGAGGCGAGGGAGGGCGGGGTCGTTCTTGATGCGACTCAGCCGCTCCTCCTGGATGGCCGCGACGATCTCACCGTCGATCACCAGGGCTGCAGCGGCGTCGTGGTAGTGGGCGGAGATGCCGAGGACGGCGGCCACTACTTCCAGCCCCTTTGCTCGGGGCGTACCACCCGGACCCACAGGCTCAGCAGGGCGAGCAGGGGGACGAGGGTGAGGAACAGGCCCCGGTAGACCAGCCGCGCGGTGTGCCGACCGACCCGCCGCCAGGTCCGCCACACACCCCAGGTCCTCGCCCGACGAATGGCGCTGCGGGTGGCGTCTTCGCCCACGAGGCCGACCAGGAGGGCACGGCTGTAGGCGGCGTGTCGGCGCTCATCAGCGATCAGAGCGGTGAACACGGCGGCGGTCTTGTCGTCTCGGCCGGTCAGCCAGCGCTCGTAGCCGGAGAACTGCTGGACCGCGCGCTGCTCGCCGAGGTGGACGAATGCGAGGAAGTCGGCCTCCCCCAGCGTCTCGAACAGGTCGCTGCCGTCGGCGCGGATCGGGGGTGGCGGCGGGAGGTGGTGCTGCTGGGCGAGTCGGCGGGCGTGGGCGGCGAACATCTGGGTGTGGCGGGCCTCGTCCCGGGCGTGCTCCAGGTAGGCGGCGGCACGCTCAGGGGCTTCGCAGCGGGCGGCAGCGGCGCACAGATCGATGCGGCTGCCCTCTTCGGCACGGGCGAACGCGGTGAGGCGCACCACCGTCCGACGGGGCGATCCCCAGGTCAGCGGGCTGAGCAGCCCGGCGAGCGCGGCTACAGGCAAACCTGTCCGTCCATCCATTGCGTGCAGGTGCCGGTCTTGCAGGGAGTGGACGCGTCACACAGCGCGAAGCAGTGCCCGGCCGAGCCAGCGATGGCCTCGCCTTCGGGACACTTCGGGGGACGGAGGCGGGTGCCCTGTGCGCAGCTGATGAGGTCTCTGCAGTCCGTCCAGGTCTCCGCGCAGCCCCGGGTGTCGTCGCCGAATCGCAGTGACGGGGCGGAGCTCTGCAAGCAGGCGGCGAGGGGACTGGTGGGCGGCTCCTGCACCGGCTCGACATCCACCGGCGAGAACGCCATCACCGGCTCCCCGTCCTTCCAGGTGATGTTGAGTCGCTCGGTGCGGCCGAGTCGCTCGTTGCGGCTGCCCCAGTGAAACACTGCGGAGAGGTCCTGTCCGGGCATCAGCGGGGTGATCAGATTGGTCAGGCCGAGGGCGGAGAGGAGCATTGTCTCTGCGGACCCGGCCTCCAGCGTCACTGCGATCGGTGTCCACTGCGCGTTGTGGGGAACCATGCAGGTCACCCGCTGCCACTCGCGGATCCGCTGGGTGACGCAGTTGTTGCGCGTGGAGCCGCGCACGGTGTTCTCGGCCAGCCCCACCCAGTCTGCAGCCAGCGGGACCCGAGAGCGGCCCTCGGGGATTCCATCGCCAGGATGGAGGAGGGGAGCGGGGGCGTCGAGGGTCCTCGCGATGGCTTCGGCGAGTGCGCGGTGGCCGTGTGGAGTGAGGTGGATGTCGGCGTTGAGGAAGGCGCCGGGCTGGGCATCGCGGAGGGGCTGCGCCGCGCTCAGCGAGCGGATTCCCATGCGATGGGCGGCAGCAGTGAGGCCGTCGAGCAGCGGGAGGGTCTCCGACATGTCGCTCGGTTCCTCGCCATACTTTCGCCACTCCTCTGGATCGACCTGGACATCGAGGGGTAGGGCCACCACGACCAGCTCCGCGTTGTGCCGGTCGGTGATCGCCCTGGCGCGGGTGAGGACGTCCTGAAACGGGGAAGCTGCGGCGAGATCGGCGGCGATGCGCTCGGATGCCTCATCGATCTGGGTGCTCATCTGTTTCCTGATCGCGCTATTTTCCCGGAGCTTCACTGCAAGGTCATGGTCCGGATTCTCCTCCAGCCACTCCTGGAACCGCTGCTTCATGTTGCGCTGAAGTCGGGCGCCCTGGCGGAGCATCGCGGCGGTGACCTCGATGTCTCGGGAGGCCTCCGCGTATCGCTCATGCACGATGTCTCCAGGCCGCGCCCGGCTCTCCACAGCCTCCAGGGCGAGCTGCTCCTCATCGGTATAGGGCACCGAACCTCGCATCAGCTCTGTCATGCGTTCGTCCAGCGTCAGCCGCTCCGTGCTGGTCTCAGAGATGATCCCGATCAGCGCCTGGATCTCCGAATCACTGGGCGCGCTGTCAGAGAGGTGGTCAGACAGCATCGCGGTCATTGCATCAGAGACATCGCCTTCAGACGGGAAGCCCTGTCCGGCGTCCTGCTCGTCGGGTGTGTAGAGCAGACGACGAAGCGCATAGACTGCGTGGCTCTGTGAGAACAGCCACCGGCGACCAGGGAACGCCACCACCGACTCCGGCGCAGTCTCTGCCCGCACAGCCCAGCCATCCCACACCCGGTGCCGCTGAGTGTTGGCGCGGCCCAGCTCGAACAGGTCGTTGGCGAAGTTGAGCACCAGGACCACCGCTGAGGGCGACTGGCTGGCACACAGCTCTTCGATGACCAGCAGGTACTCTTCTGGCCCATAGGTCGGCACGCCGCCGTTGTACGTGGGCTTCCCGGTGATCTGGGCGAGCTGTGCGGGGGTGGTCTCGTCGTCGTTGACCCCGAGGCCAAACACCTGTGAGTCCCCGACGACCACGATCCCGCCGGCCTCAGTGAAGTCCGCACCGCGCCAGCCCGCATCGTTGATGGTGAGGGCGGAGGTGGGGTTGTCGGCGACCTTGATGCGCTGGGTGGTGTCCGGGGTCAGCCGAACGCCGAGCACCGGGTCGGCCTGGAGCACGTTGATGTGGGGGAAGGCACCGTCTGCCCGCCAGGAAAACGCCGCCTCTGTGGCGATCAGCCCGAGCAACACTCCGACCCCGATCCGCACTATCTGACCCATCCGTCCCATGCCCACTCCCCCGCTGTCCTATGTGACCACAGGTTGGGGGTTGGGGTTCCGTATCGCAAAGAGGTTGAAATATTCCCCCCTCGGATTCGTCAAAGTCCTGTAAGGCCACCCTTGTCGTGGGTGGATACAATCTGCATGACCAGTCCTCAGGAGTCCCCATGGCGTCCCTCTTCCCCCGACGCGGTCTCACCGCACTCCTTGCTCTGACCGCCCTCAGCGGCTGCACCGGTGACCAACTCGACGATGCCCTCTGGGGCGTCTACTTCGTCAAGCTTGATGCGAATCCGGCCGAGGTTGCCGGGCTCGCTGCAGAGATCTCCAACGAGCTGAACCTGGAGATTCTCCAGATCTATGACGCTGCTTCCGAGGGCTTCTCCGTCCAGCTTCCCCACATCATCGTGCCCGAGCTGGAGCAGGTCGACGGCGTGGAGCTGGTCGTAGAGGACAAGGAGAAGAACTACGTCGTCCCCGAGGATCCCGACTCCTCCTACGAGTACGGCGACAGCGAGGTGCCCGACGGCATCTTCCGCATCGGCGGTCCCTACCAGGGCAGCCTCGACCTCAGCGGCATCGAGGTCGCGGTCATCGACACCGGCATCGACTCCAGCCACTCCGACCTCAACGTCGTCGGAGACGCCGACATCGTCTGTGAGTCCTGGGACGACTGCGCCAACGGCGGCGATCCCAACGGCCACGGCACCCACGTCGCGGGCACCATCGGGGCCATCGCAGACGGCAGCGGAGTGGCCGGTGTCGCGCCGGGCGTGAAGCTGCACGCGGTGAGGGTGCTCGGAGCGGACGGCTCCGGCTACTACTCCGACATCATCGCGGGCATTGAGTACGTCCTGGAGAACCCGGAGATCCGGGTGGTCAACATGTCGCTGGGCGGCACCATGAGCAGCGCCACCGATCCACTGGCCGAGGCCATCCAGCGCCTCATCGACTCCGGCGTCATCGTCTGCATTGCAGCGGGCAACGAGTCCCAGGACACCGCCAACGTCTCGCCCGCCGGCTACGATCTCGGCGTGGTGGTCAGCGCGTATGACGCCTCGAACTCCGACCTCGGCTTTGCCTGGTTCTCGAACTTCGGCGGCGAGGTCGACATCGCAGCACCCGGCGTGTCGATCTACTCGACCTGGCCCGGCGGCGGCCACGAGGCCCTCGACGGAACCTCCATGGCGACTCCCCATGTCGCCGGTGCAGCAGCCCTGTACCTCGCCCAGGACGACAGCCGGACCCCGGACCAGTTCCGGGATGATGTCATCAGCGGTGGCGAGAACGGCTACTACGATCAGGGCGGTGACCACTCCGAGCCCCTGCTCAACCTGACGGGTCTGCTCGACTGACCCTCGCGGCGATCTGCTTCATAAGTCCGTCCATCAGGGCGGACTTTTTTCTGTGTGAGACTCCGATGCACTTCGACCTTGCTCCCCACACCATCCTGCTGACCGTAGGCGGCAGCCGCGCCTATGGCATCCACCACGACGGCTCTGACGTCGACGTCAAGGGTGTGGCCATCCCTCCAGGTCGCACCTTCCACGGCTTCCTGGAGTCCTTCGACCAGTGCGACGACGACGGTCCGATCCAGGCGTTCCTCGACCGGCTCACCGACGAGGAGAAGGTGATCTGTGGGCAGACGAAGCTGGAGGGGGTGGTCTACGGGCTGCGGAAGTTCGCCCGGCTCTGTGCCGACAGCAACCCCAACCTCCTGGAGACCTTGTTCTGCCGGGACGACGAGATCCGGGTCTGCACTCCGCTGGGCGAGCGGCTGCGAGAGAGCCGCGAGCTGTTCCTCTCCGCCCGCGCCCGGCACACCTTCGCCGGGTACGCCACCTCGCAGCTCCGCCGCATCAAGGGCCACCGCCGCTGGCTGCTGCACCCGCCCAGGGCCCAGCCCTCCCGCGAGTCCTACGGTCTGCCCCAGCGCACCCTCATCCCCGCCGACCAGCTGATGGCTGCCGAGGCCGGGATCGTCAAGAAGATGGACGAGTGGGAGGTGGACTACGGCAGCCTCGAGCGCTCCTCCGTCATCCACATCCAGTCCCAGATCGCTGGCTTCCTCGCTCAGATCATGGAGACCACCGACGCCCGCTGGCGGTGTGCCTCGCGGATGATCGGCTACGACGAGAACTTCATGGCCCTGCTCGACCGGGAGCGCCGGTACAAGTCGGCGATGAAGGAGTGGCAGCAGTACCAGAGCTGGAAGAAGAACCGCAACGCCGCCCGCGCGGAGCTGGAGTCCCGGTTCGGATTCGACGTCAAGCATGGCGCGCACCTGATTCGTCTGCTGCGAATGGGGCGGGAGATCCTGATCGATGGAAAGGTGAACGTCTGGCGGGGAGACATCGACGCCGAGGAGCTGATCGCAATTCGACAGGGGCAGTGGAGCTATGAGCGGCTCATCGAGGAGGCCGAGGCAGAGAACGCCGGGCTGGAGGAGATCTGGCAGGCCCGCAGCTATGTGGTGCCGAAGGCGCCGGATCTGGAGAAGCTCGATGCCCTGGTCGTGGAGCTGGTGGAGTCTGCGCTTCGGTCGGTCTGACGGGGACGATGGCGGGAAGATCGCATTCAAGATTGGTGCAAGGTCAGATAGTGTCCGCAATATTGTGGGTGAAGCAGGTAATGTCTGAACAAATACCTGAACAAGATCGGCCAATCTATGATCATCCCCTCCTACACCCGCTTCGGGGGCCTGCACACCGACTCCGCGGTCCTCTGCAACACCTTCCACCACGCCGGGGTGCTCGCGCCTCACTCTCGTCGTCCCTACACCGAGGCCATGATTGCCGGTCTTGGCGGGGGCATCGGGTTCTCCTACTTCGTCTACGAGCAGCGTGCTGAGCCCGCCCGTCTCGACCTCAACAGCCGGTTCCAGAGCCGCCGTCAGGACTTCATCGACGGGGTGCTCAAGCGCAGCGGGGTGCGGGTCGCGGTGTCACAGACCTCCAGCCCCCGTCGTGCCCAGGACGACCTCTTCGCCACCCTCGATAGCGGTCGTGCGGCCATCTGCACGGTCGACCCCCCGCTCCTGCCCCACCGCGGCTTGCCGCTCCGGCTCCGGGGTCGGACTTCGCAGCTCGTCTCTGTTATCGGAACGGACGGTGATGACGTCCTGATCGACGACCTCTGCCAGGAGCCCATCCGCCTCTCGGCCGACCAGCTCTCCGCCGCCCGGCAGTCCTACCGCCGTGCCCGACAGCGGATGATGGTGGTTGCCCCACCGCTGGTGTCGGTCAATCCCGCCGCTGCCGTCCGTGAGGCTCTGGTCAGCACCTGCCGTCTGTTCCTGAACCCCCCGGTGAGCAACTTTGGGTTCGCCGGCCTGGAGAAGTGGGCCAGCCTGCTGACCAACCAGCAGAACCGTCGCGGCTGGCCCCGGCTGTTCGCCCCACCCCGTGCCCTGTTCTCCGCGCTCCACCACACCTACACCCACCTCCGCTACGAGCGCGCGGCTCCCGGTGCGATGCGGCCGATGTTTGCGGACTTCCTCGAAGAAGCCGCCGACATCCTCGGCCGGCGTCGGCTGCTGAGCATCGCCAGCCAGTACCGCCGGAGCGCCGAGCTGTGGGGGCAGCTCACCGATCTCGCCCTGCCCATAGAAGACGCCACCCTCTGGCGCTGTCGGGCGATCAGCGAGCGCCGCCGCGACCTCCTTCGGACCGGTGGTGTGGCAGCGACCGCGGAGATGCAGCGGCTGTGGCGGGAATTGGAGACCCTCGGCCGGCGGTTCTCTCCTTCCTGGTCCGAGGCCGACCGCCTGTTCCGCTTTCGAGCGATGGCCCGAATCCTCCGTGCCATCCGCTCCGTCGAGCTGTCGGCGGTCACTGCGCTGAGACAGGCGGTGGTGTAGGGATACTCTCCGGGCATGCCCCTCGACCTCCTCGTCGCCAACGTCACCCCGTTCACCCCCGACGGCCGCGTCGACCTGCCCGCCCTCACCGCACACACAGCCTGGATGGCGAGCTGCGGCGTGGATGGCTTCGCCCCGACCGGCACCACCGGCGGCTTCCTGTACCTCTCCGCCGATGAGAAGCGGGCCATCCACCGCACCGTCATCGAGGCCGCCAGCGCCTGCCGGGTCTGCCCCTGCGTGTGGGATCCGAGCCTCGCCGTCGCCGTCGAGCTGGCCCGGCAGGCCGAGTCCGATGGGGCCTGGGCGGTCTTTTTGCCGCCGCCGATCTACCACGTCGTGCGCCCCGAGGTGACGCTGCGCTGGTACGACCGAGTCCGCGCCGCAGTGAGCCTCCCGGTGCTTGCCTACCACCACCCGTCTACCCTCAACCCGCTCACCGAGGGCCTCATCGCCCGGCTGCTCTCCGAGGTCGGCCTCGACGGCCTCAAGGACTCCTCCGGTCAGCCTGAGCGCATCCGTTCCCTGTCCATGCGCTGGCCGGGAAAGGTCTGGATCGGCGGGGATGGATTTCTCGGACAGGCCCCCACCCTCGGACCGATCGCCGGTCACATCTCGGGACTCGCCAACGGCTGGCCGGCGGAGGCCATCGCGCTGCGAGACGGGGGAGGGGATGCCGACTGGCTGGCCACGACCCGGGCCGCCCTCAAGGCCGGCGGAGGCACTGCGGTCTCCATTCAGGCGGCGCTCTCCCTCGGGCATCGCCTCCCGCTCGACGGCGTGGGCTCCCTCGATGCGATCCCACGGTCAAGCTTCAGGCGGCCGGCAGCCGGACAGTAAGGACTGTCTTCCCCGGCTCACTGTCCGCCTCGACGCTGCCGCCATGTGCCCGACAGATCGCCGCCACCAGGGCCAGGCCCAGCCCGGTGCCCCGCTCTCGATCGGTGGTGAAGAAGCGATCGAAGATCCGGTCGAGGTTGGCCGGCGAGATGCCCGGACCAGCATCCTCCACCGACAGCCCGGTCATGGTCTTGTTGGTCCAGGCAGCCACCACAACCGGCGCCGAACCATAGCGGAGGGCGTTCTCGATGAGGTTGACCACCACCGCCTCCAGCTGCCGACTGTCCCCGCGAACCATCCCGCCCGATCCAGACAGCGTCACCCCCGGGTATCGCTCGACCACTCCCGCCAGCAGCGCATCCAGTGCCACCTGCTCTGCCTCCACTGCCTCCTCGGCCTGGGCCAGCGTGAGCAGCCCACCGACCAGGGCGTCCATCCGAGAGACCTCCGCCTGGGCGTTCGCCAGGAACCGGGCGCGCTGGGGCGGGGGCATGTCGGCGTCGTCGGTGAGCAGCTCGATGGTGCCCTGGAGGGTGGCGAGGGGGGTCTTGAACTCATGGGAGACGTTGCTGGCGAACTCTCGGACGTAGCCCAGCCGCTCCTGGAGGCGAGCGGTCATGGTGGCGAAGGCCTCGGCGAGATCGCTGACTTCGCGAAGCCGCGAGCTGCGGGGACCGTCCAGGCTTCCTGCGGCGGACAGCTCCCCATCAGCGAGTCGGTTTGCGGCCCCCGACAGCGTGCGAAGGGAGCGGCTCAGGGCGCTGCTGGAGAGCAGGGACATGCCCAGCGTGAGCAGGAGCGCGGCGATGAGTCCGCTGCTGAACCGCCGCATGTGTCGGAGCGCTTCGAGGCTCTGCCGTGGCGGCTGGCTGAGCAGGATCGCGCCGACGACCACATCCCCCACGATCACCGGGTTGGTCACATAGATCCGCGACCGCTCCAGATCCGATGGCACCGGGCCAGGGCGCTCGGGGCTCGGCGGCGGGGCCTTTCGAACCTCCCAGGCTTGCAGTCCCAGCAGCGCCTTTCGCACCTCGGGCTGGGCGGAGAGATCCTCTCCGAGCCGGGGACCAGAGGTCGCAACGACCCGTCCATCCGCGTCGATGATCCGGATGGCGGTCTGAGAGCGCTCCCCGAGGGCCTCGACCAGCCCCCCTAGCTCCGGGTCAGGTCGCTCCAGCCGATCGCTGACCATCATCGCGATGATCGCGCCTTGATCCAGCAGACTGATCCGGGCCTGAATGAGCAGGTCTTGAGACAGCGCCCCGGTGCCAAACAGGGCGAGCAGCGGGAGG
>JBLHNG010000177.1:0-11760 GCA_047621685.1 Myxococcota bacterium | reverse complement strand
TTCTCCATCGCCTTGATCTGCCAGCCTTTCTGTGTGGCAAGACCAGCAACGGCGGTTCGCGGATCGCCTGGACCGCGCACGATCAGCTCCTGGAAGCCGTCGGTGTGCTCGCCCGGAGTGACCGTCTCGACGGCAGCCAGGTCTGAGACCAGGACAGCGAGGTTGTCCCCTTCTCTGCCCTTCAGCGCGATGCGATACCGAACCCCACCTCCACCCGCACTGCAGACCTCGTCCAGGGAGCCATCTGCGACGATCTTGCCCTGGTTGATCATGACCACCCGGGGGCAGATGCGCTCGACCTCGGGGAGGATGTGGGTGGAGAGGATGACGGTGCGACGGCTGGCGAGATCGAGGATGAACTCGCGGATGCCGACCACCTGAGTCGGATCGAGACCGGAGGTCGGCTCATCGAGGACGAGCACCTCCGGGTCGTGGATCACCGCCTGGGCCAGCCCGACCCGCTGTCGGTAGCCCTTGGAGAGCGACTTGAGGATGCGGTTCTCCCAGCCTGACAGGCCGACCAGCTCCATCACCTCACCGATCCGCCGGGTGCGCTCCGAGGACGGCACCCCTCGAATCTCGGCGATGAACTTGAGGTACACCCCGATGCTCAGCTCAGGGTAGAGCGGCGGAGTCTCGGGGAGGTAGCCGACCTTTCGGCGGACGGCCATGGAGTCCTCGAACACATCGTGTCCGGCGACCACCGCGCGCCCTTCCGTAGCAGGCAGGAAGCCCGTCAGGATCCGCATGGTCGTGGTCTTACCTGCGCCATTGGGGCCGATAAAGCCGATGATTTCGCCCTTCCCGACCTCGAAAGAGACGTTGTCCACCGCAGTAAAGCCGCCGAAGCGCCGGGTGAGGTTTTGCGCTGAGATCATGGGTCTGTATTTAATCTCGATAGAGCGGTGCGCACGGTGCGTCACACGAGGGCGTGGAGCATAACCCAGACTGCGCTGACCGGGAGGTGGGCGGTTACATGCCAGGAGTGAGCCTACTTCTTCTGGTCCGACTCCTCCACGCCACAGAGCCTGCGCCGGTTCTCATTGACCGGGTGGTTGTGGTGGTCGACGATCGCATTGTCACGGCATCAGACCTCGCGCTGGAAGAAGACCTCTCCATGCGCATCCCCTCCCCCATTCTCGCCCTTGCGCTGCGCACCCCCACCGATGCCCTCATCGACCGGGCGCTCATTCGCGGGCTGGCGAGTGAGGTCGGCGTCTACCAGCCCTCCACCGCCGATGTCCGTCAGCGCCTCACCGCCATCCGCTCCACGTTCAGCGGACCAGAAGAATGGGCCGACTTTCTGAACGAGCACGGCCTCACCGAAGACGACCTCGCCGGGCGGCTGTTCTCTCAGATGGTCGTCGAGCGCTACGTGCGCCGCAACATCGAGCTGGCCAGCCAGGCAAATCAGGAGAGCCGGGAGGAGTACCTGGCCCGCTACACCGAGTGGATCACTGCCCACCGCGCCGTCAGCCAGATCCGCACCGTCGACCCACGCTCTGGAAGCACGGAGTAAGAGCGACGGCTCCGCTCAGAAGACTCAGACGCCCAGCTTGAACGGAATCGTGACCGGATAGTCGCGGTTGATCTTCTGGAACGACCACTTCTGAATCTTGGCCTTGATGCAGGACTCCAGGGTGGAATCGCTCACACCGCGCCCGCGCACCGAGACCCCGGTGGTGGCTCCAGCCTTGGTGATCTTCCAAGAGGCCTGCCAGGTCCCGGCGAGGTCTTCCTGCTCCTTGAGGCGAGTGTTGTAGCAGCCCTCGATCTGGGGGAGCTTGAAGCCGATGTTGCGGGAGACCATCTCCTGGATCTCCGAATCGCTGGTCAGAACCTGAGCGCCGGGCAGACCGGCGTTGGGATCGACCCCGGCGGACATGCCGATGAGATCATCGAGACCGGCGGGCTTGGCCTCGCGGGGAGTCTCGGTGGCGCTCGCGGTGACCTGTCCGCCGACTGGAGGGCGGGTGACGCTCGGCGTGCCGGAGGCGGTGCCACTTCCGTTGCGGTTGGTGACATCGTTGTTTCCCAGTGTTGTGCCGTTGTCGCCCGGATCATCCTCGACAGGGAGGTTGATGTGGCCGGAGAGATCACGGTTGATCGAGATCTCTGGCATCTCAGCGTATTCCTCGACCGGAGGCTGGCTCAGGTATGCCGCGACACCGACCGCGCCGAGAAGACCAACCAACGCCGCGACGATGAGGCTGGTTCGCTGTTTCTTCTTCGCGGCGTGCGCCACGACCTCTGGCGGATCGACGGTGCCGTTCTCGCCTGGGTCAGTTGGTGCTTCTTCCCCGGGAATTTCAAGCAGACAGTGAGGACATGACCCGCCATAAAGGAGCAGTTCTTCATTGACCTCAACATTACAGAACGGGCAAACCCCCATAATCGCTCCCTCTAATCCCCAGCCATGCGTACACTGCAGGCGGGGAAATCTACCACCTCTATTAGAGTAGAGGCAACCCCCACACAGGATTGAGACATCCTTGGATTGACAAGGTTTCGCTCATCCCATATTTCGCCACCTTAAAGCACCAGGGAGCCATGAGATGGGCGCGACCCGCGACTTCGTAGCAGCGACCTTCACCGACGCATTCCTGCCAGCGTTCCGCCGACCAGTCGAGGACATCATCTATGAGACCCTCGATCGTCGTCAGATCCCCACCCGCACCGACTTCAAGGAGATGCGCGACCTGCTGAACACCCTGAGGGGCCAGATCAGCGGAGCGACAAACGGGGTGAAGAAGCTGGTTGATCGGCTGACCGGAACCGAAGATCGGCTCGGCGATCTGGAGGATCGAATCGACGCCATAGAGGCCCGACTCGACAGCCTGGAGGCCGCCGGGAAGCCCAGCGCTCCGGCTCCACAGGCACCGGCTGGCATCACCGAGGCTCAGCTGGAGGCTCGGCTCACCGCCTTCACCGAGGGCCTCAAGGCCGCCGCACCGGCTGCTCCCCAGCCCGCAGTCATCACTGCGCCGGCTCGTCGCGAGGACTGCAAGGTCCACGACTGTGACGACCCCGGTCGCGCACGTGGCTTCTGCGCCCGTCACTACCAGAAGTGGCGGCGCGGCACCCTCGCCGGGTTCGTATCCCTGGAGGGAGACGTCACCGTCGGCGGAGAGACCATCAAGTTGGAGGGACTCTCTGGCGAGGCCTACACGACAGATGGCGGTAAGATCCTGGTGAACGGCCAGGTGGTCGGCTGATGTAAGCGCAGTGCGCTTACATCTGGGTGATCCCTCGCAGCCCGTACCAGGTGTCCAGACACACCACCCCGATGTTGCAGCAGGCATGAAACAGCGCACCGGCAATGACGCCTCCGGTGCGCTCGCGCATCCATGCGAACACCATGCCGGGGAAGAACGTGGCGAAGTGCCACCACTGAAGCTGCACCACTGAGTGTCCAAACGCAAAAAATAGACACGCAAGCACCGCGCCCCATCCAATCGGCACACCGAAGATCAGGAATCGGCGCGGGAAGACTTCATTGAGCCGGGTCTGGAAGTAGCCGCGGTAGAAGAACTCCTCGGGAATCGCCACATAGAAGACCTGATAGGCGACCAGGGTGAGCAGGTCCGCCGGCAGGTTGCCCACCGGGGAGTGGTTGAAGATCTTCGTCTGATAGAAGTGGTAGGCGATGGCGAACGGGATCGCGATGAGGGAGAGCACCTTCGCGTTCAAGACGAAGGCTTCCCGCCAGGAGGGCCAGTCCCGAAACGCCGGGATGCTCAGCCGGTAGGACCAGGAGTCCGCACCACGCCAGCGACACAGCGCCACCGGTGCGTAGATGAACAGCAGCGGCACGGCGGCCATCACCCAGTCCGGCAGTCCTGCCCCTTCTTGGAGGGCGACCACCCCGCGGATGAGCAGCAGCGTGACCAGCCACAGGCCGATCAGCTCCTTGAGGACGCCCTTGCGCGCCTCCGGGCTCACATCAACGGTGCGATCCCCGAGCCCAGGGGCCGACTGAGGTTGCCCGTCCGATACCCCGCCAGATCCAGCGTCACCCACTTGAAACCCTCGGCTTTGCAGACCTCAACCAGTGCATCGTGCACGACGACGACCTTCGAAAATTCCGCCGGATCGACCTCGATCCGGACCATCGCTTCTCCCTCCAGCCGGTGGAACCGCGCGCGAAACTGGCGCAGCCCGATGGCTCTCAGGTAGCTCTCGACCCGCCGGATGTGCCCGACCCGCTCCAGCGTGACCCGGGTGCCGACCGGAAACCGGCTCCCCAGGCAGGCGAAGCTGGGCTTGCTCCAGACCGGCAGGCCATAGTAGCGGGCGATCTCCCGGACGTGGGACTTGCCCAGATTGGCCTCAACGAGGGGGTGGCGGATGCTGTTCTCGCCAGCAGCAACCAAACCCGGACGGTGGTCGCCGAGGTCGTCGAGGATGGTTCCGTCCAGCACCCACGGGATGCCCATCTTCGCGGCGCGGTCCTGGGCGAGAGTGAACAGCTCGGACTTACAGAAGTAGCAGCGATCGCCGCTGTTCTTCGCGTAGCCCTCGACCTCAAGCTCCTGCGAGTCCACCAGGACATGCTCCACCCCGAGCGCCTCGCAGAACTGCACCGCCTCGGCCTGCTCCTCGGGCGGGAAGGTCGGAGAGATCGCGGTCAGGGCGACAGCATCGGAGCCGAGGACCTCATGGGCAACCTTGAGAACCAGCGCGGAGTCCACCCCGCCAGAGAACGCAACTAGCACCCTCCCCTGCTCTCGAAGGACGTCACGGAGGGCATCGAGTCGGCTGAGACTCTCGGCGGACAGCTCCGCTGAGATGTTGTTCTCGGTCATCATGCGCTGTGGATTAACCCATTGTGTGCGGGGTCTATCACCCGTATTTCCCTTGACCTGTCCAGAGAAAGAATGAAGTGCTACGTTCAAGTTCTATAGCAACGGAGCTTGTTGATGTCCTCATACCTCCTGATCGCCGCGCTCAGCCCCCCGGCTATGGCCGCCTGGCCGGGCACCGGAGAGTGGCAGCCGCTCACCGTCAGCGGCGCCGCGCTCCTCGACAACGCTGACGTCCTCGGCAGCCAGCAGCTCGATCTGGTCAGCGACAAGGACACCACTGGCTACTGGAGCACCGACGCCACCAACCTCTACTTCCGACTGCGCCTCGGCGGCGAGCCCTGCTCCTCCTACGATGGCGGGAGCGGCGACTGCGTGCTGCTGTATGAGGGCCTCTACGCCGTCCTGATGTCGACAGATGGAGAGGACGAAGGCTTCGAGTTCGCCCTGATTCTTGAAGACTTCGGCGGCGACCTCTCCCTGGTGGAGAATGCCGACGACATGGCCGGATGGCAGACCCCCTGGACCGTGACCCACACCACCGCGACCCAGCCGCTGCTCAACGAGCTGGCCCGGGTCGAGGAGGCCAGCAGTCAGACCGGCGGCAACCCGGACTACTTCCTCGACATCCAGATCAGCCTCGCGGAGCTGACCAAGTACATCGGCACCGGCTGGGAGGAAGACCTGAGGGTGGCCCTGGCGACCGGCGAGTCCGGAGACTCGGTGACCACCGACCTCGCCGGGGTCGACAACATCTTCGGCATCCCCGCCCTGGAGGATGTGCTCTCCGATCCCCTCAGCTTCGACGCCGACGGAGACGGCCTCACCGACTCCGAGGAAGAGGCCCTCGGCACCGACCCCGATGACACAGACTCCGACGACGATGGGCTGGCCGATGGCGACGAGGTCGACCTCTACGGCACCGAGCCGCTGGTCTGTGACTCTGACGAAGACGGACTGCTCGATGGTCTGGAGGCCGGGCTGACTGCGGCAGACATCGACTCAGACACCGACACCACTGCCGGCTGCTTCACCGAGGATGCCGATCCATCCACCACCACCGACCCGGCCAGTGCTGACACCGACGGCGGCGGACTTCCCGACGGCGATGAAGATCTCAATGCCAACGGGCAGATCGACGCCTGGGAGACCGACCCCAACGATCCGAGCGACGACGTGGACTCCGACGGCGACGGCATCTCCGATGGCCTGGAGGATGAGTGCGGCGGGGCGGACTCCGACGACAACGACGGCGACGGCATCCCCGACGCCGACGAGGGCACGCTGGACTCCGACGGAGACGGCACCCCCGACTTCTGCGACGACGACGACGACAACGACGGCATCCCCACCGCTGAAGAGGGCGCGGTAGACACCGACGGAGACGGCACCCCCGACTACCTCGACCTCGACTCCGACGACGACGGCGCGCTGGATGCCGACGAAGGAACCGGGGACGACGACTGCGACGAAATCCGCAACTTCCAGGATCCCAACGACGCCGACGGCCCCTGCGGCGATCCCATCGATGGCGACACCGGAGACACCGGCCCCTACGGCTTCACCGGCGGCAGCTTCACTGGCGGCTCCTGCTCCAGCATCTCCGGCGGCGCAGCCCTGCTGCCGGCTCTGTTCGCTGGTCTCTTCGTCTTCGGACGCCGTCGCCGCCGGATCGGGCTCGCCGCGCTCCTCCTCCCCGGCATCGCCTCCGCCCAGGAGGTCAACGCCCAGCTCTTTCAGCCCGCAATGGACGGTCGGCTGTTCACCGTCACCGACGACACCACGGTCGGTCCCAAAGGCTACGGCTGGATGGCGATGCTCAACCACGCCAACGACCCGCTCATCTACCGCTACGACGACGGCGACGACCGGGAGGACATCTCCCTGCTCGGCAGCGTGACCACCACCAACCTCGTCGGCATCGCCAACCTCCAGGGCCTCCGGCTCGGCGTCGATCTGCCGATCCACCTCACCGCGAGCGGCTATGAACTGGACGGCTACGGGCGCCGATTGCTGGGCGACATCCGCCTGGAGGGAAAGTACGAGCTGATGTCTCGGACAGACGGGCTCGGACTCAGCGCCGGGCTCGGCGTCGGTCTCCCTACCGGCAGCGGCACGTCCTACCTCGGCGCCTCGACGTCCACCCTGGACGCCTCAATCGGTGCCTCCACCGGTGAGGACTTCGTGCTCGCGGCCAACCTCGGCGCGACCCTCGCCCCCTCCGACATCGACCAGACTCTCGGCGACCTCACCACCGGGAGTCGGCTAGCCTTCGCCCTTGGTGCCTCCGCGAAGGTGCGAGATCCGCTGTGGGTCTCTGCGGAGCTGACCGGCCAGCGCCTGTTCGGATCTGCGGGTGCAGCCGGCGCGATGCCCCTCGAAGCGATCGCCTCGCTGCGGGCCCATCCCCGAGACGACCTCGTCGCCACCTTCGGGGCCGGTGCCGGACTCACCCACGGCCTCGGCGCCCCGGACTTCCGGCTCATCGCAGGCATCGGGTTCATCCCCCACACCCGGTCCGCCCCGCCGATCATCCGCCCCACCGCAGCGGCCACCATGTCCTACACCATCTCCGTCACCGATCCCGAGGGGGAGCCGGTTCGGGCCTGGGTCAACATCCCCCAGCTTGAGCAGCAGCTCCAGCTGGGGGTCGATGGCGAGTATCGGGGCACCACGACTGCCGGGACCTACGAGGTCATCTTCGACGCAGAGGGCTTCAGCCGTACCCGTCGGGTGCTCAAGGGCGAGCCAGACGGCACGGTGTCGATGGATGTGGTCCTGCGTCCCTCACGGGTTCGGGTCGAAGCGGGTCGGGTCCGACTCACCGAGCGCATCTTCTTCGAGCTCGACTCCAGCGTCATCAAGGCCGGCAGCTTCGGGCTGCTCGACGAGCTCGCCACGACCATCAACGATCACCCTGAGATCCGCCTCATCGAGATCCAGGGACACACCGACGATCAGGGCAACGACGAATACAACCTCAACCTCTCCCGAGAGCGCGCCGAGGCGGTCCGCACCTACCTCACCTCCCACGGCGAGGTCAACCCGAAGCGTCTGGTCGCCCGAGGCTACGGCGAGGCTCGCCCTCTCCAGCCCAACACCTCTCCCGAGGCACAGGCCACCAACCGACGGGTCGAATTCCACATCCTCCAGCCTGCCCCCCGCGGAAGGCGCTGAGGCTCACTCGGCCGCAGCTTCCTCCACACCATTCTTGAGGAGGCCGAGGTCGAGCTCATTGAGGGGCTGATACCAGAAGGGATAGCCGCTGACCCAGCCGGAGAGCACTGGATCGGTGATGTCCTGCCCCATCAGGTTGCTCTCGCTGTTGGTCAGCACCTCGCCGGACTCCACATCCCACTGCCACAGCACGGCTGTGGTCCAGTCCCGGGCGATGAACTCCACCCCGCCAGTCCCATCGGGGTGGTTGATGGCCACATATGCTGCCATCATGTGGCTGCTGTAGGCCTGGAGAGTCTCGGAGTCCCAGGAGGCCGAGAGGAAGTCGGTCATCTCCCCAAAGCCCAGCCCCAGGCGCATGCCATTAAACACTTCTCGGGGCTCGCCATTGGTCCAGACCGCAGGATCGAAGTTGTAGCACCCCGATCCGATGAAGCCGTAGATCTCCAGGTGCCCAGTGAAAGCGGCGCGAAGTGCTGCAGGGGTGCCGTCGTCCTGTCTCTCAGCGGTCAGCGTGGCCGGGTCAGAATGGAACAGCGCCCGGATCTCGCAGTATTCCTCATCGATGAGCTGGTCATCGGTAGACAAGCTGAAGAACTGCTCGGTGACCAGGGTCAGCCGGATGTAGCCATCGTAGCCCTCGCCCTCATACGCCCAGTCCAGCAGAGCGTCCTGGTGCTCGTCCCAGCCGCCGGTGTAGCTCACGGAGAGGGCGACGGGCTCGAAGTAGGGGCTCTCTTCGGGGTCGATGATGATGCCAGGGTCTTCGGTGTCTGGCATCAATGAGGCCGTATCAGAGCCAGCGGAGCAGCCGAAGAGCATCACGGAGAGCAGCATACCCAGAAGCATAACCCCCGCCTCAATGGGCGGGGGTTGTTGTTCGGTCCAGGGCTGTGAGCCTTGGAGGGCCTACTTGGCGCCTTCGTGGATCAGGTCCATGTCGAGGTTCGGGAAGTCCTCGTACCAGTAGGTGCCCGAGGAGACATAGCCCTGGGGGTTGGGATCGCCGATGTTGGCGAGGACGAAGAAGCCCTTGTCGTCCACCTCGATCTCGCGGGTTTTCGTGTCCCAGGCGTAGAGGTTGCTGTAGCTCCAGTCGTAGGCGATGAAGTCATAGCCGTCGTTGCCGTCGGGGTGGTTGACCGCCTGGTAGATGCCGAACAGGCTGTCCTCGTACTCAGCGTAGTCCTTGCCGAACAGGTCGATGAGGGACTGCGAGATCGGGCCGAAGCCGAAGCCGAAGTGCATGCCGTTGAACTGATCGACCGGCATGCCGTCGGTGTAGACATCGGGGTCGAGGTTGAAGCAAGCCTCCGAGAGGAGGTAGGACTCGTCGAAGTACACCCCGCCCTCCCAGGAGTTCCACAGAGAGACGGACTCGCCGCCACCGGAGCCGTAGTCGTAGGTCTCGGCAGAGAGGGACGCGGACTCGTGGAAGAACGACGTCTGGATCTCGCAGGAGTGTGCGTCCTGATCGGCGCTATCGGTGGCGGAGAAGTAGTCAAGGTCCGCCAGAACCATCAGGACGTAGGGGTTGTACTCCTTGCCCTGGTAGAGGTAGCTCACCAGCTCACCGGAAGTGGAGTCCCAGCCGCCGTAGTACTTGAAGCCGATTGCAACGGGCTCGAAGTAGGCGTCCGCGTCCGCGTCGGTGTCGGCGTCGGTGTCCGCGTCGGTGTCGGTGTCGGTGTCGGCGTCTGCCTCTTCATCCGAGATTCCCTGGTCCTTGTCATCACAAGCGGTCAGGGAGAGCAGAGAGAGGACGGAAGCCAGCACGAAGGTTGAGCGAATCATGGCGTCTCCTGTAGTGAAGGCACCTTCCTACCCAACAGAGTCGCAGACTGTCAAGGACTGTTGCAGGACTGTGGCCTCAACACTCTTTCCCGGCTGGGGGCAAATGGCTCCAACAACACACCGGGAATCCGTCTATGTTCAATACATAGGGGGTTGCGGACCCCGCACCCCGAACACTCCAGGAGTGCTCGATGTTGTCCTGGCTCCTTCCACTGCTTCTCTCCTCGGCCCAGGCCACACAGCCCGACGACGCCGCGGCAATCCTATCCCGATACCCGGCAGGCATGGTTCCTGGCAGTGAGTCGGTGATGGATGCCATCGAAGCCCTCGCCACCTCCGGCTCCCCTGCACATCGTGCGGTCTTGGAGAGCCTCCAGGAGATGGAGGAGCCCCCGATCGCCCGTGCTGCCGGAGAGGCTCTCACAGCGATCGACCGCCGATCCCTTCGTTCGGCGTACACCGCCCCAGACAGCCGGCAGATCCGCCGCTGGCTCTCCGAGCAGCCCCGTCCCATGCAGCGTGCTGATGGCAGCCCGATGGGACACACCGAGCAGGAGGCCCTCGGCTATGCCGTGCTCATCCTCGGCGCCCCACGTGGCGAGGATGTCGGTCCCACCCACCTCCTCAAGGCCGCGACCCACCTCGAAGACACCAGCGACACCGCCGGGGCGCTGACCCTCTATGCCCGGGCCGCCTCACTGGGAGACGCCTCTGCCCTGACCACCATCGAGAACTTCGGGGTAAACCCGGAGCTGCTGCTGCTGGGCATGTCCGTCTCCTCTGCAGAGTCCCTGGTCGATGCCGCTCCGCCCGAAGCCCTCGATGTCCTCATCCGAGAGGGCTCCACCAGCACCGTGGCCGTGCTCATCGAGCGCGCCGACACCGCCAGCCACATTGATCGCGCGGTGGCGCTGGATGCCCTGGCCGAGATGCTGCGCACCACTCCCCTGACCGCCTCCGCCCGTCGGAGCGCCCGCAGCGAGCTGGAGAAGGCCGCGATGTCTGGCCGCGAGGAAGCCCTGAGCGCGTTCGCCCGCGAAGCCCTCGCCGACATGGAGTGGTAGCCCCAAGGCGGGTCTCGCCTGAGCGTCTTCAATTGTCCCGGTGTGGATCCTGAGCACGCCTGGATCGGTTACCTCAGCGTGACCATGCGGCGAACCACCAAGACCGCCCGGCTGCGGCGCCAGACCTCGTACTGGGCGTTCTCGCTGGCGCTGCTGACCATTGCCATCTTCGCGATCCAGCGCACCCTCATGCTGCGCCAGGAGATGGCCGACGAGGACGCCCGTCAGACCGAGCGCGCGATGCGGGCGGTGATGGCGTTTTGGGAGAAGGAGACCTTCCGACAGGCCGACGTGTGGATCAGCGAGCTGGCCCAGACCCAGGACATCGCCGCTGCCGAGCGCCGCACCCGCAAGAACGTCACCTGGTTTGATGCCTTCTACATCTGGGTGCCAGGGATCTCGGGCGGGCGCATGGAGTACCCGGCACGCACCCCTGTCGAGGATCAGGCGCGGATGATGCACTATCCCTGCCTCTTCCAGGCCGAACGCATCGCACGACACGCCCGGCGCTCGGTCGCTGCCGAGGCATTCCGGGCCTGTCGCGACAGCCCGCCGGTCTTCCACCTCTACGCCTCCTCCCGGGCGGCCTCGCTGCTGCTCCAGGAGGGTCGACCCGCCGATGCCTGGACAGCACTCAACGAGGTCTCGATCCCGCTGTTCCTCCCGCTGCACGAGGCCGCCGCTCAGGGGCTGTCCCTGGAGCGCATGGTCGTCCGCCGCATCCAGGGCTCCCAGGCACAAGCCGGCATGGGGCAGCGCGATCAGCAGCGGGAGATCCTCCTGGCCACCGCCCGGGAGATCGCCGACATGGATGCCCCGCAGCTTGGGGAGCTGCTGTCGTTCACCCAGTACACCATCCCCGGAGAGCTGCGTCGCTCGGGACAGACCGACGGGCTCGCCAGCCTCACCCCCTGGCTGGAGCG
>JBLHNG010000176.1:0-11765 GCA_047621685.1 Myxococcota bacterium | reverse complement strand
CCATCTTCGCCGCAGAGAGTCTGCGGCGGAAGACTGTCCGCAGATGATGCACCGTGTGACCGGTGCCTTAAATCGCGTAAATTGAAGGTGTGAAGCAATCGGACATAAAGTGTCCATATTGTTCATCGGGTGCCTCCGTAGTTCAGTCGATTCATGCGATGGCATCGAGTCACCGCCCAGGAGGCACCCCATGAACGCACCCATCCACACCGGTCTCGCACTCAGCGACAAGATCACCCCCGCTGATGCCCTCGTCACCATCAATGAGGGCGCAGACGCCGCACTTCAGTCCGGCACGCCCGCCTGGACCGGTGCTGTCGACGCCCTGATCGCCCTGTGCGTCTCTCTCAACGTCTGCTTCACCAGCGGCGAGATTTCCACCTGGATCCGTACCTACCGCCCGGACCTGCGCTTCTCCGTCACCCAGAACGTCGGCCCCCACATCCGCACCCGCTTCACCGACGGCACCCTGCCGGACTACGCCTCTGGCCCCGTCGAGCAGAAGTCCCAAAAGACCGCTGGATACTCGCGTGCTCCGGTCCATACCACCGTGTTTGTCTACGGCCCGGACAGCTTCGCGATCTCCACCCACCGCTTCGAGGTGTCCGTTCCGTCTCCCGGCGGTGCGATGCCGGACCTGACCAACCTCCCGCAGCTGCCCATTCAGCCCGCCACCCCGATCCGGCCGAGTGCGGGCCGGGTGGTTGGCCGCAAGGTGCTGCACTTCTCTGGTGCTCCCACCGCCACCGTTCACACCGATCGCCGGCTGTGTGTGCCGCGCCGGGCGTTCGAGGCCCTCGCCACCCGGCAGCAGCGCACGGTCCACGGCGGCGATGATGTCTACGTCGCGATCGTCGGTGATGAAATATCGATCTCCCTCGACCCGATTCAGGGCGCGCGCAAGTACAGTCTGGTCACCAGTCGCTGCCGCCTGCTGTTCACCACCCCCCTCCCGGTGAGCAGCCACTACACCGTCAGCATCACTGATGCGGGCCTGAAGCTGGACATGTCCAGCCCGCTGTAGCACCTTCCATGGCATGAAACAGACGCTCATTCAGATCATCGTTGCGGTGGCGGCACTCGCTGCCCTTGCGGCCGTTGTCTACCGCGCCCAGAGCAACGCCCCGACCCCCGCTGACGTCACTCCAGTCGCCACTCCAGCCATCACTGAGAAGCCCACACTGACCCATGACCCTGTCTTCCTGCCATCCACCAAAGCTGACATCAGCGCAGGCCTCCGAGCCCTCGATGAGCCGGGCAGGGTCGGCAAGAAGGATGAGCACATGCAGCAGGTACCAGAGGGTGAGACTGGAGGAGCGGAGCCGCCAGAGATCAACCTCGAAGACATCGAGGTTCACATCAGCGACGAGCTCTTCCTGCCCTCCACCAAGGCCGGTCCGCTCGTTCCCATCCGGATGGACGACGGCGAGTGATCACGGTGCTGGCCTCGCTGGCCCTGCTGGCGGTGGTGTTCATCCCGCTGGAGAAGGCATTCGCTGCGGTCAAGCAGCCCACCCTGCACCGCGCCACACCGACAGACCTCGCGTTCTTCCTCGGACAGGGCCTGCTGTGGTCGGGACTGATCATCGGCGCGCTGCGGCTGGCTGTGGTGCCCATCGGCTCGCCGCTGGCGCCCGCTGCGTCAGCGCTTCCGTGGTGGCTCCAGGCGGTGCTGGTCGTGCTCATCGGCGATCTGGTGGTGTACTGGGCGCATCGGCTGTCGCACCGGGTGCCGCTGCTGTGGCGGTTTCATCGGGTCCACCACACCCCGCAGCGCATGGACTGGCTGGCCGCCTACCGCGAGCACCCCATCGACGGGCTCTGGACCCAGCTGTGGCTGAACCTGCCGGGCATCCTCATCGGCTTTCCCATCGCGACCATCGCGGGTGTGGCGGCGTTTCGAGGGGCCTGGGGCATGCTGATTCACAGCAACGTCTCGCTGCGACTCGGTCCGATTCGCTACCTCATCGGCGCGCCCCGACTCCACCACTGGCACCACGATCTCAGTCACGGCGGGCGCTGCAATTTTGCCAACCTCTGTCCGCTGATGGATGTGCTGTTTGGCACCTTCAACGAGCCGGATATCGAACCCGCGGAGTACGGAATCTCCGAGCCCGTCCCCCGCAGCTACCTCGGCCTCCTGGCTGAGCCGCTGCTCCCGGCCCGACTGTGTCGGCGCCTCTTCCCCCCGCGTGCGGAACCCCGCTCGCATGTTGTAAGATCCCAACCCCAACCACCAACGGAGTACTCAAAATGAACATCAACAACGCTGTGGACAAGGACTTTGAAGACAAGTCCCTCTCTGAGCTGGCAGACGCCCCCATCGCCGCCCTTCAGGGTGTCAGCGACCGTCAGGCGCAGCTCCTCCAGGATGCCTTCCGCATCAAGACCATCCGTCAGCTCGCCAACCTCAAGTACGTGCGCTGGGCCCAGGCCATCGTCGCTTTGGCTTCCACGGAAGAGGACTAGGATTTTAACGATCCTGGAGTACCAACCATGAATATCGATAAGGCCCTTAAAAAGGCATATGAAGACCTCCCCATCGGTCAGCTTCCCAGCCAGCACGTCACCGCGCTGCAGGGAATCAGCGACCGGATGGCCGACCTGCTCAAGGACGCCTTTGGCGTCACGACCATCGCCGACCTCGCGAACCTGAAGTTTGCGGAGTGGGCCCAGGCCATCGTCGAGCTGGCCCCGAAAGACAACTCGGACGCCCTCGCTCGCGATGCCGCCATCGCCCAGCGTCTCGCCGACGTCGCTGCTTCGGAGGCCGCCGATAATGCTGCCGCCGCTGCTGCTCAGCAGGCTGCTTCCTCCTCGCAGGCCAGCACCTCGACCCCGACGGTCTCGAAGTCGAAGTCCACGAAGGGCGACGTCCCCGCACTCTGGCGGTTCACCAGCGGCAGCTCCGCGTTCGGCGTCTTCGTCGACGACAGCGGCTGCTGGATGGGCAACCAGAAGGGTCAGGTCTTCCACCTCGACCACGATGCAAACGTCATCAAGCAGTTCAAGCTGCCCAAGGGCGTCATGTGCCTGGTGGCGGACGGCAAGTTCACCTACGCCGGCTGCGACGACGGCAACGTCTACGACCTCACCGGCGACCACCCCATGGTCGCCTACACCATCGAGAAGTCGACCAACATCTACTGGATCGACATCATCGACGGTAACCTCGGGGTTGGTGACTCCAAGGGCACGGTGGCGGCGTTTGACTTCGAGCAGCAGCAGCTGTTCAAGACCAAGTCCAACGGCACCTCCTGCTGGATGATCCGCTGTGACAAGGACGCCGTCTACGTCGGCAACTCCTACGGTGTTGAGGCCCGCAACTGGGCCGATGGCTCCGAGAAGTGGTCCCACCGTCTCAAGAGCTCCGTGCTGTTTGGTTGGCAGGAGAAGACCACCCTGTACGCGGGCTGCAGCGACAACAAGGTCCACCAGCTGACCAAGGACGGCAAGGTCGGTCGCAGCTACGTCTGTGATCGCTCGGTGTACTCCTGCTCGGCGTCTGAGGACGGCAAGTACGTCTTCGCCGGTGACAGCTCAGGCAACGTGTACTGCTTCGATGAGGCGGGCACCCGTCTCTGGAAGCTTCGCACCGACGCCTCTTCTGCACTGTCGATGCAGTACCACAACCAGCGCCTCTACGTGGTGACCTCCAACGGGTCGTTCATCTGCATCGATGCCAGCCCGGAAGGCATCGCCAAAGCCAAGGCCGGTACCGCCACCACCGCTCGGAAGGTCTCTGCACCGACCACCGGTGCTCGGGCCGCTCGCAGCACGGTCGATTCCACTTCGGACTCCACCGGCAAGGTCATCGTGGAGTGCTACAAGGAGGGCAGCCGCCTCCGGGTCCGCCCGGTGTCTGCTGGCTACAACCACGACTGGCACATCCAGTTCCCGCGTGCCCTCCGCGAGGATGGGGTCAAGTTCGTCGTCGACGAGCTGGTCGAGTGCGGCAACTTCTACCGTGCCCGTGGCAGCATTAAGCGTCTCGACAGCTAATACCACTCGGCAGATTCGCTGAGCTTCGTCACGCCATCGCGACACAGGTTGCGGTGGCGTCTCTTTGCTTCCACTCAGGGCGCGATCCGCACCGGAAGCTGGATGGTGCCGCTGTGAGCGCCGAAGGCATGACCCTCCACCGCAGTCGCAAAGCACGCTGCCGTGACTTCTGGCAGGTCACCCTCGACCACAACAGACTCCACCGCCCCACCCACCACCTCCGCCACCACGACCGCCTCGCCGATAAAGCAGGGGCAGCCTGGGTAGAGCGTCTCCTGGTGGCAGCGGGCGAGCTTGCCGGGGACGGTGCCGAGCAGGGCGTTGAGATCGGTGACGGGCGGGGTGACCACCGGGGCGAGCATGCGCAGGGCGGTGTCTGGTCCGTTGCAGTCACACTCCGCCGTCCGGGGGAGGTCGATCTGGGGGACCGCCGCACAGGCTGAATCGGGGGAGAGGCCACGCAGCCGGGCGCTCACCACCACACGGCGACACAGCGTCTGCCGCTGGCTGTCGGTGATCTGGGCGCAGAAGACGTCGGTGGTCGGGAAGTGGTCCTGGGTGATCCGGGAGAGCACCGCGTCTCGGAAGTCGGCCCCGTTGATCTCGGTGAGCAGCGCCTGGCCCCGATCTGGATCAGCACAGAAGATCGCTGGGATCACCTCGCTGTAGCAGACATCGCGCTTGCCCGACGGCGGCATCGCAGCGCAGTCCGCAGGGGTGCTCCAGGCCGCCGGTGGCGGTGGGGTTGGCGGGGTCGGGTCGCAGGCGAGGAAAAATAGAAGCATCGGAGGGACTACAATACGCAGCCATGCGAGTCCTGGTGGTAGAAGACGAGGCTCCCTTGAGGGGGGCCATTGCGCGGCGGCTGAAGGCGGAGGGCTTCGGAGTCGATGCGGTCGGCACGCTGGAAGAGGCTGGTCTCTCGATGCAGGCCTGGCGATACGATGCGGTGATCCTCGATCGCAACCTGCCGGACGGCGACGGGGTGGGGCTGCTGACCCGGTGGCGAGCGGAGGGCTGGCGGACTCCGGTGCTGGTGCTGACCGCCCGAGATGGCATCGGGGATCGGGTCGGCGGACTGGAGGCGGGCGCGGATGATTACCTCATCAAGCCGTTTGCGATGGCGGAGCTGATCGCGCGGATCCGGGTGATCACCCGTCGGGCACAGTCTGAGCCGCTCCCGCCGGTGGTGGTCACCATCCAGGGGGTCGCCCTGAGCCGCCAGCGGGCGGAGGTGCGGGTCGATGGGGTGCTCATTCCGCTGCGCCCCCGGGAGCTGGCGGTGCTGGAGGTGCTGTTCAGTCGCGCCGGTCGGGTGGTCAGCCGGGCTGCGCTGCTGGAGTCGTGCTGGGGGGAGTCCGAGCAGCCGGGCTCCAACGTCGAGGAGGTCACCGTCTCTGCGCTGCGTCGGAAGCTGGGGCGCTCCGGGCTCATCCGAACCGTGCGTGGTCGCGGCTACATCATCGACGCCGACCGATGAGCGCGCCGGCCGCTGTCGCCCGTCTCCAGCGAAAGCTCACCGTGACCTACGGCGTGGTGTGGGCGCTGTCGGTGGTCTTCCTCACCGCCGTCGCCCTGCTGATCAGCGTCTGGAGCCTGGAGGGGGAGCTGGACGACGCGGTCGGGCTGCTGGGCATGGCGGTCTATGGGCTGGCGTGGGTGGACGAAGATGGCTTCCACCAGGAGCTGGAGCTGGAGCCCTGGCTGCTGGACAACGCGGCGGACATCCGGGTGCTCCAGGCCGATGGGACCGTGTTCTACGAGCGTCCGACCCTCGACCTGCCGCTGCCGTCCGTGCTGCTGGAGGAGATCGGAGAGGTCGCGGAGTGGCGCTTCCTCGACGGCACCGACGGCAGCGGCAAGAGCTACCGCATGGTGGCGTTTCCGCTGTACGGACCGGATGCGGTGCTCGGGATGAGCACCGTCGCCTTCGCCCGGGATCCGTTCATGGCCCGCTGGCGACGGCTGGCGGCGGGGCTGATCGCAGCCGCGATGCTCACCCTGTTCGTCGGTCTGTGGCTGGGCGCGCTGCTGGCCCGACGAAGCCTCGCGCCGCTGCTGGAGGCGATGGAGGAGCGGGAGCTGCTGCTCGCTGCGGCGGCCCACGAGCTGCGCAACCCCCTCGCCAGTCTCACCGCGATCATCGAGTCTGCGCAGGCTGGCGACGAGTCCGCCGAGCAGGCCCTCCCCCGGCTGGAGCGGGTGCTGACGGTGGCCTCCCGGCGGGTCACCCGGCTGATGACCTGGGCCCGACTGGGCAGCAGCGCGGCCGTCACGCAGGAGCCGCTGAGGCTGGATCTCCTCGTCGAGCAGGTCCTCGATGAAGACGACACCGTCGCGCTGGAGGCTGAGGCGTGCATCGTCGAGGGCGATCCGGCGGCCCTGTCCGTGGCGGTGCGCAACCTGCTGGAGAACGCCCGGCTTCATGGTCGCCCCCCGATCGCTGTCGCGGTGTCGGATGGCTGCGTGGTGGTGACGGACTGCGGCGACGGGTTTGCCGCCCTCGACGAAGCCACCCGCCCCTTCTCCTCCCGTCCCGACAGCCCGGGGAGCGGCCTTGGGCTGGACATCGTGCGTCGGGTTGCGGTGGCACATGGTGGGAGTCTGGGCCTGGAAAACCGACCTGAGGGTGGAGCCAGAATCGTGCTCCGTCTCTCAACGCAGAGTGATTAGGGAGCCTGACCCGAAGGCCCTGTGGCCCAAGCTGGCTCGCGTCATCCTCGCCGCTGCGCCGGGCTCCCCGCTCGACCGGGAGGCTTCAGCCGACGAGCAGATCGGCGCTCCGACGCTGCTCAAGGTCCGCGGCGGTGAGGGGTGCTGGCGCATTCCCATCCACAGCGCGGCGCTGGCCGGGGTCCTCAGCAAGGGTCTGTCCTGGTCGCTGCCCCACCCGCCCGTCCGCAAGCCGACCCTCACCGGTGGCGCCTGGACTCTCTCCCGACGGCGAGCGGATCCTGGTGGTCACGGCGTATGGCGCGATGGTGGTGCTGCCTCGGGAGCTGTGAGTCGGCAGATTGTGTGGCGCACTCTGGAGTGGATCTCGTGAAGGAAGGGTGAACCCAGCCCGAGGTGGAAGATGTGCGTTACACTCGTCCCGCTGTGGAGCAAGAAAGATACCAGCGTGCAAAGGCCCTCTTTGAGGAAGCTGCCGACCTTGAGGTGGCCGAGGTCTCGGCGTATCTCGACCGCTCCTGCGGAGACGATGCTCTCCTCCGGGAGCTGGTCGAGCGTCTGCTGGGCTGGGACGACACAAGCAGCGATCTCGATGTCGCCTCGCTGGGCGGTGTCGCGATGGCGAGCGCTGCACAGAGCGTGGAGCAGCTGGAGGCCGGGCAGATCATCGACGGCCGCTACATGGTCGACAGTCACCTCGGTGCCGGGGGCATGGCGACGGTCTGGCGGGTCCTGCACCTCCGCCTGGACGCCTGGTACGCCATCAAGATCCTCGCGCTCCCCCACGACTTCCTCAAGGCGCGGCTGCTCCAGGAGGGCCAGCTCCAGGGACGGGTCCAGCACCGCAACGTGGTCGCAGTCACCGACCTGCTCGACCTCGGCGGCCAGCCAGCGCTGGTCATGGAGTACGTCGAAGGCCCGACCCTCGCCGACTTCCTCCGAGCCGGTCGCCCCACCGTCGTCGAGATCGAGCAGATCGTCCGCGGGCTGCTGGCCGGGGCGGGCGCGGCGCATGAGGCTGGGCTGGTCCATCGGGACCTCAAGCCCGCCAACGTCCTCCTGGCGACTGAGGATGGTCAGATCATCCCCAAGATCGCCGACTTCGGCATCGCCCGTCTGCTGTCCCCCGACGACCCCACCAGCCCCGGCCTCACCCGGACCGGCGCGCTGATGGGCACCCCCTCCTACATGTCCCCCGAGCAGATCCGCGACGCCCGCGCCATCGACTACCGGGCCGACATCTGGGCGCTGGGCTGCATCCTGCACGAGATCATCACCGGCCGGCGGGCGCTGGATGGGGCGGACAACGGGGAGATCCTGACTGCGGTGCTCACCGGGGCGATCGTCCTGCCGGGTCCGGGGGAGCACGACGGACCGGACTCCTGGGTCGCTGCGGTCACGGCTGCGCTGAAGGTGAGCCGGGAGGACCGCCCGGACTCCTGCGCCGACCTCCTGGCGCTGTGGGAGGGAACCACCACGCTGCCGGCCCCGCCGAGGCCGCCCCGCTGGCCGCTGTGGGCTGGGGGGATCGCGGCAGCCGCCGGGGCCGCCCTGCTCGGAGTGCAGCTGCTCTCCCCGCCGCCTGCGGTGGTGGCTGAGCGGGAGATGCCCACAGAAGTCGCCGAGCCGGTCGAGGTCGCGCCGGAGCCTGTCGAGGAGCGGATCGCGCCGGTCGAGGAGGCGGTCGCCGAGCCGGTCGAGATCGCCCCAGAGCCGGTCACGACCGCCCCGCCTGAGCCGGTCGCTGTGCCCGCTGCTGCGCAGCCTGTGCCGGTCGTGCCGGAGCCGATTGCAGTGGCCGAGCCCATCGCCGAGGTGCCGACCACCGGGCGGGTCGCGGTCGGAGGGGGGGTCGATGAGGTGTGGCTGGTCTCTGGAGGGCAGCGCTTCAGCCTGACCGATGTGCCGCCTGGAACCTACGAGCTGTGGGTGCGGTTCTCCAGCGGGGACGAGCCGACGGTCGGGCTCACCGGCCTGATCGTCACCGCCGGACAGACCACGACCGTGACCTGCAACAAGGTGTTCACCCAATGCAAGTAGCGATGATGTTCCTGGCGGGCTGTCAGCTCGTCGACCGCGACGCGGTGTTCGACCCGGACGGCGATGGGTTCGAGTGGCCCACGGACTGCGACTCTGAAGATCCCGACGTCAACCCGGATGCCGAGGACGTCTGGTACGACGGGGTGGACTCCGACTGCGACGGTGCCAGCGACTTCGATGCCGACGGGGACGGCTTCGACACCACGGAGAGCGGCGGGACCGACTGCGATGACACGGACACCGCCATCCACCCCGATGCGATCGAGATCTGCAGCGACGGCATCGATCAGGACTGCGACGGCGGTGCGGGAGACTGCGCCCTGTCATCGGGGCTGCTGGAGAATGCCCAGGACGCCTGGATCAGCCCCTACGTCGACCTGGAGGGACTCGGCAGCGCGCTCGCCCTCGCCGACGCAAACAGCGACGGCGTGCCCGACCTGCTGATCGGCGCCAGCGCCAGTCAGCAGGGCAACGGCGCGGTCTACATCACCTTCGGTCCGATGAGCATCACCGACGCCGCCATCCCGGCTGCGGTCCGAATCCTGGGTGTGGAGAAGAGCGCGGCGGGGCTGGCGCTGTCAGCTGGCAGCGCAGACGACGACGGCATCGACGACATGGTGGTCCTGGGGGCCTCGTCTGCCTGGCTGCTCTACGGTCCGCTCAGCGGTGCTGGGCTGGATGCCCCCGATGGACAGACCGACACCCTCAGCCCCACCGCAGTGTCGCTGGCAGACGGCCTGGTCTTCATCGGAGACTCCCAGTGGTCGGGAGCCGGCTCGGTGTTTGTGTTCGCCGACACAGGCTCCTTCTCCCCAGACACCGCTCTCGTCGAAGTCATCGGCGAGGACAAGGACACCGAGACGGGAGCCTCCCTCGACGTCGGTGACTTCGACGGCGACGGCGCCACGGACCTGCTCGTCGGCGCGCCAGGGAAGAGCACCGCGTTTACCAGCAGCGGCAAGGCCTATGTCGTCTACGGGCCGCTGGAGGAAGACGTCTTCCTCGACGACACCGGCACCCAGCCCGCCGGGGAGGCCGATAGCAACCGGCTCGGCGAGACCGTGGCGGTGGTGGGCGACCTCAACGGGGACTCGCTGGACGACTACGCGCTGAGTGCACCGGGCTACAGTGACGAATCTACCGGCGCCAATGGTGCGGTCTATCTGGTCTATGAGGGGACCTTCGCAAACATCCAGAATGCCTCCGTGCAGATCTACGGTGCTGAGGAGTACACCATCGGCGAGCGGGTCGCACCGGCAGGAGATGTCAACGCAGATGGGTACGACGACCTGCTCATCGGAATGGCCAGCGCCGACGGTGGTGAGGGGCGGGCGCTGCTGCTCTACGGTCCGCTGAGCGGCACGATCGGACCGTCGGATGTTGACGTGGAGTGGAAGGGCGCGAGAGCCGACGCGACCGGTGCTGTGGTGCTCGGTGGTCTGGACGCCGACCTCGACGGGGTCGACGACATCTTCATCGGCTCTCCGGGGGCCAGCAATGGCTCTGGCGAGGTCTCCCTCATCCTCGGGACGGGGCTGTAGCCATGAACCTTCTGCTCACCCTCTTCGCCGCACAAGCCGACTGCTCCCTGCCCGATCTGGAGACTCAGGTCGCGACCAGCCGCACCGCGTTCACCACCCTGGAGCTGGAGACCTTCAGCGGCGCAGTCCTGGAGGTCGAGCAGACCGTCTCCTGCCTCGACGCCGTCATCTCCACTGCGACGGCTTCGTCGGTCCATGAGGTCTACGCCCTGAGGCGGTACCTCGATCAGAACCTCGTCGATGATGAGACCGCTGTGATCAAGCGGGTGGAGACCCTGTCCGCCTTTCGGGCCGCGGTGGTGGTGGACCTCGACTACATGGGACCGATCGGACTGGCACCAGCGGGCAACCGGCTGCACCAGCAGTACCAGGAGTCCCTGCTCCAGATCGCCCGATCAGCCGGTGAGTCTCCGACCACATCGCTGCCTCGCCTGCGCCGGGATCAGTTCGTGGTCGACGGGGTGGCTGCTCGGGAGCGCCCCCTGGATCGACCGATGGTGCTCCAGTGGGTCGACGCTGACGGCGACGTCCAGGAGACCGGCTACCTCTGGCCCGACGACCCGCTGCCAGAGTGGCCGGTCCCGCTGACGAACGCCTGGGTGCGCCCGGCGGTGCTGGTCTCCACCGGCGGCATGGCGCTGACTTCTGGAGCGCTCCTGGTCTCCGCGCTGATCGCATCGCGTCAGGTCGATCAGCACAGCGAGACCCTCAACACCACCACCATCACCCCCGCCGAGCTGGACCGCCTGGTCACCCGGGCCAACCGTCGGGGCGTCGCGTCGCAGCTCACCGCAGTCTCTGCGGGCGGTCTCGGGGTGTGGTTCCTCGTGATTCGCTGAGCCGCCCTCAGTCCTTGCGCATCAGGTCCGAGAGGTAGGCGCGGGCGAACCTCCAGTTTCGGTTGACGGATCGTGGCGAGAGGCCCATGGTCTCGGCGGTCTCCTCCACGGTCATGCCGCTGAATGTGCGCAGCAGGGCGATGCGGGCGGCCTGGGGATCGAGGGCTTCGAGCATGCCGAGGGCCTCGTCGAGCATCAGCACGTCGAGGGCCTGAGCGCCGTCTCCGCTGAGGCCCGAGAGGGTGGTGCGCTGCATCGCACCCCCACCGCGCTTGCTGGTGAACCGGGCGCGGGCACGGTCCACCAGGATCTGCCGCATCGCCTGAGCAGCGGTCGCCATGAAGTGCTCGCGGGAGTTGTACTGCCGGTCGTTTCGAGCCAGCTTCTCCCAGGCCTCATGCAGCAGCGCGGTGGGCTGGATGGTGTCGAGTCCCCGCCTCGACGAGGAGATCCGCCCGGCAATGGCCTTGAGGTGACGGTAGGCCTCGGGATCAAGCAGCTCACTCACGACAGCACCTCTCAGGCTCGTCTGTATTCCTGAACACGAATTACAGACGAGAGAGCGCCATAAAAACAGCCCGCCTGGCAATTCTGGATAGAATTCTTGAGCTGATTCTGCAAAAAGGCATCCCATAGATGAAGTCCCGACGACGTCAAACCAAGACCCGCT
>JBLHNG010000175.1:0-11815 GCA_047621685.1 Myxococcota bacterium | reverse complement strand
CATCTCTGCTTTGGATAGTGCCGACCTGTCCTGCTCGCCCTTCGGTCTTCTCAGCCTCGTGGCTTTCGATTCCGAAGGGTCCTCCCTCACCCATGAGCTGAGGTCCGCCATCGTCCGCGCCATGCTTTTTCTGGCCACTCCGCCCCAACGCTGGCCTGACGGCCCGCTTATGTCGCTGCGCTCAAGGGGGGCTGCACTTCCTTCATTCGTCGCCTTACGGCTCCTCTCTCCAGTCGCCGCTCCCCCTGCGACCCCCCAGCCGGACACCAATGGCGAATCCCCGCCCAGCGGCCACCGTCCGCACTTTCACAGGACCGTCCTGTACCGCTACACGGACCCCAGCGACCTCGCAGCGCCTTCAAGGACCTCAGCTTCCAGACTCACCCGTCGGTGCAGCCGGAGCAGCCGAGCCCGCCTCACCTGCCGACCGCCTCCGCCGCCGCCGCCGCCGCTTCGGCTTCGTCCCTGGCTCCGCCTCTGACGTCGGCTCCGACTTCGCCCCCGACTTCGGCAGCTTCGCGTACATCGCCTGACAGATCCACGCATCCGTCGCCGCATACCCCACCTGGGCACGCGTCAGCTCTGGATTCTCCCAGTTGCTGGTCTGCTGGCTCTTGGAGATGCGCTTACCAAGAATAAGCGCAGTGAGCTTACGAGCCCCAATGCTCTTGTAGCCCAGCCCCTTGCACAAACTATTAAGGTCCACGACCCCCCTCAACTCACAGTTGAAGTCCCGCTTCAGCTCGCGCACGTCGTCCCGGGTGCCGATGCCGATCTTCTTGATCGATGCATCCCCCAGGACCGCCCGGATGCCGTCGGGCAGGCCGTGGTTGTTGAGCCGGATGAGGTAGACCACGTCGGGCAGGGCGAGCTGGATGAGCGCGACGGGCCGGGCAGGGACACCCTTGCGGAAGGTGGGGCGGGTCTCGGTGTCGATCCCGATGACCGTCGCAGCAGCCAGACGGGCGGCGGCCTCGGCGAATCCGGCGTCGGTGGTGGGCTGGATGACCTCGCCCTCGTAGCGCCACAGCGGGAGGAGGTTGACCTCCGTTTTGCTGATCTCAAGCTTTGTCATACGTCGATTGGTCCGCCTGCGGCCAATGTGATGCCGCCAAGGGTGAGGATGAGGCCGATGATCAGCATCGGGGGTGCGAGATATACCGTACCCAGGAGCAGGAGGACCAACCCGGCGAGCGTGCCGAGCACCCCGACGCCGGTGACCGCGTGCCGCCAGCGCTGCCGGCGCTGTTCCTTGAGCACCGCGTCGAACCGTCGATCGCTGGCCCGGTGCAGGTCGAGGACCTCCCAGTGGCCGCACTTGACACACGTCTTGTCGTCGTCTCCGCGGGTCCCGCACTTCTCGCAGGCGTACCGGGGGCCGGTGTGCTCCTCGACGACCTCGGGGGGCGGCGGGGGGCCGGTGAGAAACGAGACGCCGACGAGCATGACCTGACAGTCCGGACAGCGCATGCCGTAGTCAAACCGGGTGTGGCAGGTCGGACAGGCCAGGGTCTCCTCGTCCTGAGCGGTCGGCACGATGAACGTGAGTCCGCCAGCGACACCGGCGCCGTTCTCTGCCTCGCGTTTCTTGCGCGCCTTCTTCAGAAACGCCTGGGCGTCCATCGGTTGCTCCTTACTCTCCAGTGTAGTTTGGTTCTGACGATTCACCGAAGATTCATCTCAGTGTCTCATCCACTCTGATACCTGAAATTCGAGGTAGAACACCGTGGATGAGACACCGACCCGAAAGCGCGATCGACTCGCCGTCCTGGCGAAGACCGGTGCCCGCCTGGCTGCGATTGGCCTGTCCCGGGTGGTCACCCGGGCCCTGTGGTGGGGTGGCTGGGGGCTCGTCCTGGGGGGGGCAATCTTTGCGGTGCTCCAATTCAAGGGTCTGCTGACCCACCCCTGGCCCGACGCTGAGCCGTGGGTCTCCATCCTCGCCGGGGTGTTCTACATCGTCGGCGCTGGAGTGGGGCTGGGGTACGCCGGGTTCTGGCGCGGGGTCGGGCGGTTCGTGATCCACCTCGGGGTCGAAGAGGGGTGGGTGATCGCGCTCACGGAGGCCATCCTCGATAGGATGCTCGGCTTCTTCCGTCGCTCCCGTCGCCTGGATGCAGCACTCGATGCCAGCGAGCTGTGGGCGCAGAATCTGCCGCTTCAGCAGTGGGAGGAAGGGCTCAAGAGCAGCGTGGCGGCCTACCTGGGCGAAGAGGACGCCGCACTTGAGGGCACACGGGGTCCGCACCGCCGGTTCCTTGGGTGGATCCGTCGGCTCATCTGTCGGGGCATTGAGAAGATACTGCTGCGAATTGTGCGCAAAGAGTCTTCTGATGCTGGCGGCGGTGGGGTGTCGATGGAGCGGGTCCGAGAGGTCGCGCTGGAGATGTCGGGAGAGCTGTTTACGGATGGTGTAGAGGGCGCGATGAACAAGCAGCTTCTCATCGTTCTGGCGCTAGTCAGCCTTGCAGCAGCCACACCCTCAGCGCTGCTGCACTGGCTCACATGATCCCGACATCATCGGAATTGCCCCTCAGTGAGAAGTCGATAGAGGGCAGGCCTTAAATGGGAAGGTCAGCATGCTCGTTACGGAAACCAGATACGTCTGGAACGCCAAGATGCCCGAGTGGGGCTACGGTCTGGTCCGCTCCATAAACGGCAAGAAGCTCGACATTTTGTTTGAGAGCGGTGGCCGGCGGCTGCTGCGTCAGGACTTTGCGGCACTCGAAGAGGTCGACCCGTCCAACATCGACGAAGACAGCCCGCTGCACGACCGCCTGCAGTGGCGTCGGCTGGAGAGTCAGAAGGCGTTCCGGGCTGAGTTCGGGCGCATGCTGACCCGGTTCCTGGAGATCTTCCCCCAGGGCTTCGCCGATCCGGAGTTTGCGGAGGTCGAGCGGGCCTACAAGCTCAAGGCCATCGCCTACGCCGGAGAGCACTTCACCGCCGAGGCCCTCGCAGCGACTCGCGAGAGCGGTGGCGCAGCAGCGATCATCGAGCAGATCATGGCCGCCACCGACATGACCACCCTCATCCACCCCCGCCTGGAGCGTCCGAAGCTCGCCTCCATTCCCGCAGGGGAGCATGACGCCTTCGTCGATGCGTTCATCAACCTGCTGCATGGCGCGGAGGACTACGACCAGCGACTGACCGACTTCGCCGCGTTCCTCCTTCCGTTTGGCGCCAGCAAGTGGACCATCGCCACCTACTTCGGCTTCCTGTTCCGCCCCGACTCCCACCCGTTTGTCTCCCCCAACGTCGTCCGCTACGCCGGCAAGGCGCTCCTGCGGGAGCTCCACTACACCGCCCATCCCACCCCCCGGACCTGGCTGCGGATCGTGGAGCTGTACGACGATGTCCGCGACCGGCTGACCGCTGAGGGCCACGCCCCCACAGACACCATCGACACCCAGACCTTCCTCTGGCTCGGCGGACCGGGCTACGAGCAGGCCCGGACCTGGCGGGAGAGGCAGGCCGACCCGAGCACCCCTGAGGCGGTGCTGGACTCCCCGGCACGTCCCGCCCCGGTCAAGTCCAAAACCACCCGGATCCGCAAGGCGAAGACCACGATCACAAAGGCCACGCCTCTAAAGACCATGGCCCCCAAGACCACGGCCTCGACGCTCCCGAAGCCCCCGAAGACCACGAGGCTTCGAAAGGTGGCCCGATCGGCTGCTGCTCCGGTGGTCCGTACCTGGACCGAAGCGGACTACATCGCGACGGTCGACGCCTACTTCTGGATGCAGGAGCAGGAGAAGCAGAGCCGCCCGTTCGACCGCGCGGAGGTCTACCAGGACCTGGAGCTTGGTGCCCTCTCCGAGCACCCCAGCCAGGAGATCCGCCGCGCCATGCTCCACATCTCCGGCGCGCTGGCCGAGGTCAACCGCCCCCACCTCACCTGGCTCGCACCGTCCGCCAACCCCGACGCCGAGCTGCTCGCCGCGCTCGTCCCGGTGGTGCGTGCCCGGCTGACCGAGGCCCGCAAGCTCTACGCCCCCACTGCCGAGACCGAGCAGCTCTTCGAGCGCAGCCACACCATCAGCAAGCGCCTCTTCCGCCGACCTTCCGGCCGCCGTCACCCCGAGAAGACCACCCAGACCATCACCGTCTGGAGCCGGGATCCGGCAGTGCGGGCCTGGGTCATGCGTCGGGCCAACGAGACCTGCGAGTTCTGCAGCGATCAAGTGAAGTACACCGACACCCACGGCACCTTCCTGAAGCTGTTCAACCCGCAGCCGTTCATCACCGGCGGCATCGACACCGTCGAGAACACCACCGCGCTGTGTCCCAACTGCCTCCAGGTCGCTCAGAGCGGGCACAAGCACACGGCCTTCATCGAGCTGCTCTACAGCAGGGTCAGCGAGCTGGCTCGGGACGTATAGGCGGTCCATCCGCGATGACCACCGGGCTGCCGATGGTCACGCGACCCTCCGCAGTGAGCGCGGCGAGCAGACCTTCGGAGAGGTGCACGCAGCCGCCGGATCGGGCCGCGCCGAGGTTGTCGGGGTCTGGCGTGCCGTGCAGGGCGATGGAGTACCAGTAGGCGGTGCCACCTCGATACCGTCGCAGCTTCGGCCCGGTGACCGCCTCCGTGGAGGTCAGCCCGATGTAGGCGGTGCCATAGGCGGCATCCGGGGCACCGTCGCCGTCGAAGTCGATACGGCTCATGTTGGCAAACAGCGACGGAAGATCGGCCAGCAGCGCGGCGTACTCGGCATCGTCGCTGAATCTCGCGATGGCTTCGGGAGCCACGTCGCCCCCGTCTGCGGTGAGGATGAGGTCGACGGTGAAGGTGCCGGTGGGGGTGATGAGGTCGGCCATGGTGGTCTTCTCCGACAGACCGCCCCGCCCGATGCCCACCGGCGCGGTCTGCGTCACGACGCCGTCATCGAGCAGGTAGAGGATGCGGCCGGCGCGATCGATGTGGAGGGTCGGTACCGCGAGGGCGGCGAGACTCAGCAGGAGAAGCATTGACTCATCAAAACATATGTTGACGAAAATTCCCCGGCAGACCACTGCATCCGCGCTTACATTTCATCATAGGGCACGCCGACCCCGCACAATCCACCACACCGATTCCTGAATGGGGCATCGGTGGAGACTGCCGTGTCAGGCCTCTGCCGAGGAGATCATGACCACGCCAGCCCGCTTTTCTCAGTCCCCCCTGAAGCTCATCCGCCGCGCCATCGGCACCCGAACCCAGCGCATGGCCAAGCGCCGCCGTCTGGCCTACGCCTTGCGCTGCATGGTGATCCCCGGCGAGGTCCGACGCCGACTGGAGCGACTGCGTGAGGCCGGCATCATCCATCAGATTCCCGGTCGAATGCAGCTCGTCCTGGGCTCCACCGACATGTTCCGGTTCTTCATCCTGCCCTGTGCGGACGACTACTACCGCAGCAAGGGCATCACGTTCTCCTTCCACGCCCTGCTGCGCTTCCTCGACGACCCCGCCTCGGTCGCCGACCCCACCGGCCTCCTCAGCCACCCCGACGCCATCATCGGCCACCTCATGCAGGTCGTCCATGCTGATCCGGTCTACGACCTGGAGCTTCTGACCTCCATCGATGGCGGTCTGGCCTCCCTCGAAGCGCAGCTCCTCCAGATGCTCGCCGGCACCCACCTCCGGTCCAGCTCCATCGGGGCAATCATCGAGGAGCCCGACTACCACGCCCGGCTGCTCGAATACACCCGCGCCTTCCAGGCCGATCCCGGTGCCGCAGAGCGCATGCGCCGAGACAACCTCACCACCGACTCGCCGTTCTACTCCGCCAGCATGACCTTCGGCAGCATGGGCTCGGCGGTGGACTACTTCGCGACCATGCCCGGCGGTCCCATCCGTGGACTGTGGCGGCTGCTGCGGTTCCGTGCCTTCCCCGGCGAGGACGGCGGCCGGTCGATGCTCGTCGCGGTGCGTGGCAAGCGAAAGGCCCGGCGACAGGCTCGGCGTCAGCGGGTCCGCTCCTGGCTGGCCGCGTAGATTCGCCGGAAGTCTTCGTGGGTGAGGTGTCCGATCATGCCGCACTCTGACCGGGCGCGCTCAAAGGCGTCAGCATCGTCAACGAACCGCTCCCACAGCGGGTAGTCGGTGCACTGCTGTGGCTTGACCGGCTGCACCGCGCAGGCGTTGTCTTCAGTGAGAAACACGCAGCTGCCGTCTCCGTTGTAGCCGCCGCGGATCTTGAGCTGTGGACCCCGAGGAGAATCGTGGGTGTAGCGCAGCCGGAAGTCGAAGGCGGAGAGGTCGAGGTGCTCGGCGATTCGGGCGGTGTCGGCGGGGGTGAGGGTGCAGCTCCCCCGTCCGCGGCAGCAATTGCCAGTGCGGTGGCAGGGGCGGATGTGGGGTTTCATTGAGCCCGCGCCCCCCGGGTGAGCATCGCGCAGCTCTCCGTGAGCAGATCCTCGACGGAGAACAGCATGCTGCCGCCGCTCCGGACGAACCCCAGCGCGGTGCTGAGGATGCCCTGCGCCATGCACCAGGCGGCATTGGCGAGCTGACGGGGCTGGACATCGGGGTGGACGAGGCCGCCCTGCTGACCAGTGCGCAGTCGAGCCTCCAGGGTGTCGTTGATGCGCTTGCTCAGCGGGTAGAACCCGGAGACCAGCGCTTCGGGACTCAGCCCCACCCGTGAGAGCCCCTCGTAGAGGAAGTACTGCTCCGGGCGCGCAGCGTAGTGCCGGACGTGAGCCTTGACCATCGCCGCCAGGGCCTCCACCGGATCCGCCTCCGTAGCAATGGCGGCCTCCATGCGCGCGACGTCCGCAGAGAGCAGACCGACGGCGAGGGTGTCGATGAGGGCCTGACGGGAGGGGTAGTAGTAGTAGAGGGTCGAGGCGGAGATGTCTGCGGCGGCAGCGACTGCAGCGGTGGTCATGCCCTCGAAGCCTTCCGCGACCAGCACCGTGCGCGCCGCGACCAGGATCGTCTCCCGCTTCCGGTCCTGTCGCCGGGCCTTGCGTTCCAGCCTCCGTTGGGTCTTGTCGTCTACTTCATCCATTTAAAGCTCTCTCTGAGTACCTTCTGACCACCGGACTCCAGCACATCACCGTGGGAGACGATGAGCCGGTCGAAGTCCAGCGCGAGGATCGTCTCAAGGCTATCGCGCATGGCGGCGTGGTCCTTGAACGCCGCCATCGCCACCAGCTTGCTGACCCCGGGCTTGCCGTTGATGCCGTTGAGGGAGAGGTAGGTCTTCGTCCACCAGCCCTTCGGGGCGGTGAAGTTGAGCACCAGATCGCAGGAGACGAGGGTGGCGCTGGGGGCATGGAACAGGACCGTCTCCGCCAGCGGTGCCATGCCCGCCAGGGAGATCCCGGTGACGCCCTCCGGCAGGGTGGCCGTGCCGAGGGTGTGGTGGACAGTGAGGTCTGGCTGCTTCTTGGCGATGCCCTCGGGCGCATAGACCTCCGCATCCGGCCACCGGGCCGCAGCGTCTGCCACGAACAGGTGGTGGAAGAGGTTGGGCGCGACGAGGTGGCGGACCGCTCCCAGCCGATCGATGTCCACCGCGAGGCTGTCGGTGATCGGGACGGGAGAGTGGAGGAGCAGGCTTCCATCGGGCAGGCGGATGATGGTCATCCGAGCGTCGAAGTTCAGGCCAATGAAGGTGTTTTCGTGGTGGACGACCCACAGGTCATCGGCGAGCTGGTTCAACATGAGGGTGACTCCTTTTTTCGAGTGTAATTCGAAAAAAGGATTGAGCATCGAAAATTGTTTATGATGACACCACAAGCTGTCCGAGCAGTCGCTACCCGTCCAGGTCTTCCCGACTGAGCTGGACCCGATTGCGGGTGGTGAAGTCGACGACGATCACCGACGGGGGCGGCGGGCCGAAGTTCGGTGCGGCCTGGGCAACGTGGGTGGCGGCGACGAGGTCCCAGTCGTTGGCGATCACGCCGACATCGCGGCGGGCTCCGATGCCGCCTCCGGTGCTGCGCGACAGGGCCGCGATGGTGCCGAACAGGACAGTGAGACCAGCGAGGATGGCGAGGGTCTGTAGCATGGTGCCTCCGGTCAGAGTATTCGATACGCCTACAAGCACCCCGATGTTGCATGGGTGACAATGCGGGCATGTCCGACCCCGCGCTTGCCGCCAACATCGACACCGAGTCGACCCCGGAGCGGCTGAGTCTCTACCTCCCCGTCGACGTGCCCATCTGGGGCAGTCCACACGGGGTGCGCTCGGCGATGCTCCTTGCGGGGGTCAATGTGGTGAGCTGCATGGGGCTGTCGCTGCTGACCGGTCCGTCGATTCACCTGGCAGCGGGCCTCCTCCTCGCCACCATGCTCGTGGTCATCCTCCTCGCGGTCGGCGCGCTGACCCTGCGCGATGCCAGCCTGCGTCTCTGGCAGCGCAAGGTCGATACCAACAGCCCCATCCGAGAGCTTCGCGAGCGCATCGACCTCACCCTGCACGCCGTGGTGACCGACCAGGGAGAGACCGCGCTGAGTGCCATCCAGTCAGTCCACGTCCAGACCACCCCGGATGCGGTGATCCTGAGCGCACAGACCGCGGACGGGGAGGTCCCCATCGCCAGCCACCGCACCCTCGGGGTCATCGAGGCACTGTCAGACACCATCGAGCAGCATGCCCGGCGCCGTCGAACCTCGCTGATCGCGGACGGAATCGACCCCGACGACCCCGAGGCCATCCCCGAGGCGCTCCAGCGGCTGCGTTCCGCTACAGCGAGCCCGCAAAGCTGAGGATGTCCACAGCGACGGCCTCGGGCTCCTCATGGCTGATCCAGTGGGTCGCCTCGGCATACTCCACCACCGTCAGGTCGCTGACGTACTCATCCAGGCCCACGAGGTTGCCCGGCAACAGGGCGGTGTCGGCCATGCCCCAGATCACCAGCGTCGGCACGGTGACCATCAGCGGGGCATCCGGAATTGCAATTCCGGATGCATCAGCGTTGGCTCGATACCAATTCAGCATCGCGGTCAGCGCTCCGGGCTGGCTCCAGGCGTCGATGTAGGCGGCCTGGTCGGCCTCGGAGAAGGCGTCGTTGAACACCGTGCCGCCCAGCAGTCCGTAGTCGTTCGCCGACAGCACATCCTCCACGCCCTCGCTCTGGAACCAGGTGATGTAGCTGCTGGCCTCCTGCTGGTCAGGATTCTCCGCGAGTTCTCGGGCGAACACATCGGGGTGGGGGGAGTTGAGGATGACCAGCCCAGACAGCAGCTCTGGATGCTGTGCGGCGAGATACCACGCGACGATCCCGCCCCAGTCGTGGGCCACCAGCACGATCGGCTCGTCGGAGATCTGGCCGATGAGGTCGACCATGTCGGCGACCAGGACGTCGATGGTGTAGTCAGACAGCTCGGTGGGCTTGTCTGAGAGGTTGTAGCCGCGCTGATCAGGCATCACGACCCGATAGTCCCCGGCGATCTCCCCAGCGAGGGGTCCCCAGGCGTACCAGAACTCGGGGAAGCCGTGCAGCATCAGCATCGTCGGCCCGTCTCCCTGGCAGGCGACGTTGAGGGAGAGCCCGTTGACTTCGACGGTGGACTGATCGGGGCTGTCCGCCCCGCAGCTGAGGGAGGAGGCGTCGGGGGTGGTGTCGGTGTCGCTGGTGTCGGTGACACTCGCGGAGTCTTTGGCACCGGTACAGGCAATGAGGAGTGTGAGCATGGCCGACTGTACCGAAAATCGGGTGTGCCGTGTCTTCACCTGTAAAATGCCTGAAACATTTACGAAGTTCAACGTTGAACTTCAATTGTTTTCGTCGTAACTGCTTCTCCGCACTGGGAGGTGTATATGGACGTAGTAATCTGCGGATGGGCAGAGGTGCGCACGTGGTTCTGGGAGTGGGACTTCGAGCACGTCGTCTCCATCGGTGAGCCCGACGACCCGCTGCCGGAGCCCCTCGACGCAAACGACCCCCGGGTGCTGCGGCTGGAGTTTATGGACACTGCGCCGTTTGATGACTTCACCGACGACGGCCCGCAGTGGGAGCACGTCGCGGCGCTGGTGACGTTCTGTGAGCGCATCCGCACGCTCGGCGGCGCGACCCTCATCCACTGTGCCGCAGGGGTCAGCCGCTCCTCCGCCAGCGCCCTGACCCTGCTGGCGATGGCCTACGGACCAGGTCGGGAGGTCGCGGCGGTTCGTGCGATCGCCGGCCTCCCCGGTGGACACCGTGCCCGACCCAACACCGCGATCATCCGGCTGGCCGACGAGATCCTGGAGCGCGACGGGGTGCTCCTCGCGGCGCTGGATGCGGAGTACTACGACGGCGTCGAGCTGCTGTAAGGCTCACGGTTGGCTGATGCTGGAGCGCCTGTCTCTGTAGACTGACGGCGGAGGAGCAGCATGATCACCCAGGTCTACCAGCGCGCATGGGATCAGCTCATCGCCCGTCCCGTTCCATGGATCCTGTTCAATGCGGTCTTCCTGGCGGTCGGCACCTTCATCCCGCTCATCGGCGCCCTCGCCCTGATGCCCAACCTCATCCGCGAGACCACCGCGGCCATTGAGGAGGACCGCGACCCGGACCTCGGCGCCCTGTTCGACACCCGCAGCCTCTCTGAGGATCTCGGCGGAATGCTGCTGTATGGCGGCGCCCAGCTTGTCGGGTTGCTGATGTGTCTGATCGGCTGGCCCATCGCCTGGGTGCTGTTCTGGCTGACCCCGGAGATCCGAGCGGATCGCATGGTCGGGGCTGTGGACGCCATGAAGCTCTCCGCAGCCTTTGTCATCAGCCACCTCGGCGAGGTCCTGGCGATGATCCTCATCAACAGCCTCCTGATCTCGCTGGGCTCCGGGGCGATGGGCCTGGGTGTGCTGCTCGCCACACCGATCATCACCCTGTCCTGGTCGACCTACCTCATCGCGACCCGACCCGAGCTGAATGCCCTCGCACAGTCCAGGGGGCTCCCGATGCTTCAGGAAGTGGTCTGAGCCCGCGCTAAGGTGTCCTGGAGGTGATGAATGAGATGGACCTGCATGCTGCTGACCCTGGTCGCCCTGACCGGCTGCGACACCAAAGATGACACCACGCCTGAAGAGGCCGATGCGGACACGGACGCCGACACGGACGCCGACACCGACGCCGACGCCGACACCGACGCCGACACCGACGCCGACACCGACGCCGACACCGACGCTGACACAGATGCCGACTACGACTACCCGTTCATTGACGATGGGCTGGTCGAGGGCGGGTTCTACACCTCGGTGATCCCGCCGTTCTACTTCTTCATCTCCGAGCTGTTCGTCAGCGTCGCGGGTGGGGGCTGTCCCAGCATCAGCAAGTCCGGCGAGGTCCGAACCGTGACCGGCGACTGCACCGACGAGCGCGGTCAGGTCTGGGTCGGCTCGGCCAACGCGACCCTGGCCTCCGACGGCGTAACGTACACCACTGCCATGGAGTACGACACCTTCGGCTACACCGACACCGACGGGGCCGGCTTCACCCTGGACGGTGACCTCACCGTCGGCGGCGATGTTCTCGACAAGAAGACGGAGGAGACAAGCTGGACCCTGTGCGAGACCGATGCGCTGAGCGTGAACCTCATCAACCCCAAGGACGGCAATTTCGAGATCGGCTACACCAGCTACCTCATGGAGGGTGACATCACCGCAGTCCTCCTGGAGTCCGGTGTCGGCGCGCTGACCCTGGCTGGAGAGGCCGCAATCGATGGGCTCGGCGACATGGCGTTTACCGGCAACATGGACTCCAAGGGCTCCTGTCCCTCGGAGGTCTCCGACGGCGGCAGCATCGTCATCGAGGGCGCCCAGACCCTGACCATCGAATTCGACGGGGCGGACTCCTGCGACGACTGTCTGCCCTGGTCGACCTCCGATGGCAGCGAGGG
>JBLHNG010000174.1:0-11833 GCA_047621685.1 Myxococcota bacterium | reverse complement strand
TATGCCGATCCGGCCAGCGGGCGGGATGAGATCCGGCTGGCGGCAGTGCTGGAGCCAGCGAAGCTGAGACGGGCAGTCGAGATCCTCGGCGAGGCGCTCGCGGTCTACCCAGGACGAACCCGATGATCACCTGCACCCGACGGATCGAGTGGGACGCCATGCACCGCATCCCGCTCCACGAGAGCAAGTGCCGCGCCTTTCACGGCCACCGCTACGCCGCTGAGATCACCTGCCACATCGATCAGCTCGATGATCGCGGTCGGGTGATCGACTTCGGGGTGGTCAAGCAGAAGGTCGGCGGCTGGGTGGATGCACACTGGGACCACACCGCCATCCTCATGCGTGGGGATCCAGATCCGGCAGCTCAGGCCATTGCCGCCTCAAACGCCGAGCATGGCCGGCCGGTCTACTGGCTCGATGATCCACCGACCGCAGAGAACGTCGTCGCGGAGCTGGCCCGCATCGCCCAGGACCTCCTCGCAGACACCGGGGTCACCGTGACCCGGATCCGCCTCTGGGAGACGCCCAACGGCTCCGCGGACTGGACCCGGTGAGGCAGCCTCTCAGCTGAGGTACTGCACAGCGTGGTTGGTGCCGCAGTAGGGGCAGGGCAGGGCGGTCTGTCCCTTGACCGGGGCCTCCAGCGGGGCGTCACAGGTGGTGCACTTGTCTGGCCAGGACACCTTGTGTGCGGCGCCGGCGGCCGGTGCGCCTCCGGCGAGGTCGGGGGCTCGGGAGGTTGCTGCGGCCTCGGATTCGTAGGATGCGAGATCCCCCACCCGGATCAGCTCGACGACCCCGTCCCAGTCCGCCGCGGAGCCGCTGGTGATCTCGAAGGTGGTCGTGCTGGGGGTCTTGGCTTTGGGGGACCAGGAGAACGTCAGGAGCTGGTCCTTCATGACCCAGCCCCGGGTGGAGTCCACAGAGTCGAGCAGGTGGCCGACGGGCTCATCGAGCATCAGGGCCTGGAGGCTCTCCTTCTCGGCGGCGAACACGAAGAACTTGCGCTTGGTGACCCGCTCTTCCTTCTGCTCAAACCGCACCCGATGGTCGGTGAACATCAGCATTCCGGCGGGCTTGTCGGCGTCCGGGGCATCCTCCCAGATCGCCTGGGCGGCGGCGATGGGGCGCTCCTCAGGGGCCATATTGAAGGTGGCAGAGTCGAACTGGTCGAGGGTCCAGTGGAGGTCCTTGACCTTGCCCTTGAGTTCATTGATGGACTTGAGCAGGGGATCGCTGTGGGCCTTGAGCCGGTCGCTGGTGGCGCTGACCTCGGACTTTACCCCGCGGACCTTCGACTCCAGAGACTCGATGCTGTCGGAGTTTTGCAGGACGTTGCCGGTGATCCGGGCGGCGTCCCGGGAAAGGCTAGAGACTTCCCGCTGGAGCCGGTTGTCGACCTGATCGATCTCCCGGCGCAGGGCGGCCATGACCGGCTCACAGGTCTTGTGGGCCTCCTCCAGGGTGACCTCAAGGTCTCCCCGAAACGCGTAGCCGCGGCTGCGCAGGCGCTTGAGGTCTTCGGTGTGGGCGGGCAGCGTGGCGGTGGCATCCGAGACAGCCTTCACCAGCTCGGAGAAGGTGGCTTCTCCGGAGAGGTCCGCGATGTCGTCGCGGAGGCCGTCGAGGGTGCGCTCCAGCTTGCGCCGACGCTGATCTTTGAGGTCCTTGTTGCTCATCAAAACTCCATGGTACGGTCTTTATGGCACGTCTCAGGAGGCAGCGTAAGCTGCGGCGCTACGCCGCGGATGGTTGACGGGTGTCCGCCGCGATGCGGCATCTGGCCCCTCAGTAGCTCCCGACAGGTCAGGCAGCCGCTAAGGTGCTCGACTTGGAGGCAAGTACCCCGGGGCGTGCCAACTCTGCTAAGCTCAGCTTCCCTGTACGCCACTGGAGGCAGCTTGTACTGCGGCGCTACGCCGCGGGTGGTTGAAGCACACAGACTGCTCCGCAGAGCAGTCCGCTCTCACTGCACAACAGGTTGAGCGCGAGAGCGGCTCGTCAACGGGAGGCAAAGTACCTCAGGGCGTGCAGGGACTATCTCCACCGGATCCCCCGGGCGAAGGCGCGCTGGCGGTGGTGGAGTGAGGCACCGATCCGGGTGAGGTCCGCCTGGCGGGTCTCGGAGAGGGTGGGGGAGTCGAGCACCGTGAGGTTCTCGGTGAGCTGCTCAAGGGTCGAGGGCGCGGAGAAGACCGCAGAGACTTCTGGAAACGACAGGCTGTAGCGGTAGCAGTCCGCTGCGGTGGCTCCGGCGGTGAGCATGCGGCCATAGCAGAGGCTGCTGAACGTGATGAGGCCCGTGCTGTGCTGAAGCGCTGTGGGGAAGACGGTGGTCTCTGCCCCCCGGTGTGCGGCGCTGTGCCGAGCCATGATGACTGGCCAGTCCGACGCCATTGCCGCCATCGCGAGTCCACGCTGGTGGGTGGAGAGTCCGTAGTGTTCGATGAGTCCCTGCTGCTGGGCCAGCCGGAGGGTGTCGTGGACTGCGGGGCTGATCCGCCCCCAGGAGCGCACCCACCAGATGAGGAACAGGCTGATCCGATCGAGCTTCAGGGAGCGGAGGGCGCGCTCCAGGTCGCGTCGGATGACCTTCGGATCCGCGTCATAGCTGCCGGTGAGGATCACCAGCTCGGACCGCTGGGCAGGCGGGAGGCTGCGGACGAACCGGGCCTGGGCGGCGTAGGTGGGCTCCCAGAACATCAGGTTGACCCCCGCCTCGACCCCCATCGCAAATCCACGCTCGTCGAGCCCGTAGTGGCCGGTGAGACCGAGGGGAGAGACGGTGAGGCCAGTTGCCCCCAGCGGACGTCGGAGGGGACTGGTTGGGGGCGGGCCGGGCACCGGGATGGACGCAGGACGGGCGAAGACGGGCGGGGGTGGTGCGGGCAGGGGGCGTCGAAGGCAGGTCGCGGCAGCCTGGAGGACTCGCCAGGAGGGCTCGGACTCTGGAGCCTGGAGCAGCACCTCGGCGCGGGCCGGGGTCATTGCTGCCGCGCGGACCCGGTGGTCGGGATCCGCAGCCAGCGCCGGGGTGGGGTGGTGTGCGGCGACCTGGGCGCGGATCCGGGCATCGGGGTCGGCGGAGAGGCTGGGCAGGTGCTCGGTGGGGAGGTGTCGCGCCCACTCCCGGCGGACACCGGGCTCGGGGTGATCACAGAAGGAGGGCAGCGCACCGGGGGCGAGCCGAGGGCCGAGGAGACGCAGGGCGGTGAGGAGGTGGGGGGTGTTGAGTGTGGCGATGAGCCGGGGACGGGGATCTGGAGCGTGCCGGACCCAGGCGGACAGGGCCGCGCGGGCGAGCACCGGCTCGGGATGGTCGATGAGATCCGCCAGCCAGGGCAGGGCCGGACGCGGGCTGTGCTGGACCGCCCACCACTGGGGACCAGCAGCCTCGGCGTGCTGGAGTCGATCGCAGACCGCGGCGAGTCGATCGACGTCCAGGCGCTCGGCCAGGGCGGCTGTGGCTTTCTGGAGGTGGGGGATGCGCGGGTCGGCCAGTCGGTGGATGGCCTCGGTGAGAACCGCCACATCTCCCCACTCCAGCAGGGCCTCAATGACCAGCCGCCGCAGCCGGGCATCCTCTGCAGACAGCAGGCCCGGCATCCACGGCAGCGCGGCTTTCTTGTCTGCGCGAGACAGCAGGGACAGCTCCCGACGCAGCACGATCGGGTCGTCGTCCCACCAGGGCACATCGGGCTGCGGGGGCTCGGGGAGGAGTGCAGGCAGGGGGCCATCGGGCAGCGCGGCGAGGTAGTCGGCGGCACCCTGGCTGACCGGATCCGGGCCAGCGGCGGCTCGGGCCTGCGATGCGGTGAGGGCCTCGATGGCGGCAAGCCGTGCCCGCCAGTGCGGATCGGTGAGGGCGAGGGTCGCGGCGATGGGGGGCAGCATGGTGATGCGCCGGCCGATCGCGGCCCGCACCGACCAGGACGGCTCCCAACGCAGCCGCTCGATGAGGATCGGATCCCCGGCCAGTCCGATGGCCGCCGCCCGACGGACCATCGGCAGTCGATGGGCGATGCAGTCGGAGAGGACCTCCCGGGCCAGGGGGGCGGGATCTTGAGCGAGCGCGCGGGCAGCGGTGGCCAGCGCGACCCCATCGCCGCCCTCCCACAGCAGGTCCGCCAGGGCGACTCGGGCTTCCTCCGTGCGGCTCTCAGCGAGCAGGGACGCCGCACCCCGGGCGGATGTCGGACTGCGGAGGGCGAAGGTGAGCGATCGGAGGTTCATCGGGTACACTGGGCAGACAGGCCCAATGAGGATCGCATGTCCGGCACAAGCCAGCAGCATCGCCTGCCCCCAGGCGCGGTTATTGATGAGAAATTGTTGACCTTCATCAATGGGTATCCAGAGAAACTGAATCTCGGGGGACTCAACCATCGGCTCAACCAGATCCGGATGCATCGAGAGTACGATGCCGCGCGTCTGCTGGCGGGCAGGGTCTTCATGGACAACGTCGAGCATGCCCTGAAGACGGAGAAGCGCTTCTGGACCATCACCAGCTTCGTCAGCCAGCACCTCCCCCTCGACCAGCGACTCCAGATCGCCCGGCGCTTCCTCTGGGATCGGGAAGCCCAGCGCAAGAAATGGGCCCGTCGCATCCTCAAGGAGGCCGGCGCGCTGCATGAGGAGGCTGCCGCGGTCACTGGTCAGCGGGGGCGCATCTTCCGCCACCCCACCGGCCGCAGCGTGCAGGAAGACGCCGGGCTCCTGCCGATCGCCACCGTCGGGGAGCTGCGTGCGACGCTGGGTATCGCCACCCCGAAGCAGCTCGGCTGGATGCTCCTGTCCTGCGAAGACGGGCCCTACCGCTCCTTCACCATCCCCAAGTCCAGCGGGCAACCCCGCCGAATCGACGCGCCGCTTCCGCAGCTCCGTGCCGTCCAGCGCCGCATCCTCAAGGGCATCCTCTCCCGGATGCCGGTCCATGAGGCCGCCCATGGCTTCGTGAAGGGCTGCTCAACCGTCACCAACGCTGCGGAGCATGTCGGCAAGCGGCTGCTGGTGAAGTTCGACCTCAAGGACTTCTTCCCGACCATCTCCTACTGGCGGGTGGTCGGCCTGTTTGCCCACCTCGGCTACGACGTCGGGCAGCTTCGGCTGTCTGTGGATGACGACAGCCGAAACGTCGCCCCGGTGCTCGCCCGGCTGTGCTGCTTCGCGCAAGACCCAGAGGAATTCGGTGGCGGCTACACCCCCCAGGGTGCCCCCACCAGCCCGGCCATCAGCAACCTCATCCTCCGCGGCCTCGACGCTCGGTTGGCTGGCATCGTCCGCAGCCTGGACGGGGTCTACACCCGCTACGCCGATGATCTCACCTTCTCGTTTCACGGCGAAGGCGAGGTCGGGCGGCTGCGGTGGTGGGTCGAGGAGATCTGCCGACAGGAGGGCTTTGCGGTCAACCAGGACAAGTTCCGGGTCATCCGTGCCAGCCAGCGCCAGCAGGTCACCGGGGTCGTGGTCAACGACTGCCTGCGAGTGCCTCGCCAGGAGCGGCGGCGGTTCCGGGCGATCCTGCACAACTGCCAGAAGCATGGGGTGGCGTCTCAGGCCCGGGGTCGTGCCGACATGGCCGGCTACCTCCGTGGCTACGCCAGCTACATCAACATGGTCCATCCCGAGGAGGGCCGTGAGCTTCTGGCGGCGGTGGATGCACTGCTGGGTGGGGAGGCGGCATGAACCTGGAGCACTTCATGGCGGACCTGCGCGCGGAGCAGGCGCTCGACGACCGACAGCGGACTCATCCGGCCTCTGGACTGGAGGTGTTCTTCATCGCTGCCGGCCCGGCCTCCCTCGGCAACCCGGTCTCGTCGGTGGATGTCCCGGCGTTCTCCCTGTCCCGCCACCCGGTCACCAACAGACAGTACGCCGCCTTCCTTCAAGGCTCCGACTACCTGCCCACCGATCCTGTCGGCTTCCTCGCCCACTGGCCGACTCCTGGCAAACCTCCGCCAGATCGGCTGGAGCATCCGGTGGTCCACGTCTCCTGGTTCGATGCCATGGCGTACTGTGACTGGGCCGGGATGACCCTGCCGACGGAGTGGATGTGGGAGAAGGCTGCCCGGGGGGACGACGGGCGCACCTACCCCTGGGGCAGCACCGATCTAAGACGCATGAAGGTCGCACAGCTTGCGGCACAGGGCACGGCTCCAGTCGGCAGCTTCTCCCAGGCTCGCACCCCATCGGGCTGTGAGGATCTGGTCGGCAACGTCTCAGAGTGGTGCTGGCCGAGCCTCAATCACGGCGAGCGGCCCGAGTCCGACGGGCTCCATCCCGTCCGAGGGGCGCCCTTCATGCGCGCTCGTGGCGCAGCCCGGTACGCCTCCCACCGCCGGATGCTCAGCGCCACCCGCCGAAACCACTGGGTCGGCTTCCGGCCCGCTGTGCTGTCCTGATCCTGCCCTTGCTGCTGGCCTGTGTGGTCACTGGAGGCACGACTGACAGCGGGCTGCTGCCCTCAGGCCCGGTGGATGCCGATGGCGATGGCTACACCGCAGATTTCGACTGCCACGACGACGATCCCCTGCGCTGGCCGGCGACCTTCGAGCCCGACACCGGCCCTGCGGAGGATCACACCGCGCGCTTCTTCGGTGCCATCCTCCTCGATGTGCCAGGCACGCTCACACTCTGTCCCGGCACCTGGCCTGTGCAGCTGTCCATCCAGACCACCCTGAGCATCGTCGGAGATGGCGCGGCAGACACGGTGGTGCTCACCGGAAGTCGAGAGGGCACGGTGGTCTCGGTGGATGCCGACGGCACCAAGGTCACCCTGCGCAGCCTCACTCTCACTGACGGGTGGGCCTCAGAGCCGATCAGCGTTGGCGGTCTGAGCTACTCGGCAGGCGGCGGGATCCGCTGCGACGCGGCGTCCCTGCTGACCCTGGAGTCCGTCTTCATCACCGGGAGTCGTGCGGAGTATGGTGGCGGCTTGTTTACGGGAAGCAGCTGTGCAGCCCACCTCATCTCCACCACCATCGTCGGGAACCAGGCCGAGAACGGCGGCGGGATCGCTGCGTTCTACAGCACGGTGGAGCTGGAGCACACTGCCCTGACCAGCAACACCGCCCAGGAGTCTGGTGGCGGCGTCTACGTCTCGACCTGGGCCTCCGCGACCCTCACCGACACGGTGCTGTTCGGCAACACCGCCGAGGATGGGGACGGCGGTGGGCTGGTTGTGGCCTCGGGGACCGGCGAGGCGAGTCTCGACGAGAGCACCATCACCGGCAACTCGGCCCGGGAAGGCGGCGGGGTGAGCGTGCAGGGGGTGGGTGAGGCGACGGTGACCGCCTGTGCCTTTGCCGACAATGTTGCGACCACCGGCGGCGGGCTGTCCCTGAAGGGCGGCAGCATCATGGTCGACGCCAGCACCTTCACCGGCAACATCGCCACGGACGGCGGCGGGCTGGCGGTGCAGCTGGGCACTGCGACCGTGCAGGACTCCACCTTCCTGCGAAACACCGCCTCCAGTGGCGGGGGCGCGGTGCTGTATGGCGCCAACAGCGCGATCGTCATCGACGACGTCAGCTTCACCGAGAACACTGCGGAGAGCGGCGGCGGCCTGATGCTGCGCTACTCGGGCGATGTCACCCTGTCGAACTCCAGGTTCACTGCGAACGTCGGGGACTTCGGTGGTGGAGTGTTGCTCTGGCAGGCCAGCCTCGCCGAGCTGAGGGACCTGTCATTTACCGACAACCTCGCTGTCGACGGTGGCGGGATGCTCCTCTACGACTCCGCCCCGACCATCCAGGGGGCCACGTTCCTCAACAACATCGCCTCCGACGACGGCGGCGGGCTCTCCCTGGATTCTGCCAGCAGCGCGATCATCGCCAACGCCACCTTCACCGGAAACTCCGCCAGCGAGGGCGGCGGCATCATCCTGCGCTCCTACGGCACCCTCAGCCTGTTCTCCACCATCCTGGAGGGCAACACGGCGACGGGGTCCGGGGGCGGCATCTACGCCTGGGACCACAGCACTGCGGAGCTTCGCAAGGTCACCCTCACCGACAACACCGCAGAGGCTGGGGGCGGGGTGGCAGTGGAGCTCGACAGCACAGTCACCCTGGAGGAGGTCGTCCTGACTGACAACGCTGCGGTGCTGTCTGGCGGCGGGTGCCGGGTCGGGGACGGTGCGACCTTGAGCATCCACAACACCGAGCTGGTCGGCAACACCGCGGAGACGGGGGGCGGGGTGTATGCCGAGGGCGAGCTGACGCTGTCTGAGGTGACCCTCACCGACAACAACGCCACGACCAAGGGCGGCGGGGTGGCGGTGCTGGACACCCGGCTCACCGTGGACTCTTGCTCGTTCACCGCCAACGAGGGGCTGCTCGGCGGCGGGCTGTCCCTGGAGCGATCGGTCGCGGAGGTTGTGAGTACCGATTTCACGAGCAACCAGGCCTACCACGGCGGCGGTGGCTATCTCACGTCGGACAGCGAGGCGGTGATGTCGGGGGTTTTGTTTGAGGGGAACCACTGCATCACGGAGGGCGGCGGGCTCTACCTGACCGGGTCCGCTTTTTTTGAGGCGGAGGTGTGTAGCTTCTCGGGGAATTCTCCCGATGAGTTCTTTCGGGTGGGGCAGGGGGCGCTGTCCTGGGGGCTGGCGGCGTCGTTTGTTTGTGATGAGGATGGTTGTTTTTAGGGGCGGCGGGGCTGAGGTCTGTAGGACGGGTCGGTGAGTGAGCCGACGTGCGGTGTTCTGCGGGTGTCCGGCTGGGGGTCGCAGGGGGCGGGGACTGGAGTAAGCCGACGTAAGGCGGCGAAACGCAAGGAGTGCAGCCCCCTCGAACGAGCCCCATGAGCAGCCCGAAGGGCGCGCAGTGGTGCGAAGTGGCCAGAAAAAGCATGGCGCCGACGTTGAGTGACCTCAGCGCATCCGGTGAGAGAGCACCCGCCGTCATCCCATCGCCCCGAAGCTGCGCTGCCGAAGGCGCCGCAGTGCGTGGTAGGCAACATCAAAACCCACGATTCTCGCATCGCTGGAGCAGGGTGGAGCCCGCGTCGGAAGCACCAACTCACTCCGACGATTCTACGGTCGCAGTTATAGATGTTGCCTACCCTGGACTGCTCGCCCTTCGGTCTTCTCAGCCTCGTGGCTGTCGATACCGAAGGGTGCTCGCTCCCCGGATGGTTGAGATTCGCCATCGTCGGCGCCATTCTTTTTCTGGCCACTCCGCACCAACGCTGGCCTGTCGGCCCGCTCATGTCGCTGCGCTCAAGGGGGGCTGCACTTCCTGCATTCGTCGCCTTACGGCTTCTCTCTCCAGTCGCCGCTCCCCCTGCGACCCCCCAGCCGGACACCAGTCATCGCTCCCCCTGGACTACCCGCCCAGCGGACCCCAGCCGGACACCCACCGCACGCCAGCTCACTCACCGACCCGTCCTCATGACCTCAGCGCGCCCATAGTCACAAGATCTCAGCCTCTGGCTGACTTCCTCCGCCTACGCCCTCCGAGAACCACAGGATATAGCGACCGACGATGAAGCATCTATCCCGCCGAACCGTCCTGATCTCCCTCTCCGCCGCCAGCCTCCTGCCCGCCTGTCGCGGCGGCAGCGACTCTGGCACCATCACAGAGGCCACCCCAACCCGCGACCCCGAGCCAGACCCCTGGGTCCCCGATGGCACAGAAGACCAGGACACCTTCCCCTGGGGAGTCCAGGTCGGAGACGCCACGGACTCCGCCGCGATCCTCTCCGTAGAGACCACCGCCACATCCCTGACCCTCGTGGTCATGCAGGGCGCGGACGGGGCGTGGGTGGAGGTCGATCGCCAGGAGGGGCTGACCCCAGAAGATGGGCACCTCCAGATCGAGCTGACGGACCTCTCCGCAGACACTGCCTGGAGCGTGGTCTTCTACGACACCGACGGCACACGATCGGCCCCCACACGTTTCCGCAGCGCCCTCGCCGCAGCCGACACCCGGGTCGTGGTGTTCGGTGCGGTCTCCTGCCTTGGTAGCAACAAGCCCTGGCCGTCACTGAGCCAGGCGGCGGCGGAGCGGTACGACTTCTTCTGCCTGCTGGGAGACACCGTCTACGCCGACGGCTCCACGACCTCGGCGGACTACCAGTGGCACTGGAACGGGGCGATGACCACCGCTGGCATGCGTGACCTCTGCGGAAGCACCGGCCTCATCGCGACCTGGGACGATCATGAGGTCGATAACAATTGGTCGTGGCAAGACACTGGAATCGAACAACAATTCGAGACTGCGCTCGACTGGTTCGGCCGCGCACTGCCCCGCCGGAGTGGCCAGGGCATCGCAGGCATCTGGCGGAAGCTGTCCTGGGGCGGCACGCTGGATGTGTTTGTGCTGGAGTGCCGTGCAGAGCGGGTGCCAGAAGACGGTGTCTACCTGTCCGCCGAGCAGCTGGACTGGCTCAAGACGGGCCTCTCTGCGAGCACCGCGCGGTTCAAGATCATCCTCAACTCGGTCCCGATCACCGACTTCTTCGACGCCATTGGCTCTCTGGCTGAAGAGGATCGCTGGAGCGGCTTCCCGGAGCAGCGGGAGGAGATCCTGAGCCACGCCGCGGACATCCCCGGTGTGCTGTGGATCTCTGGCGATCTGCACTGGGGCTCGGTGAGCGCGGTGGATCCCGAGGGCGGCGTCGCGGCGGCTCAGCGCGAGGTGATGGTCGGTCCGGGGGGCAGCTTCCTGAACATCGCCGCCGATCTGGTGGTCAACCGGGATCAATACCCGATCCTGTTTGCCACCTGGAACACCACCCGGTTCTCCTGCGATCCGGGCACTGGTGTGATCGCGGTGTCGTTCATCGGAGACGACGGGGCCATCCTCCACGAGCTGGACATTCAGCTCTAACCTGTGCTGTTCCCCACCCTCGACTACCTGTTCTTCCTCCTGCTCGTCGCGGGGATCTACTGGGGTGTGCCGAAGAAGATGCGGCTGGGTGTGCTCGGGGTGGCCTCGCTCATCTTCTACGCCAGCTGGGACCTCACCTACCTCCCGGCCCTGCTGCTGGTCTCAGGCATCGCCTGGATAGCCGGTCGCCTGTTCACCACGGGACGGGCGAAGGGGGCGGGGACTGTGGTGATCCTGGCGGCTCTGTTCGCGCCGCTGTTCGTCTTTAAGTACTGGGACTGGCTGGCCTGGAACGCCGAGCAGATCGCGGGATGGCTGTCGATCCCCCTCAAGCTGCCCGTGGTCGGCCTCGCGCTGCCGGTGGGCATCAGCTTCTTCACCTTCCAGGCCGTCGCCTACGCCGTGGACGCCCGTCGCGGGGGCACGGTCGAGACCAGTCTGGGGCGGCTGGTGACCTTCCTGGCGTTCTTCCCGCAGCTCGTCGCCGGCCCCATTGTGCGTGCCCCCGAGCTGCTGCCTCAGCTCAAGAACCTCGGCAGCCTCCACAAGGGCATGGTCGGAGAGGGGCTGTTCCGGATCACCAAGGGCATGCTCAAGAAGCTGCTCATCGCCGATGTGATCAAGTCGGCGATGGTTGATCCGGTGTTCGCCGAGCCCGAGCTGTATGGCGGCCTGGAGGTGCTGATTGCCCTGTACGCCTACACGCTCCAGATCTACTACGACTTCTCCGCCTACACCGACATCGCCATCGGGTCCGCCCTGCTGTTCGGCATCCGGCTGCCCGAGAACTTCCGTCGCCCCTACCAGGCCACCTCGGTCGCTGAGTTCTGGCGTCGCTGGCACATCACGCTGTCCAACTGGGTCCGCGACTACATCTACTACCCGATGGGCGGCTCTCAGACTGACGCAGAGTGGAAGGTCTACCGGAACATCCTGCTGACCCTGGTCACCATCGGGCTGTGGCATGGCGCCTCGTGGAACTTCGTGATCTATGGGGTGCTGCA
>JBLHNG010000173.1:0-11834 GCA_047621685.1 Myxococcota bacterium | reverse complement strand
GCAGTGGTCGCTGCCGCGGTCGCCGGGGCGCCCTACCTCATCGGGGCGGCGGGGGTGGTCGGGCGCACGGAGTACCTGCCCCTCGCTGGCTGGGCGCTGCACCTCTCCTTCCTCGTCGGCAGCCTGAGACCGGAGACCTCCCGACGGGAGCAGCTCGGCGCGATCCTCACCCTCGCCGCCCTCGCACACGCCGGCTGGCAGCCGCTGACCTGGCTCATCCTCGCTGAGGGTGCGGTGGTCTGGATGCTGTGGCGGACCGGAGACACCGTGCAGAGCGGACGGCAGGCCCTCCTGCGTCTCGCGATGGTGGTGGTGCCCGCTGCCCTGCTGACCCTGCCGCTGCTGCTGTCGCACCTGGGCACCGATCCGTGGTGGCTGGGCCGGCTCTACCACGCCTCCCCCTTCGACGAGCGCCCCCGGGCCGTCCCCCTCGCCGCCCTGCTCCCCTTCCTCGACACCACCCGATCCTGGGCCAACAACCCCCTGCCCTACCTCGGACTCACCCTGCCTGTGCTCGCCGTCATCGGGGCCGCAGCCGACCACCGGCGCGCCCTTCGCTGGCTGGTCCTGGGCGGTGTTGTGCTGGTGTTCTCGCTGGGGGAGGTCGTGGCGCTGGGCGCCTCTGCGGAGAGCGCGGCGGGCTTCTACTACATGCCCGCCGCCATCCTCATGCACGTCATCGCCCCGCTGCGGGCGTTCCACGGCTGGGCGCGGCTGACCTTGCTGGCGATCCCGCTGCTGGCGGTCTGCGCGGGACACGCCATCGACGTCGCCGCCCGGCAGCGTCCCACAGGCGCCCTGCTCGCTGCCGCGCTCCTGTCGCTGATGCTGGTGGTCGAGGGCATTGCCTTCTCCCCGGTCGGACGGGGCAGCTTTGAGATCACCGTGCCCCAGGGAGTCGCGGATGCCTACAACGCCCTGCCGCCCGGCCCCGTCCTGGAGCTTCCCCTCGGCATGCACCAGCAGCACGCCGACCTGGGACTCCTGCGCGCCCAGGCCCTCGGCCGCCCCACCTCCCTGACCCCCTCCCCCCTCCAGTCCGCCGTGGTCAACCTCTCGGCGACCGCATGGAGCATCGAGCGGGGCACCACCCTCGACGAGCAGCGCTGCTCCGGAAGCGAAGCCGACCGACTCATCGAAGCCGGCTTCGTCGGGATCGCGGTCCATGCCGTGCTGCTGTCCGAGGATGACACCACCCTCCAGGCCCTCACCGAGCAGCTCGGCGCTCCCCTCTCTCAAGCCGACGGCATCCACATCTGGCACCTCACTCCCGGCACTGGAATACCGGCGGGTTGTGAGTCGATGGCATCGGGCGGGGACTCCCTGACTCTGCGCCGGTAGCACGCTCCCTCAGCGCACTGTGCGCCGCCACTCCGCGGCCCAGAGCGGATGCACGAACCCCGATCGTCCATCATTCATGACCGATCGTCCACACTGCGGGAGGAAGCCGGAATGCTGCTGCGTCCCCTCTCCAGAGTCCTGCTCTGGTCACTTCGATGGCGCGCGGTGGAGGCTCACCCGCTGCCGGATCGGTGCATCCTCATCGGCGCGCCACACACCTCCAACCTCGATGGGTTCTACTGCCTGCTTGTCGCGTTTACCCTTAACTTTCGCATTCGATGGGTGGTCAAAGCGGAGCTGGATCGGCCAGTCATCGGCGGCCTGCTCCGCAGCCTGGGCGCCATCTTCATCGCCCGCGGCAGCGGCAGCGCGATGGAGACGATCGAGCGCCACATTCAGGGAAGCGAGCGGTTCTGTCTGGCCATCGCACCCGAGGGCACCCGGGCGAAGGGAGCGCGCTGGCGAACCGGCTTCCTGCACATCGCCGAGGCCCACAGCCTCCCCATCGTGCTGGGCTACCTGGACTTTTCCCGCCGTGAAGGGGGTACGGGGCCGATTATCACCGACGTCTCGGATCGTGCAGCGCTCCAGGATGCCCTCCAGACGTTCTATGGCGACATCACCGCACGCCATCCCGACCAGGTCAGCCCCATCCTGCTGGGCTGATCGCAGCGGACTGCTACTCTTTTCAGGTGCAAGAGTCCCATCCAAAGCCCGCTCCCCCTTCCTCTGTCGCGATCGTCGGGGGTGGTCCATCCGGCATGACAGCGGCGCTGCTGCTGGCCCGTGCTGGTCACCGGGTCCGCATCTTCGAGCGCGGTGATCAGCTCGGCGGCCTGTGGGCGTCTCGACTGGATGATGAGGGCTGCTTTCGTGGTGACAACTCCTGCAAGGTCTACCAGTCCAGCTACCACACCACCCCAGCACTCTTTGAGCTCATCGGCACCGACTGGCGAGAGCACTTCACCGGTCGGCACGACCTCACCACCGACTGGCTGCGGCCATTTGTTGCCGACTGCACCTGGCGCGATCTCGCGGTGCTGGCCGCCACAGCGCTCAAGCATCGGGCCGGTCTGGGGAACCTCCACCGCATCCCGGTGACGGTGTTCATGGAAGCCGAGCGCCTCAGCGAGCCGTGTCAGGCCTGGCTGAGGGCCACCGCCCTCGGTGGAATCGCTGGCACCCTCCGCATGACGGTCTGGGAGCTGTTTCATCGCCTCGGAAGCAACATTCAGGAGATATTCCGAGGCTCAGACGGGCCGCTGTACTGGAACACCCAGCCCCCCAACACCGAGGGCGGATTCATCACGCGGTGGCGGGAGGTCCTCGACAGCCACGGCGTCACCGTGGTCCCCAACACCACCATCGCCTCGCTCTCCCATGACGCCGACGGTGTGGTGCTCAAGACCACCGACCACGAGCAGCACAGCGCCGACGCGGTCTTCCTGGCGGTGCCACCACCAGCACTGGCGACGATGCTGAGTGCGAGCCCGGATCCAATCGCGGAGGGATTCGGACTGAGCCGTCCCCAGCTCGATGCCTTCCTCGGAGAGTCGGTCTACGAGCACGTCGGGGTGGCCTGGTTCTTCGACACGCCGCTGCCCAATGAGCTGCCCCTCGGTGGCCACAACGTCCGGCGCGGCTGGCACCCGATCCTTGTGCAGCACCAGCAGTACCAGCCCCAGCTCGCCACCCCGGCAGTCAGTGTGGTGGTCGGCTCTGTGGCAGTCGACACCACGTTTCGGCACCATCGTCTGGGCACCCGGGCCAGCGAGTACGATCTGGAGACCCTCGCCGCGCTCCTCTGGGAGGACGAGCGCCTGGTCGATCCGACGCTGCCGGAGCCCATCGACATGGAGATCCTCGGCAATTCCAGCGCAACGCAGATCGTCCACCGCGGCCCACTGCCGCTGAAGATGGCCCACGCCCCCATCTTCCTCACCACCAACCTGCACGGTCAGGCGCCCTACTTCACCGCCTCGCTGGAGTCGGCCATTCAGGCCGGCGCCATCGCCGCGCAGCACTTCGAGCCTTCCGTCGAGCGGCTGCCGATGGGACCGGCGCGGGGACCGCTGCCCTGGTCGGAGGCGGATCGCTTCGGGGAGGACGAGCGAGCGTCGGGCGCTTCGGTACAGGTCGCCTCTCACGCGGCACCGTAAGCGGAACCCATCGGCTCACTCCTCCGGCGGCTCGCTCGGTCGCTCTCGGCCCTCTGCGGTCTGCACCCGATGCTGAATGGTGCCGTCTGAGCGTCGAGTGCCCACGATCTCCACCGCCGGGATCTCCGGAATGAACACCTCCTCCTCGATCGGGGTGATCCGCCAGGCAGCGCTGATCCCGTCGGTGATGTCTGGCGGACCAAAGACCGGGGTGAGGATGTGAGAGAACGCCGCAGCCCACGCTTCCTCAAGACCCATGCCGTAGATCTGCTCGTCGACCACCACCCACCGGAAGCCGTCTTCGAGCAGCTCATCGACGTCTCGGGGGTAGACGATGAAGTCGCGGAAGGTGCCCACGCTCATGCGCTCCAGCGCCCGCAGCAGCCGTCGGCTCTGGACGTGGTCGGTGTAGCCGGGCGGACGGTGGCTGGGGAGGTGCTCGCCGAGGCCACCGAGGATCGGCTGGCGGTGGTGGACCTGCATCCACAGCACATGGCGGACCAGCTCATCCTCGCTGAGCACCGGGGTGGTGACCACCGGGCCGTCGATGGCGTCGTAGATCGCCGACGACACCGGGCGGGGTGGGGCGGCAGTGGCTGGCAGCGCGCCGGAGCGCAGGCCGACATCGAGCATCAGGGCGACCACCGCTGCCGCCACCACCCGCCCCGACGCCTGACTCAGTCCCAGCCCAGCGAGCACCGCGAGGGCCGCCAGCGGGAGGATCTCCAGGCGCTGCGGCCACCACAGCCGGTCAAACGAGGGCAGGAGGTCGTGCAGCCAGAGGTAGGGCAGCGCGAGCCGCTGCGGCACCCCCTCGGCGTCCTTGAGATACGGCCCCAGGGTCAGCAGCCAGCCCAGCCCAGCCACCGCCAGCCACACCAGCCCCCGCCGTCCCGCCGCACGCACCCCCACCGCCGCCGCCACCAGCAGCACGATCGGCAGCCGCGTGTCGTCGGGCTCACCCGGAGCGTGGGAGAGCGGCCACCACGGCCAGCGGGACTGGCTGATCGCCATCGACAATCCGAACTCACCCCGGGCCAGTGAGCCGTAGTCCATCCAGGTCGCCGCCTTCCGAGTCACCCCGGGCAGGGCGTCGTAGCGGGTGATGAGGGAGTACACATACGGCCCGGTCACCGCGAGGCAGACCGCTCCCGCCGCCACCAACCGGCCCACGTCCTTCCACCGTCGAATGCAGACGATGAGGGGCAGGGCGGCGAAGAGCAGGAACAGGCCGTAGTACCAGTAGGTCAGGCTGGCTGCGGCGGCGAGCATGCCGGTGCCCACCGCGACCCAGCGACCGCCCTCCCCGTCGACAATGCGCAGGATCCCTGCCAGGGCGAGCAGCCAGAACACCAGCAGCGCCTGGCTCAGCCGCCCCCGGGTCACCTCCAGGAGCATGAAGCTCGACACCTCCACCGCCGCGCCGGAGAAGATCGCCGCCGTCGCGCTGACTCCCGCCCTCCGGGCCAGCACCTGCCCGCCGACCGCTGAGGACACGAGGGTAGCGATCGCGGCGAGGTTGTAGCCGAGGATCGGTCCAAAGATCACCAGCAGCGGCCAGAACAGCAGGGCATCGAGGAGGTTGTACTGCGCGACCGCAGTGACCCCGATGGGGAAGAAGTTGGCGTCTCCGGCGAACGGGTTGTGCCCCCCGGTCAGCGCCTCACCGGTCCACCAGTACGCCCACATCGTGCCGGTCCAGTCCGGCTGATCCCCGCCGCCGATGAGCAGGCCGCCAGACACCCAGGCCGGCGCAGTCGCCAGCAGCGCGAGCAGGGCATAGATCGCCAGGGATCGGGCGTTCATGCCTCGGAGTCGCTCACATGGAGCACAGCATGACCCAGGAATTCTTCACGGTCTGTCCCATCTCCTGATCCCAGGTCGGCAGGCTGTACGACTGCGCCACCTCCAGGCTGATCGGGGAGCGACAGGCATCGCGCCAGGGGGCGGACCGGTCGATCATCCCGCTGTTGCCGACCACCCGCAGCAGGTAGACCTTCGAGCAGACGTCTGGACCGATGCTGCCGCAGATCGATCGCGACAGCGGCGTGCCCCGCTCCCAGCGGCGCTCCAGCCACCGACCGACCATGTCCTGGCTCATGATGGTGGCCTGATCGTCAGAGGTGTACTTGCGCAGGGTGGCGAAGACCTGCCTCAGCACGATGCGCTCGTTGCCTGCCCCGGCATAGCGGAGGATGCGCTCCTCGACGTCTCGGGAGGCGGCGTGGTTGATGCAGTCCTTCTCGAACTGCCCAGCGACCGCGCAGAGCGCCACCGCTGCCTGACCGGTCAGCCGTGCGGTGTCGACGACCTGGAAGGCACACTCATCGCGCCCCTCTCCCTCGGCCATCGCAGAGCAGGTCTGAGAGGCAGCATCGAGCTGGTTGTCCTTCGCCTGCTGCTGGGCGATGCCGACCGCGCACTCCGTGGAGAGTGGAGCGGTCAGGGTCAGGCATCCAGCGACGTCCTGATCCGTCAGCGCCTGAGTGTAGCGGACCATCATCTCCGCTTTCTCTGCGGCAGTGGGCTCTGCAGGCTCGCTGTCGCAGCCGAGCAGCAGGAGGCTAATGCTGACCATCGGTTCCCCGCTCCATGTGTTGTTGTCCTGGCGTGTTGCCGTTCTCTTCGAGCGGCGTGAGGTTCACCTGGATCTGAACCGGAATCATGATCGGCTCGATCCGCCAGGCCTTCACGTCGTCCTCGACCAGATCCGGCTCGCCCCACAGCGCGGTGAATGCGGTGTGGTAGGCGAGGACAACCGAGCCGTTGGGGTTGCCGAAGGTCCACGGATCCACCACCGCCCAGCGCAGCCCATCGTCGAGCAGCCGCTGGACCTCTATCGGACGGATCCGGGCGCCCTGGGAGTCCGACTTGGTGATGTCTGCCAGCAGGACCAGCAGCTCATTGGCATCCATGTAGTCCTGGTAGCCGGGCGGACGGTGGGCCGGGAGGTGCTCGCCGAGTCCGCCCGAAGTGGGCTGCTCGTGGTGGACCTGCATCCACAGGAGGTGCCGGGACATCTCGCCACCGAGGATCGGTGCGGTGAGGACGGGGCCATCGATCTGAGAGTAGAGGCTCTTGCTGACCGGGCGGGTCTTGCCGACCATCAAGGGCAGGAAGCGGTTGCGCCAGGGCACATCGGCGACGATCGCGACCAGTCCGACCACCAGCAGAATCGAGGACCGGCTCGCCCAGCGCTTTCGCCAGGCATCGAGGTGCAGCGCGGCGAGCACGGCCAGCGCGGTGAACACGATGATGTCGAGGCGGTCAGGCCACCAGAGGCGCTCGAAGAACGGCAGGTGGTCGTAGAGGAAGAGGTAGGGCAGCGCCAGGGGCATTGGCTCGCCGTCGGACCACTTCAGGTACGGCCCCAGCGACAGCACGTAGCCCCAGGCCAGCACCACCCACCAGCCCAGCAGCTTCCGGGGCTTCATCCACAGTCCGGCAAACGCCATGCCCAGCAGCCCGTAGGCGATCCGGCGGTCAGCGATCTCGGCATTGGAGCTGTACTCGATGGGCCACAGCGGCCAGTGGCTGCCCCGAATGACCATGTTCAAGCCGAACTCACCGCGGCCGAGGTAGCCGTAGTCCATCCAGCTGTCCAGCTCCCGCTCCACCCCCGGCAGACCGGCGTAGGCCTGCATCAGCGACCAGACGAACGGCGCACAGAGCAGCAGACAGACCGCCACCGCGACCAGGGCCTGGAGCCACCGCCGCACATCCCACTGCCGGATCCAGGACAGCCAGTAGGCCCCCGCCGCGAGCATCAGGAAGATCCCGGCGTACCAGTAGGTGAGGAACGTCAGCGCGGTCGCCGCCCCGGTCCAGCCGGCGATCTTCCAGCTCCCCTCCCCTCGCGCCAGCTTCACCAGCCCCGCCAGGGCGAACATCCAGAACACCAGCATTGCCTGGGACTGCCGCCCCTGGACCAGCTCCATGACCGTGTAGGTCGAGGTGACGATGGCGAGGCCTGCGACCAGCCCCGAGCTGTGGCTGCCACCAGACGCCTTCACCACCGCGCTGGCCCCCATCGCCGTGCTCCAGAGGATGAACAGGGTGAACAGGTTGAAGCCGAGGATCGGTCCGAACAGGTGAACGAGCGGGGTGGCGAGCAGGGCGTCGACGAGGTTGTACATCGCCAGGGGACGCTGGCCGACGGGGAAGAAGTTGAAGGTGCCGTCGAACGGATTGAGTCCGCTCATGATCGCGTGGCCGGTCCACCAGTACGCCCACATCGTGCCCGCCCAGTCGGGCTGCTCGCCGCCGCCAATGACCGCGTAGGGGAACCCACTCCAGGCGTAGAGGGTGATGAGAACCGCCACCACGAGGTAGATCCGGGAGACCGACTTGAAGCCCCCGGCATCGATCGCCTCGACCCGGGCCTTCAGCCACGCCGGATCCGGACTCAGCCGCTCGACGAGGCCCACTCCCTGCGCGACGATGGCCGCGTTGAGCCGATCCCACCGGGCAGTGAGCCACGCCAGCCATCGACGCGGCGGTGTCGGCTGGGTCTGGGGCTCTTCGGTCATCGCGCTGGAGTCTACCAGCAGCCCGTTTTCAGGCACCAGTCACCGGGCCGGACAGTATCCGGCCCGACTGGTGCCCTTTTGCCTGAAACGTGTGTTTCACCCCCAAACCCCCCGCTACGCGCTGACATCCTCTCACACAGACTGTCCGCCAGAAGGGGGCGACATGACGGGTGCCCGTTTTCGGCTACACACTGCGGCGGCATAGCCTCAAGAGATGATGTGGCTCCTGCTCTCCTGTTCTCATCCCGCAGACACCGCCGTTCCAGACCCTGCCGACCCTGCCGACCCTGCCGACACCGCCACGCCAACGGAAGACGGCTACCTCCAGGTCGCCGCCGGAGGGTGGTTCACCTGCGCGATCCGGTCGACGGACCAGGGGATCGACTGCTGGTGGGAGGGTCCCGGGGCGCTGGCGGACTTCGGGCAGACCGCACCACCAGATGGGGCATTCACCCACATCGCCGCCGGTGTCTGGCACGCCTGCGGCATCCGGGTCGATGGAGAGACAGTGTGCTGGGGACAGGACACCGAGGGGGGCACCGAGCGTCTGTCCGCACCCGATGCCGCGCTTGCATCCCTGTCCGCCGGCATGGTCGCGACCTGTGGGCTGACCGGAGACGGGGCGCTGTCGTGCTGGGGGGATCCCGACTCCGGGCTCACACTCCAGGCCGACGGGGTCCATGCCGCCTCTGCCGGTCCCCGGGGACAGTGCGCGGCCAGCGACGACGGGGTGACCTGCTGGGGCGGCCACCTGTCCGACAGCGACCAGCACCTCACCGACCTCGCTGCCGGGGTCTACTTCACCTGCGGTCTGACCGAGACGGGCGCAGCAGCCTGCTGGGGTGACGACCTCCATGGTCAGCAGGCCGTCCCTGCGGGGAGCTTCTCGACCATCACTGCCGGTGCGGTCCATGCCTGCGTGCTCGGGGCGGACGGTGGGGTCTGCTGGGGCGATGATCGCTACGGACAGTCCGCGCCCGCTCCAGACGCGATCCAGCTCAGCGCCGGGCTGGCTCACACCTGCGCCCTCCTCCCCGACGGCACGGTGGCTTGCTCGGGCAGTGCTCCTGACGGTGCGAAAGCCGATGGCGAGGCCCTCTCCCACGCCGTCCACATCCAGCCGATCTGGGACGCCCACTGCATCGGCTGCCACACCGGCGATCAGCTCCACAAGCTCAGCCTCCTTGTGGAGGATGCCTACGCCAACATCACCGGAGAGACCGGGGGGGCGCTGGCTGAGCCCGGCGACCCGGCCGGGAGTCGGCTGGTCGACCGCCTGGAGTCCGACGGGGCACGGATGCCGCCCACCCATGCGCTGCCAGCCGAGCAGCGGGATCGGGTCCGCCGGTGGATCAGCGAGGGGATGGCACCCTGACTCCGGGGGATGTGCCGAACAATGTCCACCAACACCCTCGACATCTGGCAGACCGCCACAGGGTCATCCAGCGCATCTCGCCTCCCGCGATTTTCCGCGATAACATAGCATTCTGGCCAGGAGACAGTCGATGATGCAAGCACGGGGTTCGGAGCGGAGTGTGGTGGTCGCAGTGGCGATGGGGCTGTGTCTGCTTCTCAGCGTGCCCCCCTCCACAGCAGACACCGGCGTCGAGGAGACGGTCTACTACGGTGAGCGGTGCTTTGACTGGAACGAGGAGTACGACGGCTACTGCCCGGCATCCTCAGAGGCCGACTCCTACCTGGAGTCGTACCAGGATCCCGACGACTGCCCGATCATCGAGGTCGAGGAAGGCTCGCGGTACTCGGGCACGGAGTGCTGCTACGACGTGGTGATGGAGGCCTGCTACGACTACAACGCTGGCGGCTGTCTGGACAAGTTCTGAGCAGCTCCCTGACCTCAGCTCAGCACTCGCAGTGGTCCTGGCTCTCCGCTGGCTACACCGACGCCTTGATCAGTCTCGGCTCATGCTGAGGTTGCCCCAGATATAGACGAAATCATTGAGCGAACTGGACCAGGCGCCCGCACCACACACCCCGGTGAAGGACGTCTCGCTGGCAGGGCCGTCCAGCTCAAGTCCCCAGTTGTTCCCAACGTCATGGGCAAACACGAGGGCTGCGTTTTCGATGCTGACCCCGTCCACATCGCTCTCCCAGTCATAGACGGTTCCGTCCTCGGTGAAGCCGATCGTGCCAGTGCCGTAGAGCAAGCGCCCCTCCAGGTTGGCGGCGGTGGGGCTGATGTAGTCGCCATAGACCCCAGAGGACTCCAGGTCGAGGGTGATGGTGGCGTTGTCGCCGAAGTTTCCGTCCGCGAAGGTGCACTCCCCGGACCAGTGGCCAGTCATGTCGAGCAGTCCGCTGACGGCTTCACTGTCGGTGTCGGTGGTGTCTTCGGTGGTGTCTTCGGCGGTGTCCTCGACAGTTCCATCTTCATCGCTGTCGGAGCAGGCGAGCAGGCTGAGGGCGGCGAGGCAGAGCAGGGCGTTCTTCATGGTGACTCTCTCCATGGTGACTTCGGGTGTTGGTCTGGAGGGACTGGAGGGACTGGAGGGAAACAGCTGGCATCGAGCGTCGTCCAACCTCAGGCGAGGCTGTCGACTTGTTTGTCCTGCCCATTCAGCTCAGCACCAGACCAGCACATCGTCATCATCCATTAAGGGGGATCACGGCTGATGCAGGAGCATCCAATCCGCGCCCTCAGCGTAGAGAAGAAGTTCTGTCTAAAAGCTGTCTAAGGAGTCACCCACTGTGATCACGCTGGCGGTGGGCCGACCGCGATCAGGTGTCCAGAGGAAGGTGGGGTCCTCCGCAGTGGGCCAGCGCAGGTAGTGGCGGTTCCCGACGCTGACCCGCCCCTCACCCCGCCGAAGACTCAGCCGCGGAGTCTGCCCGGAGTCGAGGAAGCAGCCGGTGACCACCTCGGCATCGGCGTGCACGATGTCGAGGGTTTCCCGGAGGGTGACCCCGGGGAAGACCAGGCTGCCGGGACGACCGTCGAGCAGGCAGAGGTGCTCGAAGCCGTCGGAGGTGGTGTAGAAGACCAGCCGCGATGAGGGGCGGCCGAGCAGCAGCGGGCAGCGCAGCACCACGCCATCTCCGATGTCCTCCTCGCCAGCCTCGACGCGACGATCCAGACGCGGGGCGAGGAACGCATTCGCCTCGTCCATGGTCTGGAACCGGATCTCAAACGCATCCACCCCCAGCCGGCTGTCGATGGGCAGCCGGAGGTTGATGGTGTCGATGTCGAACAGGCCGTTGAGGGGGAGATCAGCGTGGCTGTGGAGGACCCCGAGGCTCAGGATCGGCAGCTCCGGTGCAGAGAGGTGGATGCCGTAGCCAGTGAGGTGCTGGTAGCGGGCGGGGATCGGCAGCGTGGGGTTGGCGCGGGACTTGAGGCGGACCGCGGTCGTCTGGCCGTTGGCGAGCCGCCGGTTGACCACCAGCTCTGCCAGGATCCGAACATCCTCCGGGTCGACTCGTCGATCGCGGATCAGGTAGAGGTCGAGATCTCGCATCCGGAGGGGGAGGCGGTGTAGAGGTGATCGAGGATCTCGCGGGCGCTGCCGCCGCCGATGAAGACCGCCCCGTAGCCTGCTGCGCGGAAGATGATCTGTAGGGCGGAGAGCCAGTCGGCGAGACGGATGAAGTCGCTGTCCACGACCCGGATTGGGGGATGTGTACTCATGGTTGGTTTCCGTGGACGGACGCAGGCTTACACCCGGAGAGGCTGGATGGTGGTGCCTGGGGAGGATGGGTCCCAACTCCTCGAACAAGGCGCAGGACGCGTCCGTTGGATCCATCACAGTGAGGCAAAAACGGTTGGTGACTTATTCAGTGCCTGCCCCCA
>JBLHNG010000172.1:0-11844 GCA_047621685.1 Myxococcota bacterium | reverse complement strand
CGTCACCCCGGCGCAGGCGAGCTGGTTGATGTTCGGGGTCGAGGTGGGATCAGGATGAGCGCAGTAGGCCGCGGTCTTGTCGATGCCGATGTCGTCGGTCAGGATCACCAGCACGTTGCTCTGCCCGGCATCCACCGGCTCGGTCTGAGTGAGGCGCTCGCAGGAGACCGCGGCCTCGGGACTGCCGCAGCCGATCAGGTAGGGGACAAGGGTGAGCATGGCATCCTCCGTGTGGATGCCTCCCCTGGAGCAAGACCCGTTCCGCTCCGCCTTCCGTCAATACATCAGGTTAAACCACAGCCTCATTCTTAAGCACGGCAACGGTGAGCGCGCCGCATGCGGCCTGTGCGCGCTCACCATCTCCGACTACAGCCGGCCCGATGACAGCCAGACAGCGATGGTGCTCGACTCGCGGCATGCACCGGAGGCATCGACGCCTGGGCTCCTCTCGCTCTCAGCCTTCTGCCGGTCGGCCGAGAGCTCGTGGGCGGGGACACACCGGAGCAGCTCTCCAGCTACCCGACCTCGCCCCCCTGATGCCTACAGCAGCGAGATGTCGATGTCGGTCACCGAGCCCTTTCCGGCCTTGACCCGAGCCGCAAACACGTCAGCCTCCGGCAGCACGCTCTCGAAGAAGAAGCGGGCGGTCTGCAGCTTGCCGCGCCAAACCGGGCTGTCCTCGCCAAAGGTCTTTGCGTGGGCGAGCTGACGCAGCCAGACGTGCCCGAGGGTGACCAGGGCGAAGAAGTTGAGGTAGCTGCTGGCGACCGCGCCGATGACCTCGCGATCCTGCATCGCGGACATCATCAGCCCCTGGGTCAGCGTGCTCAGCTGCTTGCTCTGCTCAGCCAGGATGCTGGCGAACGGCGCGATGGCCGGATCCGCAGCGGCAGCCTTGATGCCCTCTCGCACCTCACCGGCGAAGCTCATGATCAGCGCGCCGCCGTTCATCGGCAGCTTGCGGCCGACGAGGTCGAGGGCCTGGATGTGGTTGGTGCCCTCGTAGAGCATCGCGATGCGCAGATCCCGCATCAGCTGCTCGACGGGCCAGTCCCGGGTGAAGCCCGCCCCGCCCATGACCTGCATGGCCTCCGAGGTGTTCTGGAAGCCTCGCTCGGAGCCGTAGCTCTTGATGACCGGGGTGAGCAGGGCGACCAGACCGCCAGCCTTCTCGCGGGTCTCCTTGTCGGGGTGGTGCTCTGCGACGTCGATCTGGCTGGCGATCCAGCAGGCCAGACCGCGCAGGGGCACGGTGGTCGACTTGATGTTCAGCAGCATCCGGCGGACATCGGGGTGCACCAGGATGTTGTCCGCAGCGACGCCCTTCTCGCGCTTGGTCTTGTCGAGGCTGCGGCTCTGGCGGCGGTCCTTCGCGAAGGCCAGCGCCGCCTGGTAGGCGTACTCGCCGAGCGCGACGCCCTCCAGTCCGGTGTGCAGGCGGGCAGTGTTCATCATGACGAACATCGTGCGCATGCCCTTGTGCGGCTGCCCGACCAGCCAGCCCTTCGCAGCTTCCATGTTGATGACGCAGGTGGGCGAGGCGTTGATGCCCATCTTGTGCTCAAGACTCCCGCAGAACACCGGGTTACGGCTGCCATCTTCGAGGAACTTGGGCACGATAAACGCGCTGATGCCCTTGATGCCCGCGGGGGCGTCGGGGAGGCGGGCGAGCACGAGGTGGATGATGTTCTCGGAGTAGTCGTGCTCTCCAAACGAGATCCAGATCTTGGAGCCGGTCAGGTCGAAGGAGCCGTCGTCATTGGGGGTGGCTTTCGTGCTCATCAGACCGAGGTCGGTGCCGCACTGGGCCTCGGTGAGGCACATGGTGCCGGTCCACTTGCCGCTGATGAGGTTCGGCAGGTAGGCCTGCTTGAGCGCATCATCGACCTCGCCAGCCGACAGGGCGTTGATCAGCCCTTTGCTCAGCCCGTCGCACATCGAGAAGCTCTTGTTCGTAGCGATGAGGCTCTCGGCGGTCATCACGCCGACGGCATGGGGGGCGCCGAAGCCGCCGTACTCCACAGCCCCGGTGACCCCGGTCCAGCCCGCTGCCGAGAACGCCGCCCAGGCCTCCTTGAAGCCCGCCGGAGTGGTGACCGAGTGATCCTTGGGGTCAAAGACGAGGCCATCCTGGTCGCCCTTCGCGTTCAGCGGCAGCAGCTCGCCCTCGCAGAACTTGGCGAATTCCGAGATGATGCCCATCGCAGTATCCAGGTCGAAGTCCGCGAAGTCCGGGATGCTGTGGACGGTCTCGGAGTAGCCGAAGGCTTCGAGGTTGAAGCGGATCTCGTCGATGGGGGTCTTGTAGTGACTCATGGCGGCTCCGGAAACTGAATGAGGATTCATTCATAATATGTCGAGAGCTACCATGCGGTCACTGTCAACGCACAATTCGGCACCCGTCATGTCGCCCCCTTCTGGCGGACAGCCTGTGTGAGAGGATGTCAGCGCGTAGCGGGGGGTTTGAGGGTGAAGCCCCCGTCTCAGACAAAAGCGCACCAGTCGGGCCGGATACGGTCCGGCCCGCTGACTGGTGCCCACAATTCGCCCGCGCCGAATTCTCCGCTGGCTCTGCTCACACGCCCCGGTCACCACCAGCCCGTCACCGCGAATCGTCACCTGTCCGCACAGATCCCCTTCACTCGAGGCCATCGCCGCAGCGATCTGCACCTCCGACTTCCCGACCAGATCGTAGACATTCTGCCGACAGGTCCCGCAGCGCCGAATGCCAGCAGCTCCCCTGGGCTACCCACCTTGTGGCCCCACCCGAACACCCGCCACCCACCGCACGTCGGCTCACTCACTGACCCATCCTGCACCACCCAGAGCGCCGAGTCGTTTCTCAGAGCCCAGTCCCTGCACAGCCCCTGCACCAAAAAGCGCCAACTGTAACGATTTGACCAACCCTCCCGCCCAGCCCCCGCTTCAGATCGCCAGAATCCCCAGGCACGGGTAAGAGGGTGGCCATGGATACCATCCCCGCAAGAATGAACCGCGTCCGCCTGATCCTCGCCAAGACCTTCGGCGTGCGATTTCGGTCCTGGATCGCAGCGTTCATCCTCCTGAACATGCGCATCGGAATCAACATCGGGCGCGCCCTCGATGGCGTGTTCTTCCCCGCGTACAAGAAGCAGCCTGTGAAGTCCCCGATCATCCTGATCGGCAACCCACGGACCGGCACCACCTTCATGCAGCGCTTCCTCACCGACAACGAGATCGGCGTGGGCATGGAGCTGTTCCGGATGGTCTACCCCTCGCTGGTTCTGCAGACGATCCTCAAGCCCCTGCTGCCGATCCTCGAAGCGGTCAGCCCGGCGAAGTTCCACAAGCCCGAGGTCCACGCCACGAGCCTCTCGAAGGTCGAGACCGACGACGCCTCGATGATCACCCGATACTTCGACGGCTTCTTCCTCTACGGCTTCTTCCTCGCCTTCGACGACGAGGACCTGCTCTACACCGTCGACCCGAAGGTCCGGGACACCTCCAAGCGGGACTTCGAGTGGATGGAGTCCCTCTGGAAGCGCAACCTTGTGGCCCACAAGGCCGACCGGGTCGTCGCCAAGCTGTTCAGCGTCTCCCCCCGGGTGCCGCAGTTCCTCGAAAAGTTCCCCGACGCCAAGATGCTCTACATGGCCCGGGACCCGGTCAGCATCTTCCCCAGCGGCATGAGCCTCGTCACCGGCGTGCTGGAGGAAGCGTTCGGATTCTGGTCGCTGCCCGAGGACGTCCGCCAGCGCTGGTTCGACCGACTCTACGAGGGCTTCGTGATGCTGCTCAGGCGGTTCCACGATGACTACACCTCCGGCCGCATCCCGGAAGAGAGCGTGTATATCGTTCGTTACGACCGGATGATGAAGGAGTTCGAGGTTGTCATGGGCGAGATGCTGCCCTTCCTGGGTCATGAGCCCAGCGCCGAACTACAGAAGACCATCACTGAGCGGGCCGCCAAGCAGCGGGCCTACAAGAGCAAGCACAAGTACGACCTCGAGAAGTTCAACCTCAGCGAGGAGAAGATTCGCGAGGACTGTGCGTTCTTCTACGAGACCTTTCTCCCGCCGCTTCCCCACCTCGGTGAGGACGACTGAGAGACGCCTGAAAAAAGACGTCTGATACAATCCAGCGCGCTGAGCGGTCCCGGCATTCGGGATTCGGCCAGCGCGCTGGATTTTTAGCGTCTCCGACAACCCCCGATACACGCCCCTATAAGACTGACAGGGCGATTTTCGGCGTCCAGATCGGAAAATCGTTGGTTTGTACGGTTGTTTACGAGCGGTTGAGCAAGTAAAATCAGCCTGGGTTGAATGCCCAACTGCGCACCGCCGCACCGAATACTTCTGGGAGTCCAGCATGGCCCTTCGCAACGATCGCCTTGATACCACCGTTACCACCACATCCGAAGATCCGACTCTTCGAGAGGATCACCTGGATGAGGTGGGGGATGAGCGAGAGGAGATCGTCACGGAGCGGAGCGACAACACGCTGCAATTGTTGACACCGGACTTATTCGACAACGGAGATTCGCCTGAAAATGAAGGCGATCCGACCCTGATCACCTCCGATCAGACGATCTCCCTCGGCAGCGACCTCGCCCAGAAGAGCATCGGCTCCACCGCCGATCTCGGCGGCGAGCTCACGCTCCCCAGCGGACCGGATCCAAAGTTCCTGTCCGCGAAGATCGCCCCTCCGCCTGTGGAGACCTTCACGGAGCCCACCCTCCCCTCGATCAGCGGCACCGTCTCCAAAGATAGCACCACCCCAAGCATCACCGAGATCCCCGAGGTCACCGGTGGCGGCGGGCTTGATGTTCAGGTCGAGTCGGTTCCCAAGGCCGGCTCTCAGCTCCTGATCAGCTCGGAGCTGAACCAGAAGGACTCCGGCAAGCACCTCGCCCGCCTCCTGGCCGGAGCGGCCACCGCCAAGGGCACGGTTCAGTCCAGCGTCGGCTCTGCCATCGCCGCCATCAAGGGCGAAGGCGAGACCCAGAAGGGCGCCATCCAGGGCCACGTCGACAAGCAGATTGGTGTGCTCAGCGGCTCGGTCACGGCCTCCGTCGGAGCGATCACCAAGGAGCGCAACAGCCTCGTCGGGCGGCTTCGCGGTCAGTCCAAGAAGTCCCGGGGCCGCATCGAGGCCGCTCGGACGGCTGAGCTGGCCCGGGTGGACACCACGCTGGTCAGCAAGCAGGGCAAGCTGCGGACGGAAGCCGGCACGGTCGCGGGGCAAGCCACCACCAAGGGTGAAGCCCTCTCGAAGCGAGCCATCGCCGGCGCCGCCTCCCAGAACGCACAGGCCCGCAAGATCGGCCAGATGCAGAAGAACAAGATCGCCGGCGGTGCCAGCGATGAGGAGCGCTCAGCGACCGGCGCCGCGATCGACGGGGTGGTCAGCAACTTCATCACCCAGAACAACCAAGGTGCGTCAAAGCTTGCCGCCGCCGCCCGAAAGGAGGGCCGCGAGGTCGCCGCCGGGGTCCGTGCCCGCGCACAGAAGATCGGCGAGGGGCTCGGCAAGAACTCCCCGGAGATGAAGAGCCAGATCACAAGACTGGCCGACACCGGGCTGGCAAACATCGACGCCCTGGAGAAGGCCGCTGTCGCCGGAGTCCGGGCCGGAGCCACTGGCTCCATCAAGAGCGCAACCGCCACCCAGACCGCAGCCCTCTCTCGCTACAAAGCAGCAGGAGAGAGTGCCTGTAACGCCGTCGATGAGTCTGTCTCCCGTTCAGAGAAGTCACTCAACGAGGCCGCCACCGCCTTCTCAGAGAAGCTCGACACCTCCGTGCTTGCCCTGGAGACTGCGATCTCAGGGACCGACGATCCTGATCCGAACTCCGTCGGCGACTCCGTCAACCGACTGCTCGCCATGTTCACTGCCCAGGCCACCCAGATCGCCGGCAAGACCAGCGAGAACACCGAGACCATCAAGCTCGGCATGCAGAAGGGTGCCGCCTCCCTCGACACCGACCTCGCCGCCTCGAACCTCAAGGCCGCCGGGATGCTGACCGCCTTGTCCTCGGGCTTCACCGAGAAGGCTGGCGCTTCGGCAACGGAAGCCGTCGGGGCCCTCTACAAGATGGGCAAGGACGTCGTCAGCGGTGCGAAGAAGCTGGTCGATGGCTACGGCTCCTCCCTCGACAAGTCCATCGCCAAGACCAAGGGCCTGCTGTCCGCAGAGGTCAACAAGAGCATGGCCAGCGCGTCTGCGAAGGTCGATCAGGGAATCGGAGTCGGGCGCAGCAAGCTGGGCGAGCTTCGCAGCAGCGTCAGCAAGGCCGCCGCCCAGGTCCACGAGCAGTACACCGCGGCCTGGTATGAGCGCCTCGGTAGCGCCATCTGGGGTGCGGTCAAGGCCATCGTCATCGCGGTCGCGGTCCTTGTGATCGCCGCCATCGTCGCGGTCGCCCTCGTCCTCGCCGGCGTCTCCGCCGGTCTGCTGGCCGCCATCGCTGGCATCATCGCGATCATCACCCTGGTCGTGGTCGCCGCTATCAGCATCTACGCCCGCTGGCAGGAGTACAAGTCCACCCAGGGCGCCTCCCCGAGTGGCTGGTCTGCTGTGGGCGTCGTCCTCGCCGGAATGGGCGATGCGGTTGGTGCTTCGCAGATCATCGAGAGCTTCCGCGGCAAGCGGCTCTGCTCAGACAAGGCGCTCACCGACGAGGAGCGCGGTGCGCTGTTCGCGGATGGCGTGCTCGCCCTGGTCACCACGGTCCTCATGGTCCGCGAGTTCACGGTCGGCAAGGACATCGTGAGGGTGAAGAACATGGTCGGTGCCGCCGACGATGTGATGAAGCTCAGCAAGAACGCCGACGACATCGCCAAGCTGTCCACCAGCGGCGACGACCTCGCCAAGCTCGATGACCTCGCCAAGCTCGACGACCTCGGCAAGCTCGATGATCTCGCCAAGCTGGACGATCTCGCCAAGGACTGGAAGAACCTGTCTCCCGAAGAGCTGTACCAGATGTACAAGGGCAAGGCGAAGAACGGCAAGCTCAGCGCCAAGCAGGTCAAGTCCAAGCACGCCGACGGCTGGCGATTCGATCCGAAGTCCAAGCGCTGGAAGAAGCCGAAGCTCACCAAGCCCACGGTCAGTCCAGCCATCGTCAAGGAGCTCCAGAGCGCCTCGGACGAGGTGGTCGGCCTCGTCAACAAGATCGACGACATCAAGGGTGTCGCGGGTGGCAAGCACGACAAGATGCTCAGCAAGATGTCCAAGGATCTCCTGGACTTCGGGATCTTGAAGCCCGCCGACGCCATCGCCGCCCCCCAGGGTGCGATCCAGAAGGCCACGATGAAGCTCCTCGACAAGATCACCATGCACAAGACCGCGCTGAACCAGATCCTCAAGGGCTCCGACGATGTCGGCGAGCTGGCAGAGCTGCTGGCCCTCGCCGGACACCTCAACACCACCATCGGTGGGCTGTACGGAAACCTCCTCAAGGAGGGCAGCACCCTTCAGTCTGGCATTGAGATGTCGGGCGACTAACCGTCGTTCTCACCATCTCACTCAACGCAGCGGGTCCTCCAGGCCGCACCCCGGACACAGCCCCGGGGCTGCAGCAGTGGTGAGGTCCAGCTCACAGCGCTTGCAAGGGTCGCGCTGCTGGAACAGCGCTGAGAACCGCAGAATCATCGGCGGCTCGTCCTCTGGATCGGTCTGACACCAGCGGCATGGTCCGCTGGCTGGCAGGCACTCGCCACACACCGCACACACCACCACGCCCTCTTCCTCCAGCCGCTCGATCGGCCACCGGCGGGGTGTGGCGGAGAGCTGTGCGGCGTCGGGGAGCCAGCGGTCCTCGGCGGGACGACCAAACCGCATCGTCGCCTGGATGAGCGGGCGCACACCCGCCGGGAAGATCGCCTGCCAGGCCTTGCGGGTCTCGGCAGAGTCTGCGGAAGCACCCAGGCGAAACGCCAGGGCATACAGCCAGGGAACATCGGTGATGCTGGTGCCGATGAGCAGCGCGGCCATGTCCGACGAGGCAGGGCGGTGGGGAGCCAGCCAGAGGGGTGCGCGGGTGAGACAGCGAGTGCGGTCAGTGCGGGCGAGGTTCTTCAGCGCCATCCCCCCATAGACTGCATCCTCCGCCAGCCATCGGTTGAACAGCAGGCCGGTCTGCTCCTCGGTCATCCAACCCAGGAGCTCTGGTCCCGCCGACTCCCACAGCGCACCGCCCCTCAGCATCGCCAGGAACACCAGCGGGCGCTGATCCGGGGTGGCAATTCGCAGGCTCAGGCTGCGCTCGGCAGCGTCTGAATGCAGGAATTCCGCAGCGGGGGCGCAGCGGGCACAGAGGGGGGCATCAGCGGGCAGGCCACAGGAACGACATCGCATGACTAGAGGCTACACCACCGCCACCGGTGGCCGACTTTCACTCCAGATTCAACTGCGGTCCCCCTCCAGATCACACACACCCAATACGCTCCGGGCATGAAGAAATCCATGCTTGCGATCCCCGCCATCTTCCTGCTGACTGCCGCCCCCGCCCATGCCTGCATGCAGGGGATGTTTGAGCTTCTCCTGACCGGACTGATGGTCGCAGCCGCCGCGCTGATGATGACCGCCATGGGGCAGGCCGGGCTGATGCGGCTGCGCAGAAAGCACACCCTGTCGTGGCTGGGAAAGTGGACGCTGGGCGGGCTCTCCACCCTCCACCTCTTCCTCGGACTGGGGATCCTGTTTGTCGGACTGTCTGGTGGACCGAGCGGCCTCGTGTTCAGCTTTCTGCTCGCGCTTCCGCTGCTGCTCCTGAGTCGAGGCGGCTACATCGCATTCAAATAATTCAGTCGTAACGTTTATTGACACACAATCAGTTTGTAACGGGCCGAGTCGGTCGGCAGCACTCCAGTAGACTCACAGGCGGTGATCCTCTACTACGCACCGGCCCGGTTCTGCCCGACGATCACAGCGGTCCTTGCTGAGTCGGGCGCACGTCACACCAGCGACTTGATGGCGGACTGGGACCTCTACTTGAGCACCAGCGGCAAAGCGCTGAAGATGCTGCTCCCCAGTCGAACCGATCAGTGGATCGCGCGGCTGCCAGGGGCAGGCCACCTGTCGAACAAGACCGCGCTCTGGCAGGGACTCAGAAACCGCCTGGGACGGGACGAAGCCGGGGCGCTGATGCCGGAGTCCTGGCAGCTCGACCACCCTGGAGACGCCGACCTGATCGCCGAGCAGCCGCCCGGAACGGTGTTCATCGCCAAGGATCCGATCCTGGAGCGGCGGAGGGGACTGAGGCTGTGCGCGGATCTGCCCGCTCTTCACGCGGCGGCGGCGGACGGGCTCACCCTCATCCAGCGCCTCCTCCCCGACCTCCGCCTCGTCGACGGGCATCGCTTCCACCTGCGCCTGTACATCGTGCTCATCTACCGGGACCGTGTGCTGTCGCTGTGGCGGCATGCGCTGGGCCGCAGCATCTGGGCACCAGCCCCAATGGGGGACTCGCTGCTGGAGTTTGATGCGGTGATCACCCGGGGCTCCATGCTGCTTCCGGGGCGTCCGATCGACCTCGCCGGGCTCCTCGCGCTGCTGGATGACCTGGACACCGACGACCTCATGGCCCGCATCGATGCGGTACTCGCCACCACGATCACCACCATCGCACCCTCGCTAATCAAGCGCTGGAACTTTTCAAGTAACCCTTCGTTTCACCTGTTTGGTGCAGACATCGTGGTCGACATCCACGGGGGGGTGCGGCTCATTGAGCTGAACTCCGGGCCAGACCTCACGCCTCGAAATGAAGCCGACCGTCGCCTGAAGTCCACCATGGTCGCCGACCTGCTCCGACTCGTCGAGCTGACCCCGGGATCACCCGATGGGTTTCACCAGCTACCGCTTGATCGTTAAACCGAGGCTCCGCATGGCCCAGACCTTCATCTTCATTCGCCATGGCACCATCCCCATCAAAGCCACCGCCACCAGGCGCCTGCCGAAGCTCGCCCGACGTGGCCTCAGCGAAGGTGGCATCACGGAGGCCAGAGCCGCCGGACGGTTCGTGCAGCAGCGCCTGTCTGGGCAGACTGTGGATCGACTCCTCATCGCCAACAGCGAGCGCGCACGACAGACCGCAGCCCTCGTCTTCGAGCCCCTGCCTGCTGCAGAGACCGCCCCGATGTTCTCCCAGGACCCCCTCTCCCAGCTCAACGGATGGCTGGAGGGGCTTGGGCCGGAGGCTGTGGTGGTCCGGGTCGGACATGGGCCGGCCTTCCTCGCGACCCTCTCGGTACTGTCTCCCACCGCACCAGACTTCTCCCTGGTGTTTGGCGCGGTCCTGGTCGCGGTGCGTGCCCCGACCTGGCGGCTCGACGCCCTGCTTCCGGTGCTCTAAAGCTCTCCCTCAAGCTGGAACATCGCCTCCAGCTCTCCACCGGGCCCGGCGAGCATCACCTCCACACTCTGCGGGGAGTCCCGGAGGGTGGCGTTGATGAGGCCGATGGCGTGGAAGCGCAGCAGCGGCAGGATCGTCGCGACGTCTGGGTTCTCCGGGCCGCAGCCGTCTTGCATGACGTTGCCCACTGAGTCTTCGATCAGCTCTTGCACTACGCCGAGATCCAGGATGCAGAGGTCGGAGAAGGTGAAGTGCCCGGCGTCAAAGTAGGTCGCCATCAGGCTGGGGGGCGCCATGAGGTCGAAGGAGGGGTCGGCGTTGGTGGCGTAGTCGAGGATCTGATCGGCAGTGCCCGCCTGGATCATCACCGGCATCTCCAGCTCATCGGGGGCGGTGCCGGTCCCGGCAAGGGCGAGCTGGATGTCCGGCGGTGCCTGGGCGATGGTCACCGCGATGCCCTCCTCTTCCCCGGCGGCATGCAGTGCGGTCCAGGCCCCCAGTGAGTGACCGGCGATGCCCCAGTCGCCATCGGAGACCGGCGCCGGATCGTCAGAACCCCGGAGGCGGTCGACCACCATGCGGATGTCGTCGGGGCGGTAGAGGAAGCTGTCGGCGGTCGAGCTGAGCCCGCTCTCCCCGGGGATCAGCAGGTCGGCCAGGGTGTTGCCGATGTGGTCTGGAGACGCGACCACGTAGCCGTGGCTGGCGAGGTACTCGGTGAAGAACATCGACTGAAGCCGCATCCCACCGTTCCCATGGGAGAACACGACCAGGGGGTAGGGGCCGTGGGCGGTGTCTGGTTCTGACTCGTCGAGGCTGGTGGAGGTCAGCCAGGGCAGCTGCTCTGGATCGATGTCCTCGACGGCGAGGCGCTCCTCAGGGACGAAGTCGGCGACCGCGTAGGTGCGCAGCTCACCCTCTGTGGAGGCGGATGGGTACCAGACTTCTACCGGGATGATTCGGGGGGAGCCGTCGTCGAGAGTGCGCTCCGGGTCGGTGAGCCAGAGGGTGGTCACGCCGACCGGGAACGGGCCCCAGGTGGAGGCGTCCGGGGCGTGGTTGGGGCCTGCGGGGGGAAACGCGAGGTCGGCGTAGGGGTCTTCAGCGATCGGATCGGCGCAGCCGAGGAGGAGGAGCAGCATACTGAGCATCGTATCTCGACGCTCTGGGTGGTGCAGGATGGGTCGCTGAGTGAGCCAACGTGCGGTGGGTGGCGAAAGAATGGCGTCGACGATGGCGAACCTCAGCGCATGGGTGAGGGAGCACCCTTCGGAATCGAGAGCCACGAGGCTGAGAGCGCCCCTGGCTGAGAGCGCCCCTGGCTGAGAAGACCGAAGGGCGAGCAGGACAGGTCGGCACTATCAAAAGCAGAGATGGGCGAAGCCTTGAAGGACGGCGGTACTGCCAACCCCGTCTCCGTCCTTGGGCTGAGGGCGCCCCCGGCGCTGATCGCCACGGGTCCCCTCCGCGGTCGCAGCTCCGTTGTGCGAGTGCCGGCTCTAGCCGCCTCT
>JBLHNG010000171.1:0-11850 GCA_047621685.1 Myxococcota bacterium | reverse complement strand
GATCCGCTCCGGCTCGCAGCGTGTTGCTGCGGGTGGGGGTTGTTTGGCAAAACAAGGATCTCGCCTCTTTTTTAAACCAGCAACCCCATCACCAACTCAACCCGCCGCCCTTGCTACCCGGCGTTGGCGAGCACACCCAGTTGCCAGGGCTGCGTGCGGCTCTGCAGGAGTAGTTGCCAAAGCGCCAGCACCCAAAGGATGTCCTCGCGGCCTTTGTTGGGGCCATACAGTGTGTACTGTTGAATCGAGCGCCACTATCAGCCCGGTTTAATGCCACGGAGCGGCTGTAGGAGTTGGTGGATGTCGCGTAGAGCATCGCTCGACAGAGTCGATGGGTCAGCGGCTGCCAGCGCCAGAAGGGGATGAAGGACATCGGGTGGCGCGGGACGGTCAAGGCGCATGAGGGTGACGAACAATGACCAGCAACTCATCAATAGAACCGGGTGGCCGGGGTCTAAACTCCTGCTGCGAACCGCGAACACCGTGTTCTGTATGTCATACGCCTCCTCCAGCTCTCCCCGCTGACTCAGCACCAACGCCAGATTCTGCATAGTGGCCAGAGTGTTTGGATGCTCCGCGCCCAGAAGCAGGCGTTGTTGTTCAAGCCCCTCGACCAAGAGAGCATGGGCGGACTCAACCTCTCCCAGAGCTTGCAGCGTCTGGGAGAGGTTGTTCATCGAAGAGAGAGTGTGTGGGTGTGTAGGCCCAAAGAGGCACCGTTGAGTCTCAAGCAGAGGCTCCTGTAGTTTACGAGCACCCACCAGATCACCCAACCCGGCGAGGGTCTGAGCGAGGTTATTCATTGAGGTCAGTGTGTTTGGATGCTCCGGCCCGAGGACCTGACGACAAGTGCGCAGCGCGGACTCTTCCAGTGCCCGAGCGGCCTCGAACTCGCCCTGACTCCAGAGAGTGCTGGCGAGGTTGTTCATTGAGGTCAGTGTGTCTGGATGCTCCGGCCCAAGTGACGCTAGGCGAATTCTCAGGATCGTCTCTTCGAGCTGACGCGCTTGGGCGGAGTCGCCCAAGCTCCAGAGGGTCGTCGCCAGATTGCTCATGGCTGTCAGGGTCATCGGGTGTTCGATGCCCAGGGTCTGCTCGCGGACCTCCAGAACCTCCACCTGGAGCGCACGGGCCCGCGCGAACTCCCCCTGTCTACTCAGGATGGTCCCCAGGTTGTTTATCGAGGTCAACGTCTCGGGGTGGAGATCCCCAAGGACGCGTCGTCGACCCGCGAGGGCGGCCTCTTGCAGGGCGAGCCCTTCGCGATACCGCCCCGCCGTCGTGACCGTCTGAGCGAGGTTGTTCATCGCTCGGAGGGTGTCGGGGTGTCCCTCACCCAGGCTCTCGGTGAGCACCTTCAGCACGGCGACCTCGATAGCACCAGCCCGAGAGAGGTCGCCAGCGGCGTGCAGGTGGGCCGCGAGGTTGTTCATCGCCCGGAGGGTATCGGGGTGTCCCTCACCCAGCGCCTTCTCACGGAACGCGAGCACTGTCTCGAACAGCTCTCGGGCGGCATCCCGGTCGCCGCGAGCCTGTAAGATGAGGGCCAAGTTGCCCATGCCGCTCAGGAGGTGGGGGTGGCCGGGGGGGAGGTCACGCCGCTGCGCCGCGAGGGCGGTCGACTGCAGCTCTTCTGCCTCTTTCAGCTCTCCCATCGCGTACAGAGTCTGGGCAAGGTTGTTCATCGAGAGCAGCGTGTCTGATGCTTCGGGGGCCGCCGCTAGGCGCGTGGTGAGCACCTCCTCCTGGAGCGCGCGAGACTCCTGGTAGTTCCCCATGGCCTGGAGTGTACCGGCGAGGTTGTTCATCGCAGTCAATGTGTCGGAGTGGGTGAGGCCAAATCGCGCTCTTCGGGCCGCTAACAGAGAAGTGCCCAGCCGTTTGGAACGTGTATAGTCACCCGCCAGTCGATAGGTCTCCGCAGTCCAGATCGGGAGTCGGCCAGTGCCTTCGTGCAGCTGCCCTCCCAGGTGTTCGGCGTGGGGGAGCAGTGCTTGAATCTCGTCATGACGTGTCGCGACGCGGGCAACAGGTGCGATCTGTAGCACCAGCCAGTGCTCCATCTCTTCTGCCAGCATCTCCTGTCGATGCTCATCTGCACAGACGAGCGTGGCCGCACGTCGCACAATCGGGTGCACGTCACAGAACCCGCCCTCGACCCGGGCCAGCGATTCGGAGCGCAGCCTCCGGCGCGCCTGGATCGAGCCCCGCTCATCCCAGCCAAGTCCGGTCAGCGCGGCGTCGACGAGGGTATTTGGGATGGCGGCGCTTGCCAGTAGTGTGGCGGCCCGGAGCAGATCCCGGCCCTGCTCTGGGAGTCGACTGATCGACACGCGGAGGAGCGCGCGGATCGATCGCGCACATCCGGTGGGTAAGTCCTCATCCAGATCTTCGGCTTGTTCGTCGAAGCGTTGGGGATCGCTGGCGGTCTGGAGAACCCAGCGGATGCCCTCCTGAAGCAGCAGAGCGCCGGCGATGTCGACGGCTAAGGGCTGATTGCCCAGTGCGCGCAGTACCTCATCGGACTGCTGACGCGCCTCGTCGGACAACGCAGCCCAGGGTCGCCCCGTGCGCTTCCAGAGCAACTCGCGGGCCTCCGACTGCGGCAAGACATCGAGCTCCACCGTGTGAATGTGGCGGGACCACCGGCTGCTGCGAGTGGTGATGAGGGTCGCCCCCGCTTCGGTCGGACAGGACCACAGATCGATGTCGTCAGGCTCGGGGGTCTCTGGCAGATCATCCACGATCCAGAGAACCCGTGTTCGCATCGCTGACCGGACCGCTACCCGGAGGCGGACGAGATAGAGCGCATCACGCTCCGCCAGTGTGCCGACGTCGGGGCGCTTGGGGATGGGGCGCTCCAGTTCGGTCAGCAGTAGAGTCAGCTGAAAGGTCAGGCTCAGCTTCGCGTTGAGGACGACCACGCCTCCTGGCCACGCCGCCCCGAAGCGCGAGGCGTATTCCCGAGCCAGCATGGTCTTGCCCATCCCACCCATCCCGCGCACGACGCTGCGCTCGGTGGCGATCTGACCAGTCACGGCTGCGACGCCGCGCTCTTCCAGGGTCCCATGAAGCTCCCAGAGCGCCCCCAGGCGACCGATGAAGCGCGGTGCGTCAAATGCCAGTCGTAGGTAGTGTGGTGGGCGAGGTCGCTCCATTCCCGACACCAACGTGCGGTCATCGAGCTTGGCCAAGCGGGCGGCGATTGCGTCGGCGAGCGGCTCTACGTCGAGTGTTTCAGCGCTGAAAATCCGAGCGCGCCGCAGCACATCGGGCACATCGGCCAGATCGCCCCCCAGGTTCACTATGAGAAGCCGCCCGGTTACGCCCTCCCCCAGCGCTTCACCGGCCACCGCAGCGGCGGTCAGTTCCCACTGGCAAGCCCGGCTCTGCCACCACGCCGCTGTCGCGAGGGCCAGCAGCGCCCTACAGCGCCCGAGCCCCTCGCGGATACGCTCACGGATGTCTGGTGTAAAGTCATCGATATGTCGTTCGTCGAGCCACACCCGGACACCACGCACCTCCATCGCCGCCACCAGCGGTCGAACGCGCTCACGCTCCGTCGAGCGGTGGCTGATGAAAAGATCCAGCGGGGAGTCTGAGGGCATCGCTGCTCCTGAAAAGGTGTGCTGCTCAATCCACTACAATACAACCCCGCAGCGCTATCCCACGCAGGCAATGCGATCGCGACCTCTCGTCACTTCATCGATAGCAGTGATTATCATCACAACTGATCTATAGGCTCGGGCGACCACCTCTGCCGGGGATGAACGGAGTTCGATAGCGGAGATCTCCCGATAGGAGGTCTGTATGTCGAGCCACAGCGTGGGCCGGAAGGTCCGCAATCCTGAAGAAGCCCATCGGCTCCTGTCCCGATGGCGTCCGTCCAAGCAGTCCCTCTCTGAATGGTGCCGGTTTCACGGTATCAACGTCCACTCTCTCGCCGCTCACAAGAAGAACCTCGAGCGGGCTGACGAGAAGAGTTTTATCAGCAATCCAGAGCCCGGATTCTTCCCGCGTTCTCCGGCGGGGGCTTCTCCTGATGAAACCTCGGGAGACGGACTGGGTTGGCTGGGAGTGCCTGATAGCTGCCGTTTGTCTGTCTCCTATTGCTGATAAAGCTTCGAGAAGGCTGAGGCGGTCATCGACTTCGTCGAGGTCAAGCTCCTCCCCTCACCAAAGACGCCGGCCAGCTACCAGATCGGCCTCGCAAACGGCCACACCATCCGATGTGATTTACGGCCTTGAATCGTCCGAGCCGTCTTTGGTGGACCGCCCTCTGTCGACATGTCCTCTTCCGTCAGATCCACATGAGCCAGAGACACCGACCTCCTGGAATCACAATCGGTAGGAGGACTTACAACTGTAGGGCTAACCCTGACGCGGGATGATCAGGCTTGGGACTCCAGCGGCCTGAGCAAGCAAGTCAGCGTACTGGGTCAGGACTTCTCGGGTAGCTTTCAGCTCGCCTTGGAGTTCACCCTGTAGATTCCAGGACTGCTCATTCTCAATCAGGGACACGCCCTCCCCACGCCGTGCCTCGCAGTCCAGCAAAAGTGGGTGCCACTTGGAGAGGAAAGGACGGAGGCTGAAGTTCAAGACTGCCATCGCGAGGTAGCCGATGGAGTAGTAGCCAGGTGTGGATGGCGTCGCCAGCGATGGACCGTAGCGTCGAAGCACCTCTCTGGTGGTCCCAAACACAGAGTGGAGGGATGAGAGAGCCTCGCGAAGGCCACCTTCGTCCTCGCGAAGCTCATTCACTGCGACCCTGGTGACTAACTCAACGTAGAGCTCCCATGCTGCCCGCCGCTCATCATCATTGGGCCTCCAAGTACCATCGATTCCTCCAAGGTAGGGGATTTTGAGTGAAACCTTGATCGCGTCGACTGCCATGGGCTACTCCGTGTTGTAGATTAACCCGAAGCAGGAATCAACAACATCCCCCCATGGGTGATCGCTTTAGCGGTCCAGGGAGTAGAAAAGGGCCGCTGACCATGTCCTTCAGGGATTGCGACCATACGCTTCCTCGACCACTGACGCCGAGGCTCCGTCGGTTGAGGTGGTCTTTGCGCAGATCCAGGCGACGATGCAGCAGGGGATAGACGAACTGCGCCGAGCTTCGGGCGGCCCAGTGCCGGGCTGTGGCGAATGTGGGATGATGGTTAGGCCTTGAACTTGGATCCTTCAACGATGAGCAAGCGGTGACCGCGCGGGTGTTTATCAGTTGGAGCCGTCGGGACGAAGACCTCGACAAGCTCACGGCGGCTATGAATCGCCTCGGGCTCAACGAGCCGCCCTCTGCCGCGGAGCAGCAACAGGCTGTCGCGCTGCGCAAGCAGCTGCTCGAGCACTTCAAAGCCCTGAACGACGCCGGAGACGCTCCGTACCACTACTTTGTCGACGAGCAGTCGCTCGCCCCCGGCGAGTTCTGGCAGAAGAAGATCGCCCGAGAACTCAACGACTGCCACGGGGCGGTCATCCTGATGTCGCCCGGGGCGTTTGTCTCGGAGTACACCCGCCACGAGATCAGCGTCCTGATGCACCGCCTGGAGAACGAGGCGGACTTTGTCCTGATCCCGCTCCTGCTCCCCGGCGCATTGGACACTTGGCTGAGCCGGCCACCGTTCACTGGCTCCGGCATACAGCGGGTCAACGTTGCCCATGTGGCCAGCCTCTCGGAAGCGCTCAGCGAGCTCGAGGCGCGGCTCCAGGCAATCCGGCTGCAGAGAACCCCTCACGATCGGCTCCTGGAGCGGATCGTGCAACTGCTGGATGGCGCGGATGCCGGCGCTCTTCAGCAGGCGGCGCATATCCTGCATGCCGCAGCTGGCGACACCCCCAGGAACATCGCCGCCGCGCTCCTCCAGGCCGACCAGCACACCCTCAACACAACACTCAAGAGCCTCGCGCTCAAAAACGTCGATCGTGGGCAGCTCCAGAAGCTCGCAGCGCTGGTTACCCCGTTCTCGTGGGTCCCCGCTGCGGTCCTGCCGACGTTTTCCTCCCGGATGGCCACCGCCCCCCGCATCGTCCTCTGGAGCGGCCAGTTTCAGCCCTTCACCGCCGGCCAGCTCTGTCAACGCGTCTACGGCTACCAGAAGCTCTTCCGGCTCGTCCCGCCGGCCCTCCACGACGCCCAGGCGCTGACGTCTTTCCTCGCAGAGGACCGGACCTCCCCCAGCCCCGGAGACGCGATCGTCGCACTGGAGGCCGAACTGCAGCGGGTGTTCCCCGGGCGGAGTGCGCGCCGGATCCGGCGCACGCTTGGGAGGGGGGAGCACATCCTGGTGATACCCTGGCCCGACAGCCAGACTCCGATCCCCGCTGCGCTGACCCGACACCTCCAGGAGCAGTGGGCCGACCCCCCGCTGCTCCTGCTCTGCCCCCCCGAGTCGTGCTCTCCAGCCCCCAACGACAGCGTCGATAACATCCAGCTACTGCCGTTTGTGGATCAGGAGACCGAAGAAGACGCCATCGACGACTATATCGAAATCCTCGACCTGCTCTCCACATAGGCCACCTCAATGACCACCCTCCTTTTCAGCCTCCCCGAAGACGACGATGATCGCTACGTCTACCGCTTCCCGGCCGAGGCCGAGCGGGCTGACCTGATCCTGGCGGTCAATGTGGCCATCGCTGCCCGGCGGCCGCTGCTGATCACTGGGCCGCCCGGCAACGGTAAGAGCACCCTGGCGGCCAGCATCGCCCGGATCTGGAAGGCGAAGCTGTACACACATGCGATCACCTCGCGGACCGCTGCCCGGGACCTTCTGTGGTGGTTTGACGCGGTCCAGCGGCTCTCTGACGCCAGCGTGAGCCGCAGTGAGGGCAGTGAGGGCACCGACCTCCCGACGAAGAACTACATCTCGCCTGGGGTGCTTTGGTGGGCGTTTGATCCGGTGTCTGCAGCGGTGGTCAGGGCCGACACCCACCAACACCAGGCCCCCAACCAGAACGGAGACCCCGGCTGCGCGCAGAGCAAGCGGGTGGTGGTGCTGCTCGATGAAATCGACAAGGCCGATCCGGACATCCCCAACGATCTGCTCATCCCGCTGGGGAGCTATCGTTTCACGGTCCGGCAGACCGGGCAGGTGATCGAGCACCGCGACCCGGACAACCGGCCGCTGATCGTCATCACCACCAACGGGGTGCGGCGGCTGCCCGAGGCCTTCCTGCGCCGTTGTGTGCGCATCGATCTGGGGGTGGTGGGACGGGACGGGCTGATCGCGATCGCGCAGCGCCACTTCCCCGAGCAGAAAGACAACCCCATCCTGGCTGCCGTCGCCGACAAGACCCTTGAGCTCCGTGACGACATCACGCCCCGCCCCAGCACCGCGGAGTACCTCGACGCCGTGTGCGCGTGCTTGACGCTAGGCATCACTCCAGAGAGCCCGGAGTGGAAGACTCTAGAACGGGTGACTCTGCTTAAGCCGGAAGAGGCATGAGGCCCCCGATCGGGCTGGGCGATCTCGCTCGGGTGTGGGCGGCGTTGGGGGCGACCGAGGTGCCCGCTCGCCAAGCGATTGCCCGGTTGCTGGGGTGCTCGTTCGCCCCGGAGGCTGCCGCTCGTCCGCGGGTCTCGCTCCAAACTCCGCCCTCGCAGACCATTCTACAGCCCACTCCACAGCCGCCGCCGCCGCCTGCTGAGCCCGACGGAGACGTTCGGCGAACACTCAACACCGAAGAGAGGCTCACCGCGCTGCCCCCGCTCAGGGTGCCGCCGGCGGTGGGCTGGGAGTCCGTACAGCCGCTGCCGGAGCTGGACCGGCCGTTTCGGACCCCGCCGCCCCGGCCGCTGTTCGCCGGCCGCACCCTGCGGGGGTTGCTGATCGCGCTGCTCTCGCAGCGACTGCCGAGTGGAGACCTGGATATGGTGTCGCTCACCGAGCAGCTGGCTCGGCGACACTTCCCCCAGCCGCTTCCGCAGACAACTACCGCAACGCTTCGTCGCGGGGCCTGGGTGATGCTGGATGCCGCGCTGGCCGCACCGCTACTTGAGGACATTCAGCAGCTCGTCGGCGTGCTGGAGAAGACTCTCGGCACCTCGGCCCTGCGCCTGTGGCAATTCCGGGGCACGCCGCTGCGCTACGGCATCGCCGAGACTCCGCCAGACCGGCTGGACCCCGGGCGCTCCTGGCGCCCACCGCCCGGCACCCCGGTGCTGCTGATCACCGACCTCGGGTTGACCCCGGGCACACCGGGCCGCGCCTCAAAGGGAGACTGGCGCGCCTTCGCGCGGGACGCCCGGCAGCACCCTGTCGCGGTGCTGCTGCCGTACACCAAGCCGCCGGACTGGGTGGAGGCGCTCGGCTTTGCGATCGCCCCCTGGTCCCCAACCACCACCGCGGCCTCGCTGCAGCGGATCTGCCGATGAGCCGACGCCCGGACCGCCACATGGAGGCCTGGCAGGCGCTGCAGGTGAGCCCTCCGCCCTGGCTGAAGCTGGCCATCGCCGCCTCGCCGGCGGTGCGCATCTCGACCGCGCTGTTGCGCGCGCTCCGCGAGGCGCTCTACCCTGACCTCGACGCCGGGGATGAGATGGCGGTGTGGTACTGCCCGTTGGTCAGCACCCGCTCCGCGCAGGGGATCGGCTTCGAGCGCGCGGTCACCCAGCGGATGCGGCAGGCGATCCCACTGGCGGATCTCGCGGTGATTGTGCAGGTCTTCGTCGTGATCCACGCTGACATCCCCAGCGCGATCCGGCAGGAAGAAGACCTGGTCTTCGCTGTGCTCAAGGGGGAGACAGACCAAATCCCCGGGATGCTGCTACGCATCCTCAAGAGCTTCGAGGACGCTGCCCACCCCCGGAGCCTGGCCCGCTGGGCGCTCCGGGCGCTGCAACTCCAGCCCGATGCGGTCCGACAGACCCCGGAGGCCTGGCTTCTGGCCCAACGGGCAGTCGCGGCGCTGGGGCGCGGCCAGAACCCCCTCCAGGTGCCGCAGACGGGCCTGGAGCTGCTGCCCCTGGCGGCGGTGCTGGGGGAAGTGCCCACCATCGAGGTAGGCGTTGCGTTCTCCGAGGGGGGCTTCTCCCTGAGTATTCCCCCCTCCGCCGGGGACCACATCATCGATCTGCCGGATCTACCCGGCCCGCTGATCCTGGGGCTTTCCCGGGAAGGCAGACCGCCCCGGTGGCATGCGATCCCACGGGAAGCTCCTCGGCTGTTTGTCGTTCCACAGCCGCCGGTGATCCTGACCGGGCTGCACCGCAAGCGCTGGCGGCTCGATCCCGGCGAGGGGGAGGCCGTCGACGATCCGCGGATCCGCTTCACCCCACTGCTCCGCCGCTACTCGGAGAAGGCGCTGGTGGGGATCGAGCGGGAGCGGCAGGCGTTAGAGAAGCGGCTACGGGGTCCACAGGGGCTGGCCCTGGTCGGTGAGGACGAGGAGCCGGCGTCGTTGATCCGGCTCGGTCTGAGCGGCACGGTGGCCTATGTCGCCGGCCCGTCCAGCAGCGACGATGCGGCGCTGGAGTATGCCGTCCAGGAGGGGCTTCTGGACACCGGCATCGCACTCCACGAGGCCGATACCTTCACCGAGGAGAACCTGTCGAAGGCGCTCTGGGAAGATCGGGCGCTGGTGCTGTGGGTCTCGGTCGCCGGACCGTCAGCGCTCCAGCATGCTCTTCTGGCGCGGGCGGCAAAGCGCGAGATCCCGGTGCTGTGGGCGGTCTCGGGGTGGTCTGCCCCCACCAGCGCGGAGCACGTCGTCACCTGCACCGATGCCGAGACGACCCAGGCACAGATCCGCTGGGCGCTGGAGGGACTGCTCCGGCCCGCGGCTCCGGTTGTGGTCGAGGGCTTCGCCGGCTCGGGCACCACCGCGCTGCTGCTCTCCGCCAACCGGCACCTCTCCGGCCGCGGTGCGCTCATCGCCCGGCACCACTTCGATCCCCTGCACGCCTCGATGATGGACCCGGAAGCGGCAGAGCGATCGCTGATAGCGATGGTCTGCCGCTTCCTCCGCCTGCCGCTGCAGCCGACCCTCTGGCAGGCGCTGCTGGCCGCCCGGGACGCCCTCCAGCAGCGCCGCGCCCGGCTGGTGGTGTTCATCGACGGCCTCCACGAGGTCTGCCAAACGCACGGCGATGTGCTCGCGCGGTGGCTCGGTCACCAGGGGACTCGCCGCCCTCCGGTCCCCGCGCCGATCGCGCTGGTCGTCGGGCTACGCGCGCCCGGGCGCCACACCCCCAGCGACTCCCTGATCGCCGACGCCGGGATGTCTCCAGCAGCACTCTACGCCCGCTATGCCGACGGTGCCGCAACCATCGACATGCGCAACTCCCGGGCGCCCTACGCAGTGCTCGCCGCGATGAACCTTGCTCCGGCGACCCGCTCCCGGGAGACCTGGTGGGTCTCCCGGGTGGGGCTGCTGCAGGCGGCGCTGCACTTCCACCCAAGCCGCCCTCCCCTCCCCGATGTGCTCGACGAGGACGTGGCCAACGCATTCCGGGAGCTGGTGCTCTCGGAGGCCGATCTCACTGCGCTGGCCATGCTGGCGGTGGCAGAGATGCCGCTGCCGCTGCCGGTGTCGGACACCCTGACCGACGGCAGGGCGCCGCTGGTCCAGCGGCTGCCCGGCGAGCGGGTCCGCCTCACGCCAGCCGTTGTGCCCGTTGTCCTCGACATCCTCGACGCGATCGCCCCTGACATCCCGCACTGCGCGCAGGCTCACCGGGCGCTGGCACACGTCTGGCCGCCGCCGCCCGCCTGGCGCGACCACACCCTGCGACGGGGGGTAGATCACCGCCTAGCCACGGATGATCGGCAGGGTGCCCGGGCGCTTCTGGCCACCCCAGGCTACTTCGCCGGTCTCGTTGGCGGCGGGCTGCTCAACGCAAAGTCCCGCCAACTCGATGAGTTGGGCCTGCACGTCTTTCGGGACCTCAGCCCCCGCATCCTCCTCCCGCTTCGCACCCGCCCCGAAGAAGCCGCCGCCACGCTTCACAGGGCGCTGATCGAGTACAGCAGAATGACCCCGGAGGACGCGACCGCACTGCTGACCACGCCGCCGCGCCTGCGGCTCACCGCACAGCCGCTGCCCACCGCTCCCGCTCGCTACCAGCCGACGACCCTGGTGGGGGCGCATGTCGAGGACATGGCGCTGACCGCTTGGTCGCGCCAGGGCCGGCTCATCCACTGGCGGACCGATGAGCGGGTCGAGCACGAATTCAACCAGCGGCTCTCCGCGTGGGCTTGGCTACAAGATCGACTCGTCACCTTCGACACCACCGGCAGGCTGCTCGCCTGGACGTCGGAGGGCTCGAAGGTCGACCCCGAGCAGGTGCTTCCGACCCCGACCGCAGTCCGCCGCCTGACCGACACGGGCGATCTGGCGACCCACGGCAAGGACGCCTCTCGGCTGCTGATGGGGGCTGCCGACGGCACGGTCCAGATCGGCCGGTGGCTCAGCGCCCATCCCCCCGCCAGCGGGGGCGCGTTTGTCATCGAGGACGACGCCCTGCCCGTCGACGGCCAGCCCAACACTGGGCTCTGTGCAGCGTCGGGGCTGCTGTTGGCCTGGAGCCGTGCCCGGCTTCGTTCCCGCTACAGCGACCGCATTCACACCTTCACCCCGGATGATGGCCAGACCATTCTGAGCGCGGCGTGTCTGGACGGCGGTCGCTATGTTGTGCTGATGCAGGACGGCCGGCTCCTGGTCCGGTCTGCAAAGGGCAATCAGACCATCACCAGCACCCCATGTGAGACCCTGCTCGACAGCGAGAACATCCGCGTGCTACACCGCCCGGATGCCCGCCGGGACGTGGTCGTCGCGATCGGCAGCGACGGAACGCTGGGCACGCTCTGGTTCGAGCCCGAGGCGCTGCGGTTTGTCACCCACTGGAAGAGT
>JBLHNG010000170.1:0-11901 GCA_047621685.1 Myxococcota bacterium | reverse complement strand
AGCTTGCCCTCCAGGGCGATTCGCTCCTCCTCGCTGAGCCCCCCATCGGCCATCATCACCAGCAAGATCGCCTGAAAGAAGGCTTCCTTCTGCTCCGGCTTCATCGTCTTGACCGCTGAGAGGTCCCGGTAGCCTGAGAAGCCCTGTGAGACCGTGTCGTAGGCGACACCAAACGTTGCCTCCAGCAGGAAGTCGATCAGCAGACCAATACCCATCTCGACACCGCTCCAGACCACAGACACACACACACTAACCGACCCCCCAGGCTGAAGATCGGTGCCGTTATGGTAAACCAGTGAATCGTTGTACAGGAGTGGTGTCGTGCGTGGACTCTGGATCTTCCTGCTGATTGCTGGCTGCCCTGAGCCGGTCGATGAGGCTACCCCACAGACCGAGGCCCCAGGTGGTCCTGGTGCGCCGGGCGGGCCGGGTGCTTCGGGCGCTTCGGGCGGACCGGGGGGCGTTGGTGCGCCGTCCGGTGAGATGTCGAGTGCACCGCTCGATGGCGGTCCGGGTTCCGGCGGTCCCTCAGACGCCAGCAGCGCGGGCACCCCTGGCCAGATGACCCCGCCCACCGGCGGCCTCGACGTCGCAGCCGCCCCGCCAACGCTGGGCACCTTCGCCGGAAACCTCCCCGATGGCGAGCTGAAGGCGGCCTACACCCAGGAGGAGCTGACAGAGGGCGCGACCATCACCGGCACCCTCAATTGCGACGGCTGCTCCGGTCAGCTGCTCGTCCGGGTGCTGCCACCGCCGCCGACCAGCCCGACCATCGGCTCGGCGAGCAGCGACCTCCAGCTCATCACCCAGGCCTCCTACGACGCAACCGGTGCCTACACGCTCCGGGTCCCCGATGGCGAGCCGGTGGTCCTCCAGGTCGTCGACGACGCCAACGGCGACGGCTTCCCCTCACAGGGTGAGCGCATGGGCATGCGCGCCGATGGGCCGGTGCTCGCTGAGGGCACCCTGACCGGCATCGACCTCACCGTCGGTGTCTTCCCCGAGATGGCCGGTTCGGCCGGGACGCCAGGCGATCTGGTCGGCGGACCCGGCGGCACACCCGGCGATGGCGCCCCTCCGATGGATGGCGCTCCGCCACCCGATGGCGAGCCGATGGATGGCGCTCCGCCGATGGATGGCGCTCCGCCGATGGATGGCGCTCCGCCGATGGATGGCGCCCCGCCTGCGGGAGCACCGCCGACGGGAGAGTAGATGCGCGCGGCGCTGCTCGCCGGGCTCGCGCTGGTGGTCTTGGCCGCCTGGCCGCTGAGAGACGCCCTGCTGACGAGCACCGTGCCGGGTGCTGGGCCGGACGTGGTCTCCACGCTGTGGGGCATGTGGTGGTTCTCTGAGGTCGGGCCGCTGGACGCAATGGGCAGCCAGACCGATCTGGTCAACTTCCCGTATGGCGCGACCGGCTCGGTGCTCTCTCCATCCAGCGCCCTGCTGTGGACACTGCTGGCCCCCCTCCTCGGCGCCGCACGGGCCGCCTCCGCCGCCGCGCTGCTCCAGATCGCTGGGCTAGCGGCAGGCTGCGCGTGGCTGACCAGACGACTCACCGACAGCCGATGGGGGGCTGCCGCCGCCGGGTTGGTCGTGCTCGCCGCCCGCTACCTGCCGTTTGGGGTCGGCGAGGGCTCCGCGGTGGCCGTCGCCGCCCTGCCCATTCCCCTCGGACTCCTCGCCCTGCGCGCTGGAGGATGGACCGGCGGACTGCTCGCGGCGCTGTGCATGGCATGGGTCGCCGCCGAGAACCCCTACCTCGCCCCGGTTCTGCCCGGAGTCGCCGTCCTGATGGCCCTCGATGCCACCCACAGACGCACCCCCGTCGCCCCGCTCCTGCTGGCAGTGGTGCTCGGCAGCGTCGGCATTGTCGTGATCGCCGGAATGTTCTCCGGCAGTGCGAGCCCGGACTACCCCCGAGAGGTCGCCGGACAGACGGTGGCCCTGGCCGGCGCGCACCTCTCCGTCGTCGATCTTCCCTGGGCGCGAGCGGGGCTCTCAGAGCTGGTCTGGCCCGGCGCGGTCCGCTGGACCCTGTCTGCGCAGGAAGCCACCGCTGCAACCGGCGGGCGCTACCTCGGGCTCGTCGGGCTGCTGCTGACGGGTGCTGCGATGGCACTCCGTCCCCGGCAGAGCCTGCCCTGGCTGGGCCTCATCGGGGTCGGGGTGGCCCTGTCGCTGGGCTCGATCACCGGCGGCATTGCTGGGCCGTTCCTGTTCCTCAACGCCCTCATGGACGCCGTCGCCCGCCCCCTCACTCAGCCCACCCGGTTCCTCGCCCTCGCGGTGATCGGCATGTCGGTCTGCGCCGGGATCGCAGTGACCGCCGTCGTGCAGCGCTGGGGGAGTCGGGCGGGAGTGGTGCTGCTCGGGGTGGTGCTGCTGGACGGGCTGCTGGTCGGGGGGCTCTCTCTGCGCCTGCCGACCACCGCGCTGCCGTCGGGGGCCTGTCTGGCGGACCTGGAGCCCGGCGGGCTGCTGATGTGGCCGTGGGACGCCGAGCTTGGGGAGCTGTCAGACACCCAGCTCTACCAGATCATCCACGGACACCCCTCCCCACAGACCGGAATCGCCTCCTGGGCACTGTCTCAAGAAGGCCGGGTCCTCACTCCCCTTCGCGGCTCTGGCTGGAGCACCGATCCCACTCGACGGCGCCTCAACCTCACCAAGCTGGTCAACCTCGGCTACCGCTGGGGGGTGGTCGAGGTGGACGCGGATCCAGACGGCGCGGCGTGGCTGGCGAGCAGCCTGGGTCAGCCGTTCTCGGAGTGCGACGGGCTCATTATTTATGACCTGGCTGCTGCGGCATCGACTCGGAAGTCTGACCAGACGAAGAACCGCCAGGGGGCTGGCCTGGGGGCTGACCAGGGGGGTGTCCCCGGGGGCGGACGCCAGCAGGGCTCCCCGCCCCGCCAGGGGGTGGACCCGGGGGGCCGTTAGCGCCAGGAGTGCCTGACTTCCCACGCTGTCCGCCCATCCCCGGGGGCTTGAGGCCGTAGCCTTCCTGCGACTCCGCCCGATCGACGTCGGCAAGGAACGCCTGCCCTTCCGTCAGCGCGCGCTGAAGCACCGTCGCGGCCTGCGGATCCCCTGCCTCTGCGAGCAGGCGCCCCTCAATGGCCGAGAGGATCCCGGCGCGGTTGGGGCAGGCCCAGTCCTGGTTGTGAAGGGGGCGGTTGTCGGCGAGCACGCTGGCGGCGAGGTCGAAGTGTCCGCCCCGGGCAAGCTGCCGCACGAGGTCGCTGCGGGCCTGCTTGACGTTGTAGAACCGGCTCCCGTGGCTGTGTTCGTCCAGCCAGACCACCGCCTCCCGACCGATGCGAGCGACCGCAGCGGGATCGTCGCGCTGTGCGTTGAGCGCGGAGGCAGTCTCATCGAGCCAGGCCCGGTGCTTCGGGTCGTCGAGGCCCATCTTCTGGAGCGTGCCGATCGCCCGGGGACCGGGGTGGCCGGCGAGGTCGATGAGGCTGTCTCCGGTCGGCAGCCAGCCGAGGCCCTCCGCGGTGAACACAGGCACCTGATCCCGGCTGACCAGGGCATCCGCCAGCACCGAGGGGTAGCGCAGCAGGTCACCGGCAGGCACTTCGGTGCCAACCAGGGCGTCGGAGGCGAGATCCGACCAGTGCTTTCCACCGAGCGCCTCGGCCGCTGCCCCGATGAGAAGCGCCTGTCGGGCGATCTCGTCGGACTCCCAGTACCCCCACCGCTCGGAGATGCCGAGAGGGTCGAGGCTGTCGAGGTAGGCCGCAAACAGCCGCACCCGGAGGGCATGGCGGGCGGTGAAGTCGGTGAAGCTGTCGAGGTCGAGGTCTGGACGGGGCTCGAGGTGGGGCTTGAGGGCATCCTGGAGCGCGACGGCTTCTCGGGAGACGTCCTCACCAGCCGCATGACGCTGTGCGAGTCCGTAGTACTGCGACCGGAGTCCGGCGAGGCCCTCCCCCTCCGGTGGTGCCTGCCCGGCGGCGAGGGCGGTGAGGGTTGCGGCGTCCCGCTGTGCAGCGGACAGGAGCAGGGCGTTGATCTGAGCAGCACTGCCGTCGTCAGGGGTCGGGATGGCGTGCAGGCTCCCGGCGAGCTGCTGGTAGGCCTGAGCAGCCCCGGCATAGTCACCCTGCTGCGCCTTGAGCCGAGCGAGGTCCCGGCCCGCCGCCGAGAGGTGTCCGGCGACCCGCATGCGCACGTCCGCCCAGCTGTGCTCTCCATACCAGCCGAAGTCCCCGACGAAGCCACCGGCATCCCACTCCCAGGCCGGGTTGTCAGCGGGCAGCGGGGGGTGCTGCTGGCCCTGGTCGAGGTTCTCGATCGGGACTGCTTCCTCAGCGGGGGTCGCTTCAATGGTCGGCTCGGAGCCAGTGCAGGCGAGCAAGAGCGCAATCACAGGCATCCCTCCAGAGTCTCTGCGACCACCTGGTGGCCGTCTGCGGTCCAGTGGCCGTCATAGACGAAGTACAGCTCCCCACCCGCCTCTGTGGCGGTCTTCAGCGGATCGGTGAGGTCGCAGGCGGGAATGTTGAGCTTGCGCAGGATGTCGAGGGCGGCCCGACGGGGGGCGTCGAGGTCCATCCTCGCGGTGTCCAGCCCGACCACCTCGAACGTGGCCTCAGCCCGGTCGGTCTCGATGACAAACGCCGGGGGTGCCACCGCCACCAGGAGCGCATCTCCCCGGGACTTCACGTCGTCCCGGAGCTTTCGCAGGGCCTTCTCGGTCTCTTGAGAGAGCTGGGTGAGGCTGCGACCGCCGTCAGTGGAGAAGATCATCAGCTCCTGCTTCCACCGCTGAGCGGTGTGGTCCTCCCCAGAGGCGACCGTCGCCCGACGCTGGAGCACCCGCCAGTGGGCGTAGAGGTGGGAGTGACGCAGCAGGAACCGGGTGACCGGGGGCATCGTCTCGCGGGGAATGTCCGAGCCCTCTGCCATCGGCGGCGGGTTGCGAATCTGGTGAAGGAAGTTGGCGTTGTCCTGGAAGTCGTTGCCGAGGAAGAAGGTGAGGACCACCTGCTCAACCGGCTGCACCTCATCGATCTCGGCGTAGCGGATCGCGGCCTGCCAGGTGGAGAACCCATCGACCCCGGCGTTCCAGATGTGCGCGCCGACCGGCCCGGAGAGCTGGCCGGCGAAGGTCTCTTCCTCGGGAACCTGGACAGACATCGTGAACGAGTCGCCCACCGCCAGCCACTGCTTCCCGGTGACCTCCGCAGTCGAAGGCCCGCGCAGCCCGATCTCGTTGATGCGCAGGTCGACGGCATAGCCCGGCGAGCGGATCGTGCCGGTGAAGCCAGGTCGAGGGGTGAGCAAGGTCTGATGATCGATGACGTAGAGCCCCATCGGAGAGGACTCCGGCGAGCCAAACAGCAGGTCCGCGCTCGCGTCTGGCCGAACCATCCGGCTGAGGACCTCCGCACCGACGACACCGACCAGCAGGCCGCCAGCCACCAGGAGCAGCCGCCCGAGCCACCGCCTCACCCCTCCGCTCACTTGGCACACCGGAAGCCGGAGGTCTTGCGACGGACCTCAGGCAGGAACTCGTTGCGCTCGCCGCCGGGGTTGGGTCGCAGGTCGAAGAAGTATGCCCCGCCGCGAACCGCCACATACAGCCCCGGTCCCAGCGCGGTGATGTCTGCCCCGCCCTGCCCGGAGACCGCCCTCCCGGCACTGTCGACGTACATCGACCAGTCGTCCCGGCGGTAGTCGGCGGTGAACTCCCAGGCGTTTCCGAAGGCGTCGTAGAGGCCATAGGGACTGCGACCCGACGGGAAGGCATCGACTGGGGAGGTGTACTCGAAGCCGTCGGAGTCGTCGAAGTTCGGCGCGTCCATCTTGCCGTGGTTGAGTCGGTCGCCGCTGTAGTCATCGCCCCACGGGAAGATGCGCCCGTCGGTCCCGAGCGCGGCGAGCTGCCACTCGGACTCCGTCGGCAGGCGCTTGCCCGCCCAGGTGCAAAACTCCACCGCGTCGTACCAGCTCGCCAGGACGACTGGATGACCACCAGTATCAGCCGGGTAGTCGGTGCCGTCCCAGTTCCAGCCGTCGTCACGGGCCCAGTCCTCTGCAACGAACGGCGGGCGGTAGCCGGTGTCGACGAGGAAGGCCTGATACTGCCGACGGGTGACCTCGGTGAGATCGATCCAGAAGCTGCTGACGGAGACCTGGAGAGGCTTGAGGCGCTGACCGCCGTTGCCGATCTCCCAGGCAACCGTCGCGGCGGCGGTTTTGAGGTTGTTGCCGGGCATCCCCGGAGGCGCGGAGGGCGCGGACCCGCCGCGGACGTGGCCGACGTTGCCGGGCGCCACACCACCCTGGTTCGGGGAGCCGTGGTGTGCCCCTCGGGGGCCGGTGGGACCAGTGGGACCGGTGGGGCCTTGCGCGCCGCCGGGAGCATTCTGACCGCCCTGACCGCCCTGACCGCCCTGACCGCCCTGACCGCCCTGACCGCCCGGTCGTCCCGGGGGCTGTCCGACCGGTGGGGGCGCGCCGGGGTCGCGGTTGTTGCTGCCCTCGCCCATGTTCGGGGTCATGCCGCCTGGACCTGACGGAGCCTCGAAGCCGTCGACCGGCGGGATGTGCTTTGGACCGAGGGTGATGGTGGCGGCGGGGATCTTCACCATGCCATCGACCACCTCCAGGTCTGGCGGGGCTTCGATGACGGCTTCGTGGTCCCCGGTGCAGCCGAGCAGGCCGACTACTGCGAGTAGGCGCATCGGAACCCCACGGTCAGCGCCACCCGCTCCGGTCGAGCCGGCTCGCGGTGGGTGCAGGTGCTGTAGCTGGGCAGGTTCATGAACGAGCCCCCGCGCATCGTCTTCCAGGTGCCCGATTCCGGTCCCGTCGGGTCGACGTCTGGCCCCCCGACATACCCCTCGCGGTGGTACCAGTCTGCGGTCCACTCCCAGACGTTTCCAGTGGCGTGGGCGAGGCCAAACGGGGAGCGCAGGGTGTCGTCAACGGACTGGACCGGCTCGGTGAGCACCCCGGAGATGTGGCCGTACTTGCCGCCGGAGTACCAGACGGCGTCGGCATCCTCGCCGGTTCCCCAGGCGAACCGGTGGCCGGATGGATCCCCCTCTCCGCACGCCGCCTGCTCCCACTGCGCCTCGGTCGGCAGCGCCCCGCCCTTCCAGCGGCAGTAGGCATCGGCCTCGTACCAGGTGACCCCGACGACCGGGTGTCCCGGAGTCCGCCCAGCACTGCGCACGTCTGCCCCCGCGCCCTCCAGGTTGGCCTGATGCCACGCCCAGCCTGTCGTGCTCCAGTGGGCCTGCTCGCTGGCCGGGCCGCCCATGAACGACTGGAACTGCGCCACCGTCACTTCGTAGAGGTCGATGCGGTAGGCGGAGAGGCTGATGGTGCGCTGCGGGGTCTCGTCGGGGACGGAGCCGCTGCCGCGCAGGAAGCTTCCTGCGGGGATGTCCGCCTGCTGGGCGGCGGCTGCGGACAGCAGGAGGAGGAGTGACACGAGACGACCGGAGGCGGTAGGGTTGCCGGGAAGACGACAATACTACGACCCAGAGGGGATCCGCAGTGTGGTGGATGCTGACGTTAGCCTGTGATGGTGAGGAGCCGACCACACCGGAGGCTGCGACCGAGACGACAACCGAGCCTGAGAGCCCGCCCCAGAGCGGCGGTCCAGGCAAGGGCGGCAAGGCGAACCAGCACGGTCCGAACAACCCGCCGCGCGGCAAGGGCGGCAAGGCCAATGGGGGCAACGCCGGGAAGATGGGGCCGTCTGGTCCGCCCCCGGGTGGTCCTGGTGGCATGCAGGGTCCACAGAACGGCGTGCAGAACGGTGCCTCCGGGGGTGCGTTTCAGGATCCCTCCGGCTTCCCGCCGTTCCACGACCAGCCCGCGCCGAAGGGTCCGGCGATTTCTGACATGGGCGGCTGGTCGACTCCGGTCCTGCTCACCACGAAGCCCTCCGGCGGATACCGTCCGCAGATCGCGGTGTCTCCAAAAGACAACGAGCTGCATGCGGTGTTCTACGACCGGGTCGAGGCCGGGGACATCATCCGACACCGCCGCTCGACGGACGGGGTGACCTGGAGTGCGCCGGTGCAGCTGGGCCACAGCAAGGACCGCAACTGGGGGCCCGACATCGTGGCCCGGGACGACGGCTCAGTGGTCATCGTCTACGACCACGCCCTGCCTGACTTCACCTCCGTCGGCTACCTCACGACCTGGAATGGCTCGACATGGAGCACCCCAAAGGCCATCACCCCCGACAACGGCGGCGAGATCGGCAGCGGGCACGTCGCCAACACCACCGGCGACGGCCTCGCCTACATCTTCATCGGCAAGCCAGTCGGTGAGGAGCACCGGTTCTCCGCGCAGGCCCGATGGCGCACCGGCGGGGCGTGGGGCGAGATCACCGCCCTGTCTGATGGCACCGAGGACGCCTGGCACACCAACGTCGAGCAGCGCCCCGACGGCAGCGTGCTGGCCGGCTTCGACATCGGCACCGGCGGCGGGGAGACGACGCTGTACCTCGCGGAAGGGCGCGACGGCGTGTTCGGCCCGCTGGAGGACATCACCGCCACCGGCTCCCCCGGCGAGCGCCCGCACTTCGCGTTCGCTCCCGACGGCACCGACTATGTCACCTGGTTCCACAAGGTCTCCGGCAGCCCGCAGCACATCTACGTGCGCTCTGGGCAGCCCGGGTCCTGGGGCGGCCTCCAGGAGCCCTCTGCGGGCCTCGGCGGCTTCCACTTCGACCCAGACATCGCGGTCAACGCCGACGGGGTGCTCTGCCTGGTCTGGGGCTGGGATGCCGGGGAAGATGCCGAGATGGTCTACGCCCTCAACCGTGGCGACGGCTGGAGCGCCCCGAAGAAGATCGCCGACATCGACTGGGGCAAGCCCGGCCTCGCCTCGGTCGACGTGGACAGCAGCGGGCGGTTCCATGTGGTCTGGAACCAGGGCGTGCGCGGTGAGAACGCGGTCTACTACGCGGCCCTGGACCCCCGATGATCCTCCTGGTTCTTGGGTGTAGTGGCGAGCCGGTTGAGAACACGGAGCCCGTCACAGAGCCGACGGTCGCGCCAGTCACCGCACCGATGCAGCGCCCTGCCCTCACGGTCACCCCGACCTTCGAGCCGGTCGGTGAAGCCTCGCAGACCCCCTCCTCCATCGTCATCATCTCCCTGGACACCGTGCGGGCTGACCGGCTGGCGGTCTACGGCGGACCAGCGCAGACCCCGGTGATGTCGGCGTTTGCCGAGCAGGGCACCCGGTTTAATCAGGCGATCAGCCACTTCCCGGAGACCGCGCTGTCGCACTGGTCGCTGCTGTCGGGGGTGCTGCCAGAGGTCCACGGAAACGTCCCGGCCAACGGCGGCTCCCGCTACACCGGCCCGACCCTCGCCGAGATCGCCACCCGCCACGACTACGCCACTGCGGCGTTCATCGGCGGGGTGACCCTGACGGATCAGGCCAGCGGGCTCTCCCGGGGCTTTGCCACCTACGACGATCAGTTCCCCCTTGATGCCGCCGACATGAAGCGCCCCGGCGCAGAGGTCACCGCAGCCGCCTCGACCTGGATCAAGCAGCAGACCGGCCCATACTTTGCGTTCGTGCACTACTTCGACGCCCACTTCCCCTACACCCCCGCCCCGCCATGGGACACCGCCTACGACCCGGACTACACCGGTAGCCTCACTGGCTCCGACGCCGATCTGCGGCCCTACCGAGACGGCGGGAAGGTCCCCTCTCCCGAGGACCTCGCCCACATCCTCGCCCTGTACGACGGCGAGCTGTCTGAGCTGGACGCCTTGCTCGCTGAGGTGCTCGATGCCGCCGGTCCCGACGCAGTGGTCGTGATCACCGCCGATCATGGCGAGTCGTTCGAGCACGGCTACTACTTCAACCACCGCGCCGGGCTGTGGGACTCCGTGGTCCGGGTTCCGTGGCTGATCCGCGGTCCCACGGTGCCCGTGCAGGTCATCGAGCGGCAGGTGGGACTCATCGACATCACCCCGACCGTGCTCGCCCTCGCCGGACTCCCCCGGGACGCCCGAATGCAGGGCAGCGCACAGATCGCTGGCAACACCGACCGCCCCTCGCCCGTCTTCTCGATCACCGATCCCTGGATGCCTGAGCCGCAGTTCGCCCAGCGCACGCTGACCGAGAAGTGCATCCAGCAGCCCGACGCCACCCTGCGCTACGACCTGAGTTTAGACCCGACCGAGTCCACCGACCTCAGCGGCGCGCCCTGTGATCGCAGCGTCTACGACGACCTCATCGCCAGCCTCGCCAGCTCCCAGGCTCCAGAACCGGAGGTTGGTCGGGAGCTGTCAGCGGAGGAGTGCGCCCGGCTGGAGGCGCTGGGCTACACCACCTGCTCCGACGCCCCTGGTCCGCCCGGGCCGCCTCCCGGGCAGCAACCCGGCGCACATCCTCCTGGCGCGCATCCTCCGGGGGGCCAGCCTCCCGGCGCACATCCATCCGGTCAGCGGCCACCCGGACAACCTCCCGGCACCCCGCCGCCCAAGAACCCACCTCGGTAGTCCATGCCTCAAAAGCCCTCCGTCATCCGTGAGTTCCTGCTGTGGTGGTTCGCACCGCCATACAGCCCGTGGGTCTCCACCAGCGTCGCCATCGACTTCACCGACAGCCGGTCCTACCTCGCCCGTCTCGCCGAGCAGGACGGCCCGAAGGTCTCCATCCAGCACCTGCTGACCGCCGCGATCGGTCGGGCGCTGGCGGACTTCCCAGACGCCAACTCCCGGGTCATCGGGGGGAAGATCGTGCCATCGGATCAGGTCGCGGTCGCCATGCCGGTCAACCTCCTGGGCCACAAGGGCGGGAAGGATCGCGAGCTGAGCGCCGCCATCGTCGAGCACGCCGACACCCGCTCCCTCCGGGACATCGCCGACCGGACCCGAAAGACCATCGCCGAGGAGCGGGACGGTCGGGTGACCAACCCGATCGGTCGCTGGCTGATGCGTGGCATCAAGCACCTGCCCGGCCCCGCCATCCGCCGCTCCCTGGACCTCATGGACCGCGCCGCCCAGCAGGCCCCAATCGCCGAGCGTCTCTTCGCCCAGATGCCGATCACCACCGGGCTGACCAACCCCGGCGCCACCCTCGCCAATCAGGAGGGCATCCTCTTCCGAGGGGCTGCGCTCAACCTGCCAGGGCGGCTGATGCACCTGGGAACCGTCTGGGCGGTGTCGGCGGTGCAGGATGAGGTGATCCCGGTGAATGGAGTGCCAGCGGTTCGACCGATGCTGCCGGTGGTGCTGGTGTTTGACCATCGGTTGATTGATGGGGTGAGGGCGAGTCGGTTGATCTTGAGGTTGAGAGGGGTTTTGGGGGATCCGGAGGAGGAGTTTGGAGAGGATGGGTTGAGGGAGGGGTGAGGCTGAGGCTGATTGAGGACGATGGGGATGCCGGCGACGTCTCCGTCCTTGGGTGCTGATGGCTGCGGGTCCCCTCCGCGGTCGCAGCTCCGTTGTGCGAGTGCCGGCTCTAGCCGCCTCTGCGAGTGCCCGCTCCAGCGGCTTCGCCTCTCACTCCCTTTCGGCCAGCATTCTCAGTGTTGGGACTTTGTTGCCGGCCTCGGCTCACTTGCTGTCTCCGGGGCCGCCAGAGAATCTGGCGTGGACTGAGGGCGTCCCCCGGCCCTCCGACACGGCCCTCTGCGGGTTCCCCTTGCCCGCACCCGGGCGGCCTGCGACTTGAGGCTCTCCGAACGAACGTTACCACCCGACTTTTTGGGTGTACGTAGGCAGCCACCGGCTGACTTCGTCCGCCTCCGTGATCCGTGGCCGGCGGCGCAGGTCGACCTTCGGCCGACCGCGCCTGGTGTGGAGTGTCCCCTGGAAGCAGCCGGCCGATCCAGCGGGTGGGCGGGCTCCCGACTTCCCACCCACTTCGGATCTGGACCTGCCGTGCTCACCACATTTG
>JBLHNG010000169.1:0-11941 GCA_047621685.1 Myxococcota bacterium | reverse complement strand
GGGACGGGGTGAGTCCGACGAAGCCGGTCAGGTGGCTGGCTCAAGGACCGGACGCTGAGTCAGGGCAGCAGCCGGTCGCAGACGGGCGAGCTGACCTGCGTGGAGAGGAGTGGGGACGGGGTGAGTCCGACGAAGCCGGTCAGGTGGCTGCCTTCCCCCCCTAATTTTGTTGATTGTATTGTTTTGGATCGCCTTGCCTGGAGTCTCAGTCCGCCCGGGCGCGCGCAAGGGGAGCCCGTAGTGGGCCGTGTCGGAGGCCCCGCACGCCAGATTCTCTGGCGGCCCCGGAGGCAGCAAGCGACCCGAGGCTGGGGACGTGGGCAGTTTCTTTAGAATGCTGGCCGACAGGGAGTGAGAGGCGAAGCGAAGCGGAGGCGGAGTGCAACGGAGCTGCGACCGCGGAGGGGACCCGTAGCGATCAGAGCCGGGGGCGCCCTCAGCCCAAGGACGGAGACGGGGTTGGCAGTACCGCCTCACTTCAAGGCTTCGCCCATCTCTGCTTTTGATTGTACCAACCGGTCCTGCTCGCCCTTCAGTCTCCTCATGACCCTCGCTCAAGGGCCTGCACTCCTTGCGTTGAGTGTCCACTCCAGCGGCCACCTCACTCCAGCCCCCGCTCCTCCTGGGCCACCCACCTTGTGCCCCCCAACCAGACACCAGGTACTCATCGCCGTCCGCAGGCTCAAAGGACCGTCCTGAACCACCCAGAGCGCCGAGCACTTCACAAGGTCCAATCCCCTGACCGACGCTTAGATTTCCGCGCTGGCCTCGCCCACCCCGCCACGACCCGCAATCCAACGCACCGTGACCGACCCGCTGCCGCGAACCAGCCAGGTCACCACCGCCCGGTGACCCCGCCCGGCGAGGCTGGGGTAGATCGGGTTGCGTCCGAAGCCAGACAGACCGGACAGCCAGCCGTCGAGGTGGTGCAGTGCCTTCTCGGCGGGGCCTTCCAGCAGCTCCGTGCCGTCCGCCACGACGAGGCTGGCGCTCACTGACGGGCTCACTCCGAGGCTCTCGCCGATGGCCAGACCAGAGGTCGGCAGGGCGCCGAGGTTCTCCAGCACGAGGCGGACCTGGGTGATCTGCTTGCTCAGCGCGGTGACTTCGAGGGTCGCACTGACCGAGGGCACAGCCCGACGGACCCGATCAGCGACCGCGAACCCACGCTCACACTCCTTTGGGAGCAGCGGCGTGGGTGGATTGCGGACGGTGTGCATGTAGTCAATGCCGCCGATCTCCACCGCACCGAGCTGGGGATGGTCGAACGGGGTCCAGGGCTCATACAGGCCCTCAGCGATGCACTTGTCGAGAATCGCCCGGATGACCTTCATGTCCGGGTTGCGGAACATGTCCAGCGGCGCCACGTCCGTCAGGCCGGCCCAGCGGTAGGGATCCCACAGCTCCAGGGTGTACCCGGCGACCCCGAAGGTGCAGCTCATGGTGTCGTCCCAGGTGCCGATGGTCGGCTTCTTGGGGTCGTACATGAACTCCGGGTAGACCTTGTAGACCTTGTAGTCCGTACCCTCCACCGCATCGTGGGCCAGCCGGCTCATCATCGCGATGTCGCTGTCGGGCAGCGGGGAGTCGTCGCTGGCCGGGGGGGCGAGCAGGCAGCCGGTGTAGGTGTGGTTGGTGACTGCGGAGGCGATGTTGGGCCGGTCGGCGAACGCGCGCAGGATCGCCTGACTCTCGGGCTCGCTGCCCGGGAAGTCGCCGGAGTCCATGCCGAACATTGAGAACGGCTTCCAGTCGACTGGGAAGTTGCGGTTGAGATCGAGTCCGAACTCCCGGCTCGCAGCGATCCACTTCACCCCGTCCCAGGCGATCAGCTCGCCCTCGGTGCAGACGAAGAAGGCGTCCGCTGAATCATCATCGACAGTGCGGGGACGCATCATGATTGGGCAGGTGGCATCGGGGATCCAGGGACCGGCCGGGTGCCGCCAGCGCATCCATCGGATCTCACCGTCGCCGTCGATGTCGGAGGGGGACATGCCGCTGCGAACGGTGCCGGGGCGGGGCGGGCGGAGGGTGCTGCGCAGGAACGGCAGCCCGTCGTGCATCGCCTGGAAGCCGTCGGGGCTGACACAGGGCATGACGTAGCAGGTGTGGCTGGAGAACCAGTCCGACAGCGAGCCGTCCTCGACCCCTTCAATCCAGCGGCTCATCGTATACAGCGCGCTCATCACCCCGGTCCACTCCGCTGCATGGGTGCCGGCATCGAGCCAGAACGCAGGGCGCTCCTCGGTGTGGCCGTCCTGGCGGCCGAAGGTCAGCAGCATCATCGGGCGACCATGGCGGCTCTTGCCGACTTCCTCCAGGCGAACCCAGCCTGGATGCGCAGCCACCATCGCCTGACACCAGGCGCTGACCGCGTCGAAGTCCCAGTAGTCTTCCCCACCAAACGGCTTCCAGCTCATGGCCACTCCTGCGTGTTGCAGGGGCTTATCGCCGTGCGTCGAGCCATGCCCTCAGCGCGGAGGCGGCGCCGGTGTCTTGCAGGAGGCCGTCGTTGTGACCCTTGCCGGAGATCTCGACATACTCGGCGTTGGGAAACCGCTCTGACAGGGCGCGACCGTGGGCGACGGGGATGATCTCGTCGCGGTCACCGTGAAGGATGAGCATCGGGGCGGTCACTGTGCGGTCCTCGGTCCGCAGCGGGTACTTGAGCACGAGGCCCATCGGGAAGTACGGCACCTTCTCCTGCACCAGCCGGGCCATCGAGCGGAAGGTGCTCTCCAGGATCACCCCGCCTGGCGTCACCTCTGCGAGCAGCTCCCCCGCCATGCCTCCGCCCATGCTTCGGCCATGCAGGACGATGTGATCGGGATCGAAGCCGAGCACCGTCGTGGCGTGCTCCCAGGCGGCGAGGGCGTCGGCGCGCAGGAAGCCCCGGGAGGGGGTGCCGGTGGAGCCGGGGTAGCCGCGCGGAGAGACGCAGATGAAGTCCCAGCCCGCAGCGTTTGCTTCGCGCATCGGCAGGACGTTGGCGGCGGTGTAGCTGGCGTTGCCGTGGAAGTAGAGCACCGCGTGGGTGCCGCCCGCCGGGCTGTGCCAGCCGTAGAGGGTCTCGCCGCCCGAGGGCACCGTCAGCTCAGTGACCCCGGCGACTCGGGCCATCTCCGACAGATCACTGGTGGGGATGGTCGGAGCCGGGAACAGCATGCGCTCCTGGACAGAGCGGAGGACGAGCGCGGCGGTGAGGTACAGTCCGAAGAGGACACCGAGGGTGGGGAGCACAGCTCGCTTCACGCCTGAGCGGTGACGAGGCCGGCTTCGATCATCTGCCCGACCCTCAGGAAGGCACGGGCGGTGGTCGAGAACTTCGCGACCTCATCGCGGGAGTAGCCGTTGTTGTCGGTGTCCTTCTTCCGCAGCAGTCGCAGGTCGGAGTACTTCACCGCGTCTTCGATCTCCTGGACGGTGATCTGCTCGAGGATGCGTCCGTGACGGTGGTCGATGAAGTTGAAGAAGAACCGCACCGCCAGTGCCTCAGTGCCCCGCCCCTGCTCGTACAGCTCGTAGATCGCGAGATCCCGGTCGGCACGGGTGATGGCATCGTCGGGACGAGCGAGGGCGCGCAGTATGGCGGCGGTGTGATCCATGCCCTGCCGGGGGATGCGGTGGGCGATGCGGCCAGGCTGGTTGGTGGATGCCTGGAACTCGCCGATCTCCAGGAGCGCGCGCAGGGTCGGGGGGAGCTGGGTGACCTCGGAGGGGGTGATCGCGCCGCCCCGGGCGAAGATCTTGCGGGCGAAGTAGGCCCGGGCCCGGTCGAGGTGCGTGGTGGTGATGTGCTCCTGCTTCTCGTGGTCGATGTGGTTGACCATGGTGAACAGGCTGTTGGCCGCCAGCGCCTCGGTCCCGCGACCTTCCTTGCGCAGCCCTGCGACCACCTCGTGGACCTGCTCGCGGGTCACGCCAGTGTCGTCTCCGCCAGCAATCAGGAGGGCGGCGACGTGATCGTAGGCGGCAAGGGCGGTGTCTCGTGTGGGCATGGCGGCCTCCTGGGCAATGGGAGGGTTGAGTGTATCCCCCGGGGTCTCACTGGCATAGTCACCCTCCAGAGGTGCGGCATGCTGTGGATACTGATGCTTACGGGCTGTCAGAAGTGCGACATCGGGGAAGCCTGTCGGGTGGACGATGGACGCTACTTTGTGATGAGTCCGACGGGCTGGGACGGTGAGCAGCCCCTGCCGATGTTGCTGCACGCCCACGGCTGGGGCGGCTCTCCAGAGGTCTACCTCGACCGCGCCGACATCCAGGCCACCCTCGACACCCACCAGATCCTCCTGGTGCTGCCGGAAGGAAAGGACGCGACCTGGAGCATCGATCACATGGGCCTCGTCGGCAATGGTCGCAGCGAGGTCGCGTTCATCGACGACGTGCTGGCCGATGCGCAGTCCCGCTGGCCCATCGACGACAGTCGAATCTATGTGTCGGGCTTCTCGCTGGGGGCCTCGCTGGTCTACACCCTGGCCTGCGAGCGCGGAGACGTCTTCGCTGCCGCGGCTCCGGTCTCTGGTGGGTTCTGGATGCCGCTGCCAGAGTCCTGCTCCGCGCCGACCATCCCGATCTGCCACATCCACGGTAACAACGACCCGACCTGGCCCATCGAGGGCGGACGGGTCCTGGCGCTGGGACCCGAAGAGGGGACCCATGCCTCGGTCGAGGACGATGTCGCTTTCTGGCGCACCCACAACGCCTGCACGGAGACGGCGATCGAGCGCACCGCTGATGTGCTCACCTGCACGACCTGGAGCGAGTGCGAGGACGATGTGTTCGTCGAGCTGTGCACTCACGGCGGCGGACACGAGCAGTTTGAGAACTTCCTGGAGCGCGAGGTGGAGTGGATGATGCAGTACAGCCGATGAACATGCATTAGCTCAGCTCATGCCTCTGCCAGAAATTCTCGCTTGTCACTCGCCGTCCCTTATGAGAAACAACAGGCAGGACAGCCGGGGCTGGTGGGGGCGCGTGTGATAGCGTGAGCCCGCGCAATTCGATTAGACTGCCGCGCCCCCGCGCGCACGCCACGTCGAGATCAGGGATACCGCGATGAGCTGGATTCTCCGCTTCTACACCTCAAACATTGGCCTCAAAGTTGTCATGGCCCTCACCGGCATGGCGATGTTTGGCTTTCTCCTGGCCCACCTGGTCGGCAACCTCCAGATCTTCTGGGAGCCGGAGATCATCAACAGCTACGCTGAGATGCTCCACGATCACCCGACGGTGCTCTGGCCCATGAGGTTTGGGCTGATCGGTACGATCCTCGCCCACATCCACGCTGCGGTGACCCTCACGAAGCGCTCGATGGCGGCCCGTCCGGTGGGCTACCGCAAGTTCAACCGCTCCAAGCGGGTCGAGCTGGGCATGCGGCTGAGTGGGGTGGTGGTGCTTGGCTTCATCATCTACCACCTCCTCCACATGACCTTCGGCATTGTTCACAGTGACTTCGACGCCAACAACGTCTATCACAACGTCACCACGGCCTTCGCCAACCCTGTGGTTGCCATCGTCTACATGGTCTGCAACGTGCTCCTTGGAGTGCACCTGTTCCACGGACTGTGGAGCATGTTCCGCACGCTGGGCGTGTCCAATCCGCGCTACGACCGGCTCGCTCGCGGTGCTGCCACCGCGCTCACCCTCACCATTGTCGGCGGTAATGTCTTCATGCCGCTCGCCATCCTCGTCGGGTTGATCTGATGACACTGAAATCCAACGTACCCACCGGTGACATCGAGACCGCCTGGGATCGCCATCGCTTCGACATCAAGGTCGTCAACCCCGCGAACAAGCGCAAGTTCACCGTCATCGTGGTCGGGACTGGCCTCGCCGGTGCCTCCGCTGCGGCGACCATGGGCGAGCTTGGCTACAACGTCCTGAACTTCTGCTTCCAGGACAGCCCCCGACGCGCGCACTCCATCGCGGCACAGGGCGGCATCAACGCGGCGAAGAACTACCAGAACGACGGCGACAGTGTCTACCGGCTGTTCTACGACACGGTCAAGGGCGGCGACTTCCGCTCCCGTGAAGAGAACGTCTACCGTCTCGCTCAGGTCAGCGTGAACATCATCGATCAGGCCGCGGCTCAGGGCGTTCCTTTCGCCCGGGAGTATGGCGGACTGCTCGCCAACCGCAGCTTCGGCGGCGCGCTGGTCTCCCGGACCTTCTATGCGAAGGGACAGACCGGTCAGCAGCTCCTGCTCGGCGCCTACCAGGCCCACGCCCGGATGGTGAAGGCCGGCAAGATCACGATGTTCCCCCGCACCGAGATGCTCGATGTCGTCGTGATTGACGGCAAGGCCCGGGGCATCGTGGTCCGCGACCTCACCACTGGTAAGCTCACCAGCTACGCCGCTGATGCGGTGGTCCTGGCGACCGGCGGCTACGGCAACGTCTTCTTCCTCTCCACCAACGCCATGGGCTGCAACGTCACTGCGGCCTGGCGGGCGAGCAAGCGCGGCGCCTTCTTCTCCAATCCCTGCTACACCCAGATCCACCCGACCTGCATCCCGGTCAGCGGCGACTACCAGTCCAAGCTCACCCTGATGAGCGAGTCGCTTCGCAACGACGGTCGGGTGTGGGTGCCCAAGAGCGCATCGGATTGCTGGGACGAGTCGGTCCACAAGGTCGGTCGACGCCCCAACGACATCCCCGAGGCCGATCGGGACTACTACCTGGAGCGTCGCTACCCGACGTTTGGAAACCTCGTCCCCCGCGACGTGGCTTCCCGGGCCGCCAAGAAGGCCTGCGACGAGGGGCGCGGCATCGCCTACAACGGCCGCGGGGTGTACCTCGACTTCTCAGAGGCGATCGGTCGTCTCGGTAAGTCCACGGTCGAAGCTCGCTACGGCAACCTGTTCGAGATGTATGAGCGCATCACCGGAGACTCTCCCTACGAGGTCCCGATGAGCATCTACCCCGCCAGTCACTACACGATGGGTGGGCTGTGGGTCGACTACAACCTCATGAGCAACCTGCCGGGGCTGTTCGTCATCGGAGAGGCCAACTTCTCCGACCACGGCGCCAACCGCCTCGGTGCCAGTGCGCTGATGCAGGGCCTCGCGGACGGCTACTTCGTCCTTCCCTACACCATCGGCCACTACCTCGCCCAGGAGGGTGTGCAGAGCCACGCCACCGACGGTGTGGAGTTCAAGGGTGCTGAGGAAGCGGTCACCGACCGGATGAACAAGCTGCTCAACATCAAGGGCAAGCGCTCCAGCGACAGCTTCCACCGGGAGCTTGGGCTGCTCATCTGGGACAAGTGCGGCATGGCACGGGACCGCGAGGGGCTGACTGAGGCCCGCGAGCGTCTCCCGGAGATCCGCGAGGAGTTCTGGAACAACGTCAGCGTGCCTGGATCCGGCGCCTCGGTGAACCAGTCCCTGGAGAAGGCCGCCCGAGTGGCTGACTTCCTGGAGTTCGCCGATGTCCTCCTGCTCGATGCCCTCGATCGCGAGGAGTCCTGCGGCGGCCACTTCCGGACCGAACACCAGACCGCAGAGGGCGAGGCCAAGCGCAACGACGAGGACTACTCCTACGTCGCCGCGTGGGAGTTCAATGGGGTCGATTCCGATCCCACGCTCCACAAAGAAGAGCTGTCCTTCCGGTACGTTAAGCCTTCCCAGCGCAGCTACAAGTAATAGGAGCCACTGATGAACCTCACACTTCATATCTGGCGTCAGTCGGACTCCAAGACCAAGGGCGCCTTTGAGACCTTCAAGGCCACTGACGTCAATGAGCACATGTCGTTCCTCGAAATGCTCGATGTGATCAACGAGCGGCTGGAGGGCGAGGACAAGGAGCCGATCACCTTCGAGCACGACTGCCGCGAGGGCATCTGCGGTGCCTGTGGGTTCGTGATCAACGGCGAGCCCCATGGCCACCGCCCGCAGACCACCATCTGCCAACTGCACATGCGTGAGTTCAAGGACGGCGATGAGCTGGTCCTGGAGCCGTTCCGCTCCAAGGCCTTCCCGGTCCTCAAGGACCTCATGGTCGATCGCTCGTCGTTTGACCGCATCATCCAGGCTGGCGGCTATGTCTCCATCCGGACCGGTGCGGCGACCGATGCCAACGCCACCCCGGTGCCCAAGCAAGACGCCGATCGGGCGATGGATGCTGCGGCCTGCATCGGCTGCGGGGCCTGCGTGTCTGCCTGCCCCAACGCCTCCGCCATGCTGTTCACCGGCGCGAAGATCACCCACCTCGCTGCCGTTCCCCAGGGCCAGGCCGAGCGGTACTCTCGGGTGATCGAGATGACCGAGCAGATGGATGACGAGGGCTTCGGCTCCTGCAGCAACGCCGGCGAGTGCTCCCGGGTCTGCCCCAAGGGCATCAGCCTGGATGTGATCGCCCAGATGAACCAGGACTTCCTGGTCGCGCAGTTCAAGAACCGCAAGTAGCGCCCCGTCGGGTACGACTCGAAGCCGTCGTGGTTCGCCGCGGCGGCTTCACTGTGTCTGACCAGCTCCGTCTGGCTCTGGTACAGGCCGCTCGTCTTCTGGGACCAACACCAGAGGCGCACCGGGATCGTGGCCGATGCCGATCATCAGCCGCCAGGTGGGCGCTCCAATGCCGCCGATCACGCCCACACCGAGCCCGCCGCGAAGCAGCCGACCTTCCCGGGTGCGGTGGCTGGCGCCGAACATGGCCTCGACCGGGGTGGACTCGGCGGTCAAAGCGGAGGGGGTGAGGCTGGCGAGCAGCTCCCCGGTCAGCGCGAGCTGCTCGTTGACTGGCACCGCGATCCCGCCCCGGAGCAGGAGCGCATCGTCGAGGGTCAGCGCTCCGGTTTCGTTCTCCAGGGTGGTGGCCGGCTGGAGGCGGTAGGCGACGTTGGTCAGCCAGCGCAGCCCCTCACCGCCACCCAACGCAACACCGAGATCACCGCTGAGGCCATTGTGACCGAGCTGGAAGGCGTCGGCACCCAGCGGGACAGTGACTGTGCCGATCCCGGCGAGCGCGAGGCCATCGCCCTGGAGGATGGCGTACTTGGCCGACAGGGCGAGGTCTCCGGCGAGGACGGAGGGCACATCGTGGGCGTCGGATTCCAGCAACCGAATCAGCGGTGCAGAGGCGCCCAGTCGCACCCGACCCAGCCCCAGGCCAGCCCCCAGGTGCAGCCCGATGGCGTCTCCGATGAGGTTGACCTGCTCGCCCTCCTCGCTGATCCAGATGAGCGGATTGTGGACCTGGGTGAGGTCGGCGCGGGCGATGAACTGGTCGGGAATGTGCGCGGACTCGGTGGCGAGCAGGGCACCAGGATCCATCGCGGGACGAAACGGGTCCGCATTGAGCAGCTCTGGCTCGTAGGTCCGCCCGCCAGGCCAGTCCTGGGCAGAGGCGAGCTGTGTGAGCAGCACCATCATCATTGCTGTCTCCTTCTGAACAGGGTCACCAGAAACAGCAGACCGGTGAACAGGCCAGCCGGGGCAGGGGAGGCTGCTGAGCATTGACAGACTCCGCCCTGGAAGATGCCGTCGAGGGTGGCGGTGACCGGCTCACCGGTGTCGACTGGCGGATCGCCGGAGTCTCCGATGACCGCTCCAGCAACCTCCAGGTAGTCGGGCACCCCGCTGCCGTCGGCGTCGTTGGGCTCGTCGCCGTCGGGGATTCCGTCGTCGTCGGAGTCGGTGTCGTGCCAGTTGCTCACGCCGTCTCCGTCGACGTCTCCGGAGAGATCGGCGTCCCAGGTGTCGGTCAGCTCGGTCTCGGTGAGGATGCCGTCGCCGTCGTCGTCATCGTCGAGGGCGTTGATGAGGCTGTCGCCATCGTGGTTGTTCGGGGTGTTCCAGTCTGACCCGGCCTCTTCACCGTCGGTGAGCCCGTCGCCGTCGGTGTCTGGGTTGTCGGGACTGGTGCCGAGAATGCAGTCCTCGATGGGGGAGGGCAGGTCGTCGGCGTCGCGGTCGTCTTCGAGGTCCGCGAGGGCGATCGGGAACGGCTCGCCGGAGGAGTAGTCGCCATCGTAGGCCCAGGTGTCCACCCAGGCGCCGGAGTACGCCGGGTCGTCGTCAGACGAAGAGCCCCAGCCGTGGGAGGTGCAGTCGCTGCCGGAGCCGGCGGTGCAGGTGACGCCGCTGCTGTAGATGTCATCCGCGAACACGCCCTCTGGGCCGGCGGCGACCTGGGGGAGGGTGCCATCTCGGGTGGCGGTGGTGCTCTCCAGCGCGGTGTCGTTCCACCGCATGGTCAGCCCGGGGGAGCTAACGCTTGAGAGCGAGCTGAACAGCCGGATGCCCGGCTCGGCGGTGTCGGCACCGTAGACGAGGGCGTGCATCGGGCTGGTGAGCAGGGCCATCGCACAGGTCAGATCGCCGCTGTCGGGCAGCGCCCCTCCCAGTGCGTCGGTGCCCACCCAGTACAGCTCTGTGTCTGCCGGGGTGGCCTCGCCGAGCAGGCTGAGGTCTTCCTCCCCAGAGAGGTCGTAGTCTCCATCGCCGCTGAGGTCGCAGACGAGGACGGGCTGGCCGTGTCCGCTGGTGCTGAACGCGAGGCGGACGCCGCCATAACCGGGAACGACCTGCTGGCAGGCGAGGTCGTAGTCGACAGAGGGAGCGGAGACGCTGGGGACGGGGCTGATGACGGAGTACTGCGCCGGCCGCTCCAGAAACACCGGGAGCTCGGTGCCGTAGCTTCCGACGTTGCTGTAGCCAGGAGAGGTGGACACGCCGCTTCGGCTCGCCGCGATCAGCAGCTCGTCGCCAGAGACGCCCTCGGTGTAGATCTTAAAGACCTGCGCGCCGTCACTCGGCTCATCACCCCCAGCCAGCGGGACGGGTACGTAGAACCGCTCATACAGCGGATCGCTGCCTGAGCTGAGGCGCCAGAGGTAGCTGAAGAGCCGCCCGCCGTCGTAGCCGTTGTATGTGGTGGAGACGGTGATGTCCCAGCCCGGCGGCTGATCCTCGTCCAGGGTGAGCTGCCAGAATCCCAGGCTGGAGGGCTGGAAGGAGCCGCCTTCTTCCAGCCGACCGGTGGCTCCGCCTGGTCCGAGCAGGTCGATGCCACCCTCTCCCTCCCAGTTGAGGAGCTCTGCGCTTCCGAGGATCTCGACGAAGAGGATCGTGTGCCGGGACAGGACGACAGTGTCTGACTCAAGGTTGAAGCTCTCCGCTGCTGCGAGTCCGACCCAGAACATCATCACCGCACCTCATCGGGGATCTGGAGGCGACGGGGTCTGGAGGGCGGGGACTCGAAGCCGAGGCGGTCAAACGAGGTCACCCGCCACCACAGCGAGGAGACGTCGACGGGGAGCAGCAGGAAGTCCGGCCGCCACTCCGGGTAGGGCACATCCTCCTGGTGGAGGATCCGAGCGAAGTCGGGGGTCGAGGAGATCTGCACCCGGTAGCCCAGCGCGCGGTCGACCCGGGTCCAGGTGAAGTCCGGCCAGACCAGGAAGGCGTCGTTGTCTGGGCGGATGAGGAAGCCGGTGTCGAGGAGCGTGACCGCTGCGATCGGGGCTGTGCCGGTCTTTGCCCGGGTGCCCTGCTGCTCGGTCAGTGAGATCTCGACGCCCTCAGCGAACACCGAGACCACCGCCTCTTTGAGGGCCTCGGTCCGGGCGGAGTCCTCCTCGATGGTCACCCGGAAGTCGCCCTGGGTGCCGGTGGTCAGGCTGGAGGGAGTCTGGACGGTGATCACGCCGTCGTCCTGCTGTGAGGCGCTGACTGAGATGCTGCCCTCGGAGATGTTCAGCAGGGAGCTTCGGCCCTCAGAGCCGACCGCGCTGGAGACGATGGTCACACAGGTAGACGAGGAGATGCGGACGTCGTCATAGACCTTGCCCGCGGCGTCTTCTGCGAGCCGGACGGTGGCGAAGCTCTCGACGCTGGTGCAGATGGTGGTGCCGGGATCCATCCAGGTGCCACAGCTCAGCGGGACCTCCTCACCCGACGGCGGGGTGATGCGACCGGAGCCGGTCACCGAGAGCACC
>JBLHNG010000168.1:0-11951 GCA_047621685.1 Myxococcota bacterium | reverse complement strand
GGCACTTGTCGAACTTCAGGCGGGTACAGCTAGGCAGCCACCTGACCGGCTTCGGATGCCTCACCCCGTCCCCGTGCCTCACCCCGAATCGGCAGTTTACCCCGCCTTCGGCCGGCTACTGCCGTGACTCAGTGGGAAGTTCGTGAGGCAGCCACCTGACCGGCTTCGTAAAACTCACCCCGTCCCCGCGCCTCTCCACGAATCGACAATCAGCCCGTCTCCGACCGGCACTTGTCGAACTTCAGGCGGGTACAGATAGGCAGCCACCTGACCGGCTTCGTAGGACTCACCCCGTCCCCGTGTCGTGTCCCGAATCGGCAGTTTACCCAGCCTTCGGCCGGCTACTGCCGTCACTCAGTGGTCAGTGAACGAGAAGGCAGCCACCTGACCGGCTTCGTATGACTCACCCCGTCTCCGAACCTCACCCCGACACGGCAGCTCGCCCGTCTTCGACCGGCTGCTGCCGCAACTCAGTGGTCAGCGCAGCCAGGCAGCCACCCGACTGCCGCCCCAGCTCAATGCCACATCCCCAAAGCCACCGGCTCCGCTACCGGCCCCCTTCATCGTCCCACACCGCCAGGCACTTCTTCGACTGCCAGAACTTCTCCAGCGTCATCCGCGCATCTCCCACAAACGGAACCTGCAGCGGGCTCAGCCGGATCGAGATCGTGTGGCTCGCTTCGTTCTTCCAGGTCCCCACATCCACCACCTCGCTCCCCTGCAGCACCAGCCCGCGCTTCTTCAACGCCGCCATCACTGCGGGCACCTGGAGGTCGACCCCGGAGGTCGCCCGGGCGTGAGGGTTTCGCAGGGACTTCGCCATGACCACCAGCGCGGTCAGGTCCTCGGGGTGGGCGTCAAACCAGGCGTTGTAGCTGGCGTTATAGAGGGACTCGACCGCATCATCCTGAGAGACGAACTCACCGTCGATCACATAGCCGATCGCCCAGCTCCCCTCGCCGTGCTTGCGATCCCACTCCCGCTGGCGGGCGATGCGTTCCTTGAAACCCCCGGCCCGTCCCAGGCGGCGCTTGATGACTCTCCATCCCATGGCGCTCTCCGTCAGCAAGACGTAGCCGAATCGCGCCCCATCAACCGGTAGGCTTCACAGCCGCCGAGATGTCCGGATAGTCTGCGGATCATGGCAAAGCAGAGTCCACTGGGTGCCCGGGTGCGCGCCCTGCGACGGCGAGAGGGGCTCACTCAGACCGAGTTTGCCCGTCGCCTCGGCATCTCCACCAGCTACCTCAACCTCATCGAGAACAACCGCCGCCCGCTGTCGGCAGCGGTGCTCATCAAGCTGGCGGGGGTGTTCGACATCGACCTCCAGAGCTTCTCCAGCAGCGGCGAGGATCGCATCACCCGGGATCTGGTGGAGGCGTTCGGGGATCCGGTGTTTGAGGACTTTGCACTGACCAGCGCGGACCTCCGGGAGCTGGCGGGCAATTCGCCGCAGCTGAGCCAGGCGGTGCTGGCGCTGTACCGGAACTACCGACAGATCCAGGAGTCCGCCAGCGCCCTGGCCGCCCAGGTATCGGACCGACAGGACCTCATGTCGTTCCAGAGCGCCCGGCTGCCCACCGAGGAGGTCACCGATCTCATCCAGGAGCAGCTCAACCACTTCCCCCAGGTCGAGCAGGCCGCCGAGGCGCTGTGGGAGGAGGCGATGCTGGACCCGGAGCAGCTCTACAGCGGACTGCTCAAGCACATGGAGGGCACCCTGAAATTCAAGGTCCGCATTGGCCGGAGCAACGAGACGAAGGGCGCGATCCGAAGGTTTGACCTCGAGCGCAGGGAGCTGATGCTCTCCGAGAGCCTGCCCCCGCGCTCCCGCACCTTCCAGCTCGCCCTCCAGATCGGACTCATCGAGCTGCGGGAGTACTTCGACCGGGTGGTCTCCGACCGGCGACTGACCAGCGACGCCTCCCGGGTGCTCTGCCGGGTGTCGCTGGCGAACTACTTCGCCGGGGCGGTGATGATGCCCTACCAGCGCATCCTGGAGGCCGCCGAGGCCGATCGCTATGACATCGAGCTGCTCGGCAACCGGTTCAAGACAAGCTTCGAGCAGGTCTGTCACCGGCTGACCTCGCTGCGGCGACCCGGTGCGGAGGGGGTGCCGTTTCACTTCGTCCGGGTCGACATCGCCGGCAACATCTCCAAGCGCTTCTCCGCCACCGGCATCCGGTTCGCCCGGTTCGGCAGCGCGTGCTCGAAGTGGAATGTCTATGCGTCGTTCCTCGCCCCCGAGCGGATCCAGCGACAGGTGTCCCGGATGCCGGACGGCACCACCTACTTCGACATCGCCCGCACACTGCGCAAGGGGCACGGGGGCTTCCTGTCCGCGCACCCCATCCAGTCGATCGGACTGGGCTGCGAAATCCAGCATGCGAACCGGCTGGTCTACGCCGACGGCATGGACCTTGAGAACCTCGACGCAGCGGTCCCGATCGGCACCTCCTGCCGCACCTGCGAGCGCACCAACTGCCAGCAGCGGGCCTTCCCGTCGCTTCATCGTCCGCTTCAGGTCGACGAGAATGTCCGCGGGATCTCGTTCTTCTCGCCGGGCGAGGTGAAGTAGCCTGAGGCGATCACTATCCCTCGCTCCACACCGGGCTGCTCCAGGCGCGCTCCTGGATGGTCTGGGGGATGGCCTCATCAAAGCAGGCATCCGGACGCTCACCCTCGGGGAGGGTCAAGCAGTCTCGCCAGGACCACCGGCAGGTGGGATCTTCGATGACCCGGGCGTAGTAGTACGCCGACTCGCCGGGGGTGTAGGTGGGGTCCTCCCACTGCGCACAGAGGGACTGGGTGCCGGCGGTCAGCGGGGTGCAGTCGGAGAGATCGACGCTCGCACCGTTGTCTCCCCCGGCGACGTCGAAGACCTCGACCAGGGGCTCGCCGGCGGCGCTGATGGAGCCCTTGACGATCTGGATGCGCTGGAGCGGCATGCCGTCGGGGTCGGCGAGGGCGGAGACGAGGATGGAGGGGGCGGTGGTGCCGGACTCGATGAGGCCACCCATGGCCACGCCGGCGGCGTCGGCGGAGGCCACCATGTCGGGATCGTCGCAGAGGCCGGCGGGGAGGTCGCGTCCGCCGAACATGCGCAGCGCGATCCGGGGACCGGAGGTGCCGTAGACCTCTCGGCGCTTGAGCGCGGCGAAGATGGACTCCCGACTGTTGTCTTCCGACCAGACTGCGGTGAGGCCGCCGGGGCTGTCGAGGAAGCCGGAGGGGTTGAGGCCGGGCTCGGCGAGGCGGCCCTCGACGGTCAGCTCCAGGCTGCCGAGGTGGCCGAGGTAGTCGTCCTCGCCGACCGCGCCGGGGGTGCCGCTGTGGGTGTCGGTGCTGGCGATGACCCCGAGGCGGTATGGGTTCACCCCGATGCGCTGCTCCTCGGCCATGCCAGCGATGAGGGTGCCGCGCAGGGTGTCCCGGGTGGAGGTGCAGCCCAGTCCGCTCATTCCGCCCGCGCCGGTCCCGCTGCCGTCGTCGTCGCAGGGGGTGGCGGTCTGGCGGCCGTACTCCTCGTAGGCGCACAGCTCGTCGGGCGCACCGAGCAGCCCGGCGGTGGCAGTGAGGCACTCGGAGCTGCCCTTGTGCTGGTAGACCTCCACCAGCGGCTCCAGATCGGCCCGGACGCTGGCGGTCTCGGCGTCGAGGTTGTTGGGGAACAGGTTGCCGTTGGAGAGGTTGCCGTTGTGGGGGATCGCGATCACGTCGCAGCCGGTGCCAGACGCGATGCAGGCGTCGGACATCCACGACCACAGGCCCTCGGGAGTGGCCTCCTCGAAGTAGGACAGCGGCGCAGCGGGCACGATGGCGCTGGCGAACAGGACGTTTCGATGGAGGTTGACGACGTTGGTCGCCCCGGACCACTCGTAGCCGATGAAGCTGGTGAATTCGCAGTCCGAGGTCCGATCGTAGGCCGACTCTGCCGCCCGCTGCACGTCTCCCCAGATGCTGTCTGAGAGCGCCCCGCAGCCGTCGTCGCTGCACAGCCCCTCGAACCGCTCGGGGTCCTGCGCGGCCAGCCGGACCCCGAAGGCCTGGATGGAGGCGGCGTCGGACTCTCGGTAGCCCTGGCAGATGTCGCTGTCGTAGCCGGTCACGCCCTCGGTGACGCAGGCGTAGACCTCGCCGAAGTACTCGGCGTGATCGGTGACCGCGGCGAAGTCGAGGGGGCGGGAGAGCGTCACGGCGGTGGTCCCCTCCCCGTCTGCATCCAGCGGCGGCAGGTACACCGTCTCGCCCCGGGCGAAGGCGTAGGCGTCGTCGGGCTCCAGGCGCACGTCGTAGACCCAGGCGTCAAACGACAGGGCGGTGTGGACGTGGAGGTCGCCCCAGAGCAGCTGCCGGAGGGGCTGGCTGTCGGTGCAGGCCTCTCGGGCGGTGAGATCAATGGCGGGGCCGGAGTCGGCGCCGTTGCGACAGCCGCCGCACGCGGTGAGCAGGACGAGGAGCATGGGGGAGTCTACCGTGTGGCCAGCAGGTGCCCGACGAGGAGATCGGGATCCGCCATGTGCGGGGAGTGGCCGGTGGGCAGGTCGATCCGGGTCGCATCGGGCACGGCGTCGATGCGGGTCTGGAGATCAGGCAGGCCGGGATACCAGCCGTTGGCGCCGATGAGGACGGTGGTTGGCGCGGCGATGAGTCGGAGCATGGCGAGGTGGCGCTCCAGGTCGAAGGCGATCGGAGAGCGGGTCTGGTGGAGCCGATCCCAGCACCAGGACACCCCGCCTGGGACGGGTCGGGTGACCCGGGCAGCGAGGAAGGTGGCCTCCTCGGCAGGCAGCAGCGGGTTCATCCGGCGCATGCGCTCGGCGGCGGCGGCGACATCGGGCAGGACGGCAAGCGGACGCGGCGCGGCGAGGTGGCGGAGGTGGGTTCGGTACTGGGTGACGGCCTGCTCGGTGGTGGTCGCGGGCGGGCCGAGGCCGTCGATGAGGACGAGCCGGGCAATGCGCTCGGGGCGCAGGGCAGCGAGCGTGGTGGCGATGGTGCCGCCCATCGAGTGGCCGATCAGGATGACCGGGGGCAGGTCGAGGGCACGGAGGAGGGCGTCGACGTCGGTGATGTAGTCGGGGAAGTGGTAGTAGCTGCCCGGCGGGGCGTGGGCAGAGCGACCGTGCCCGCGGTGATCAGGGGCGATGACCCGGTGCCCTGCCGCAGCGAGACCAGCCGCGACCCGTCGCCACGACGCCCCCTGGTCCAGCCAGCCGTGCAGGATGAGCACTGGAGGCTGGGTGGGCTGCTCCGGGGCGGTCTCGCAGAGGCAGAAGGAGAGGTCGCGGAGGGTGAGGAAGCGCTCGATCATGGCCGAGGCTGTATCACAGCGGATCCGGTCACAGCCCGCGAATCGCCACCCCGTCCTGCTGCATGCCGCCGATGAAGGCGAGCTCCCCCCGGGTCTGCTCTCGCAGCCGGCCGATCTCCCCGCTCAGTCGCTCGGCCAGCTCGTCGCGCTGCATGCCCTGAGCCTGCTCCGACCGGATCGGGGTGAACGCGAGGTGCTCGCCGTCGAACACCAGGGCGGGCGCGTAGGCGGGCAGGATGGCGACCCCGCGCGCGTCGGTGGTGTCCGCGATGAGTCGATCCGACAGCGCCCGAACCTCGACCCCGGCGGCAGGCTTGCCACGCCGCAGCACGGTCACCCGGCGGACGTCTCCAGCATCGACGGCCTCCAGGGTGAGATCGCTGCGCACCACGAGGGTGGTGGTGGTCTGCCCGCCGCCCTCGACCTGCACCAGCCAGGCTCCGGGGCCTGACAGCGGCAGGCGCACCCGGACCTCCTCGGGGAACGGCCGGCCTGACAGCGCGTGGCGTCCCTGCCATGCCGGCGCGACCCCGGCGATCTGGAGGTCGGGGATCCCGGCGAGTCCGCCGTCTCGCAAGAACAGGGTGCGCAGGTCGAGGGCGTAGGCCCGCAGGGTCAGCTCCTCGATCCCAGCGACTTGAAGGGTCAGCCGAGCGGTCTCTGCGGTGGTGGTGACGATCGACGGGGCGACCGACAGCTCGGTCCGCTCCAGCACCGACAGAGACGCCTGAGCTTCGGAGAAGTCGCTGCCAGCATCTCGATACCGTCGCGCGGCGAGGCGGTAGGCGCCCCCGGACTCGTGCAGGCGGGCCAGGGCCAGCCGGGCCTCATCGACCATGGCGGAGTCGCCGCGGGTGCCGTCTTCGAGCAGGAAGCCGCCGTCGAGGACCGCCTCCAGCCGGGCACGGGCCGCCTTGTCCTGCTCGCTGGCCGCCCGGGCGAGGCCCTCGACGAGCAGCAGCCGATCGGTGAGCGGATGGTCGGGCCAGGCGGTGAGCATGCGCTGCGCCCAGTCCGCTGATCGCTGTGCAGCACCCAGCTCCAGCAGACCCGCTGACAGGCGCAGACCGGCCTGGGGTGCGAGGGGAGACTCGGGGTGGAGCAGCACGAACTCCCGGCTCCAGGCCGCAGCCATCAGCTGGACATCCACCGCAATCACCCCGGCCTCAGCGACCTCTACTGGCAGACCACTCTCCGCCATCATCACCAGCCGGTCGGGCAGATCGAACAGCGCTTGCTCGACCACCGGGACATGCGGGTAGCGCAGGGCGACCTCCTGGAGGACCTGGATCGCAGCGAGGGGGCCGGTGATTGTGGACAGCTGACCCACCCGCTCCGCCTCGTCTAAGAACGACCGACCGACCGCAGCCCGCCAGATGCCGATGGCCTGCTCGGGGTTGGAGCTCTGGTAGCTCACCGCGATGGCGGCGAGGGTCTCCACGGAGAGCCGGGCATCAGGGCGCAGCTCTCGGAGGTCCTCAAACGCCGCCCGGCCATCGCCAGCCTCAACCGCCATCATCAGCCGCAGCGTCGCGGCCTGCCCCCGAAGCGCGACCGGCCAGTCCTCCAGGGTCGGATACGCCGCCACCCAGGGGCCGGGATCCTCGCCCACCTCCAAGGCCTCTCTGGCACGGGTCAGCGCGATGTTGTCCGAGACGGGCATCGCATCCTCGCCCACCTCGACCCAGAGGTGGACGGGCTCTCCGGAGTCGTGGATCCCGTCGATCCGGTAGCGACCGGGAACCACAGCCCGGAAGCTGGACGTCGACTCCGCGACCAGACCGCCAGGGATCGCCACACCGACCAGAGAGCCTCGAACCCGAAGCGACTCGCCGGGGAGGATGCGACAGGGGTCACACTCCTGGATTGCCCCCGCAGGATGCTTGACCAGACGACCGGTGATCGACAAGGGCGCCCGATGTCCGGATGCGAGCGTGCCGAGCTGGTGAGCCGTGTCGGGGCGGTAGCGCAGCACGGTGTCGTTGCGGGGATGGCGTCGGGGCAGGGCCGCGCTCCAGGCCACCCGATCCAGGCTGCCCAGCACCGGAGGCGAGGTGGTGAGCAGGGCCTCGGTCTTCACCCGACGGCCCAGCTCCCGGGTAGCGAGCAGGGCCTGGGGCCCATCGCCGTTGATGAGATCCCGGGCCTCGTCCCGTCTCTCCAGGCGGATCAGCGACCGGGCCAGCAGCGCCTGATCCTCTGCATCCATCGTGGTCGGCTCTCGGAGGAGCCGCGCGAGGCTGGCGTCGGTGATGTCCACGCCAGCGCTCAGTCGGGCGTGCAGCAGCGCGGTGCGGTCCTCCAGGCTCGCATCGGTGACGTCCACCCGGCTGTCGAGGGACGCAATGACCGGGACGAAGCCCGGGAAGACCGCCGCAGCCTCTGCCTGGGCCGCGATCGATGCGGCGACCCCGGTGACGTCCGCATAGCGGCCGGGATCACCAGACAGTCCGAGCAGCAGCGTGGCGAGCCGACGGCGCAGCGGGGCCTGCTCGGCCTCCGTGGTCTCCGACAGCAGCGCGAGGATCACCCCGGCCTCGATCGCCGCCCGTCCCGGCTCCTCGACAGACCACGGATCAGCCTGCGCAGCGATCCAGCCCCAGGGCTCTGGGATGGTGAGGGTCTGGTCTGCGCCCACGTCGCTGCGACGGGGCCAGCGGAGGGTCTCGGTGCGGCTGAGCAGCGGGGAGGTCACTGTGAGGTTTTGGGACCGGCCCGGGGTCAGCTCGCCGAGTGGGATCTCTGCGGCAGTGTGGGCTGGGACGGAGAGGTCCGTGGACACCCCGTCGACGGACATCGTCCCGATGACCGCCTCGTCTCCAGCGAGGATCCAGGCGGAGGGCTGGGCGGAGCCGGTGTCGGCCGCAGCGAGGGTCGGCATCCGCAGCAGCGGACGGGGATCCCGCCAGAGCTGCCCAGCGGTCCCGATGCTGCCCTCGACCACCGCGACCACATCCAGCCTCAGGTCAGCGCGCTCGGGAAGGTCAGGCAGGATCACCGAGACCCGACCGTCGGCGTCAGTGGACTGCACGCTCCACAGCAGCGGGCCGCGGATTCCAGCACGGATGATCTCGCGGCTCTGCCCATAGCCGCTCACGCCCGAGCCATACCCCATGCTCCCGAGTCCCCCGATGCCCGACCCAAAGCCGCCGCCCCCGGCTCCCGATCCCCGGCTCCAGAGGTCCCCGCTCAGCGGCACCCCGGTCATCAGCAGGCCGGCGATGGCGTTGTCCTCCAGGTCTCCAGTGACCGCTCGTCTGGCCCGCTCCCGAGCATCCAGCAGGACGCGCTCTTCGAGGAGTCGGGGGGAGATGGCTGCTGAGAAGGCGCCGTGAGAGAACCGGGAGGCGACCTTCCAGGCAAGCCCTGGCGGGATCTCCTTCTCCAGCGGCCCCTCACTGGCAGACACCGTCTTCCCCGCCCAGACCTCCACCCGGGGGTCCACCGCGCGCAGCATCACCGAGGCGGCCATCGGTCGGCCCATGGCATCAAGCACCCGGGCATCCAGCCGCCAGGCACCGTCTCGGAACACCGTCTCTATCTTCACCTCCGGGGTGCGGTCCACGGACACGTTCCGGGTGTGGGTGCTTCCGTCGGAGGCGACCATGTCGATGGTCAACACCCCCGGCCAGGAGGGCTTGACCGGCAGCCGCAGCGTGCCGTTGATCAGCATCGCGGTGGTCGGCTCAGCCTCGGTCAGCACGGTGACCAGTGCGGGTCCGCCCTCCACCGGGACCGTGAGCGTCTGCCCGAGCCCGACCGGAGAGATCACGCCGATGCGGGCGCCGTCTCGCACCGAGAACACCGCCGTTGAGACGCTCCAGCCCCGCTCGTCGAGCACGGTGATCGCGTACTCCCCGACTGGAAGGGCTGGGAGGGTGACGGTGGTGGCACCCTCAAGGTTGGCCGCAGTGCGGCTGAGGGTCCGGCGAATCCCGACAGGGGTGGGCACGTCAGAGCGGACCGGGCTGAGTCCTGCGGTGATGCCAGGGACCGGGCTGGTCGGGGGAGCCGCAGACGGGGGCACCACGTTCTCCACGACCACCACGGACACCGCACCCTGACCGGAGAGGCTGAGCACGACCGGCTCGGATGCAGTCAGTCGATCCTGCGGGAGGCGCAGGGAGACCGAGGAGCGTCCCGTCCAGGGCAGCGAGCGGGAGGACGACGCCTCCAGGTCGGTCCCCGGCAGCCGAGCCTCGACGGTGAACGGCAGCCCCTCGTCGGGCACCGGGATGGTCACCCGACCCGCGGCATCGGTGATCGCATCGGTGAAGTCGCCGCCGCGCTCACGCCACCGCCACTGCACCGGTGCAGAGACCGCCGGCAGGTCATTGCCCTCGGTCACCGAGATGATCATGCCCTCGTCATGGTGGAACACGTCGAGCTGCCGTCCGACCCGCCCCCCGGTGCTGACCTGGACCTGCCCCAGAGACAGCGGGGTCAGCTCGCCGGACGGCAGGGCCTTGAGGGTCACGCTGCCGATTCGATTGGACAGCGGCACCGGGAGCGTGCCGGTGATCACGGAGCCGTCTCGCGAGAACGACGTCTCGATCCGCGGGTGGTTCTCTCCAGCGTCCAGCCAGATGCGCCAGTCACCGGGGATCGGATGGGTGGTGATGATGCGAAACGATGCCGCATCCCCGGGCCGGTAGGCGGCACGGTCCAGCTCCAGGATGATCTGGGGCGACGACTTCTCGCCGATGGTCGCGTGCCCGCTGAGGACCAGCACCGCCGGACCCGACGGCGACGACGCCAGGATCATCGCCTCTCCCACTGGAGCCGGCACCCGGGCGAGTCCATCGGAGCCGGTCTTCGCCTCGACCACGCCGTCGTCTCCACGCACCCACACCGACGCGCCTGCGGCCGGGCTGCGTCCGCGGAGCACTCCGATCACCAACTCATCACCGACGGCCTTGACCATCAGCCCGGTGTCGGTGACCTGGAGGATGGTGGTCGCGGTGCGCTCGGTGGAGGAGACGGTGACGGCGTACAGGCCCGGCTGTGAGATCGGCAGGGGCAGCGTCCAGCGGGAGAGCCGGTAGGGTGTCGGGCGGGGAACCTCAGCGGACCACCGACGATCCGGAGCAATGATGCCAACATCGAGGGCGTCGATCGACTCCGGACGCCCCCCATCCCGCAGCCACGCCTCCGGTGCGATGCGGTGCAGCTTGACCTCGATGTCGGTCAGGTTGCGGCTGACCACGTCCACGCTGATCGGTCGGCCGGGCCGGGCGTCTGCGGGACTCTCCACCGCCAGCTCCACCGAGGTCACCAGGGCCAGAAGCCCACCCACGCCGCCCTTCTCGGCACGCGCTGCCAGCCAGCGGTAGGCAGCCTCTGAGTCCTCAGCGGCCTGAAGCTCGAAGCGGGTCTTCAGCGCGGTCTGCGCGGCATCGCTGCCTGGCCAGCGCACACCGACCTCCTCCAGCCGGTTCCAGGCGTCCTCCTTCTCCCCGGTCTCAGCCAGCACCAGCGCCGCCTCCAGGGCCGCCTGGCCAGCACGCGGGTCGCCGGGCCAGCCGCTGACCACTGCGGCGTAGTGCGTCATCGCGACCTCGGCATCGCCGCGCGCGGCAGCCTGACGGGCAGCCTTCAGGCGCAGCGTGAGCAGGGCAGCCTCGGCGGAGGTCCGGTGGGTCGAGCGGGGGAACCGCTGGAGGAAGGAGTCGATCTGGGTGAGTGCGGTGTCGGGGTCGCCAGCCTGGATGCGAAGCTGGAGCAGCCGCCAGGTCGCCGCCTCTGCGGTGGTGCTGAAGCCGACGCTGACCGGCTCCAGCAGCGCCTCTGCCTCCAGGATCCAGCCAGCGTCCGCCAGCGAAGCGCCGACCGCAACCCGAGCGTCCTGAGTCTCCGAAGCATCCGGCCAGCCGGCGATGAGGGCCTCGGTCAGTGCCATCGAGCGGTGCAGGTCGTCGGTGAGTCGGATGCGGAGGGTGAGGATCTCCGGGTCGTCCTGGAGCGGGGCGAGCAGGGCCTCACTCCGCAGCAGCCGGGCCAGCCGGAGCCGGTCTGCGCGGGTGTCGTCTTCCTGGAGGGCGGCGATCAGCCAGCCGACTGCCGCGCCCCCGTCTCCGCCATGCGCTGCGGTGGCATCCGCCAGCTTCCGGGCGATGGGCAGAGCGTCTGCCGCCTGAAGCGGCAGCCCCAGGGCCAGGGAGAGGGCCTGTGCGACCTGGGGACCGTTGACATCCGGCCGCTCCAGCAGCCGATCCGCCAGCACGACCAGCCGACTCGCGGTGATGCGTCCGCGCTCTGGACCGATGCTCGCGGTTCCAAGATCGGCGTACAGCGCGGCAGCCTCTTCCGGGCGCTCCAGCGACAGCAGCGCCTCCGCACGGATCCAGTCCGCCTGTCGCCCGCAGCTCGCATCCTCCGCCAGCACCGCCAGCGCCGCCTCCTGCTCACCGCGGATCCGGTGCACCGAGGCCAGCAGGCAGCTCAGCTCCCCCTCCCCCGAAGCCACCGCCTGCTCCAGGACCGACACCGCAGAGCGACTTCGCCCCTCTGCCAGCAGCTTCATCGCCTCGTCTCGGGGTCCAGCCAGGGCCGTCAGCCCGCACAGCAGCATCGTCCACACAGTCCACCTCTCACAGTGAGCGGACGCTACCCAATGGGGACAGTTCCCTCACTGACC
>JBLHNG010000167.1:0-11969 GCA_047621685.1 Myxococcota bacterium | reverse complement strand
ATGCTGTGATCGGTGGTCATCGCGTCGTCGCCGTAGAGGCCGTACTCCTCGAAGTTGAGGTAGGAGTCGGAGGACTCGTTGGTGACCCACTCGATGGTGAACCGGTTGCCCTGGGTGTAGCCGCTGACGCTTGAGATGGTCGGGGCAGTGGCGTCCGCACCGGTGGTGGGCTCCTCTTCCTCCGGCTCGTTCCCGCCGCCAGTGTTGCCGCCGGTGTTGCCGCCGGTGTTGCCGCCGGTGTTGCCGCTGGCGTACTGGAGGGCGGCCTCGACGTTGAGGACGCCGTAGCCGTTGGTGGTGTCGTAGCCCGAGGCGCCGACGTCCGTGGCTGTGGCGACCAGTGCAGTGTAGACATCAGCGGGGTCGGAGACGCCGTAGGCCTTCAGCATTGCAGCGGCGGCGGCGACGTGGGGGGTGGCCATTGAGGTGCCCTCCCAGAAGGTGTAGGTCCAGGAGCCGTTCTCGATGGTCTCCTGGAGGATACCGTCGGCGTAGCCGTCGCCGTTGTCGTCCCTGGAGAGGTCGCCGCCGGGGGCGAGCAGGTCGATGCCGGTGCCGTAGTTAGAGTAGGCCGGACGGGTGCCGTCGACCCGGGAGGAGCCGACCGCGATGACCGTGTCATAGGCTGCGGGGTAGCCGATCCGGGAGGAGTACTCGTTGCCGGTCGCTGCGACGAGGACCACGCCCTTGTTGTAGGCGTAGTCGCAGGCGGCCTCCATGGTGGAGGAGGGGTAGGCGCTTCCCAGCGACATGTTGATGACGTCCGCGCCCTGGTCCGCAGCGTAGACGATGCCGTTGGAGATGGCGTTGATGTCGCCGTAGCCGCTGTCGGAGAGCACCTTGACCGGGAGGATGGAGGCATTGTAAGCCAGCCCCGCCACGCCGGTTCCGTTGTTGGTGCGCTGGGCGATGGTGCCGGCGACGAAGGTGCCGTGCCCGTCGCGGTCGGTGGGATCGGAGTCGTTGTAGTAGAAGTCGTAGCCAGCCAGCAGGTTGGTCAGGCCGTCTGGTCCGCTGGGCTTCACGCCGGTGTCCAGAACCGCGACCACTGCACCCGCCCCGGTGGAGTCGTCCCAGGCGCCCTCAGCCCCGACCTGATCGAGGTTCCACTGGTAGCTGACGTAGCTGTCGTTGGCGCCGGCCATGCTGTGGGCGAGGTAGTTGGGCTCGGCGAAGGACACCCGGTGGTCGCCCTCAAGCTCGCGGACCATGTCCTTGACCGCCATCGCCTCGTCCTCACCCTCGATGAGGAGACGGGTGACCCCGATGGCCTCGATGGAGTTGATGGTGGCGAGTCCGAAGCTCTTCTCAATCTGCATCATCGCCACACCGTCGCCGTTGTCCTCCACTGAGACGAGGACCTCGCGATCCAGGTAGGCCTCGGTGTCCTCGAAGGTGGGAGCAAGGTCGTCGGTCTGGCAGCCAATGAAGAGTGCAGTGGAGGAGAGCAGCAGGGCGGTCAGCTTCGAGGACATTGTGTTCGAGGACATTGTGTTCGAGGACATTGTGGGCTCCATTGGGCGGGTGAGAGTCCGGTTCCGCCACACAGTGAGAGAGCAAAGACCGTGCCTGCCGAATTATAGCCCCCTCCACGGCCCATGCTGGACTTTCAGCGATAAGGTGGGACATCCATGTCCCACCTCGAAATTCGGTGTCCCATCCAGACCCCAGATCGGAAAGATCGATGTCAAGCCGACCCTCCAGACCCACCCGCAGGATCCTCGTAGATGGGGGTTCTCCCGGGGGAAGCATCCATCTGGATGTTGAGGATCCGGCCCTTACCACCGGGCTGAGCGTGTTTGAGACCCTCCGAACCTTTGGGGGGAAGGCGGTGCTGCTGGAGCGTCACCTGGCCCGACTCAAGGACGGCTCCGATCGGCTGGGGCTCTCTTGTCCCGTCTCGGACCTCCGGCAGGAGGTGTTTCGCGTAACTCAAGGTTGGGACTGCGAATTGAAGGTCCGAATTACACTGTTCGGTGGCGGTGTACGGTCCGTGTGTGCGACATCCGTGTCCCAGCCGCCTGAGTCGCTCTCCGTGGCGCTGCGGCCCTGGCCTGGACCGACCGGGATCGAAACCGTCAAGCATGGATCACGGGCGCCGTGGGTCATCTCCGTGCGAGAAAGCGGTGCTGACGATGTGCTGTGGGTGGCAGACGACCACTACCTGGAGGCGACCACCGGCAATGTCCTGGCGGTCTGCGACGGCGTCTTGATCACCCCGCCCCTCGACGGGCGCATCCTCCCCGGCATCACCCGTGCGGTGCTCCTGGAGGTCGCCGCTGATCTCGGGATCCCGGTCCGGGAGGTGCCGCTGTCTGCTGATGCTGAGCTCGCAGAACTGTACCTCTCCTCCAGCCTCAAGATCCTCGCGCCGGTGACCACCCTCAACGAACAACCGGCCCCAGGTGAGGGACCGGTCGGACGGCGTCTGCGGGAGGGGTTCTACGCCCGCGTTTGTTGAAGGTTCAGGAGCTGAAGCTTCAGGATCTGCGTGAGGGAAGGAACCGGCGCAGGCCCTTGCGCTCGTCGGCGAAGGGATCGCCGTAGGAGAGGAACAGGCGGCCCCACTCGGTCTCTTCGAGCCACTTGTCGACCACCTTGCGGCCCTTCGTCGGGTACCAGATGTAGTCGTGGTAGATGAAGCTGCCCATGATGAAGGCGTTGACCATCGGGGTCTGGAACATCAGGTTGGCGAGGGGCTTGAGCGGACCGAACCAGAACAGGTCGCCGACCTTGCTGGCGGCGTTGTCACCGACAACGAAGTCCCAGTTGGTCTTCTTGATGTCGGAGGTGTCGAGGTCTCCGATGACCTCAATCTCGTCGAGGTGGCCGTTTCCGAGTCCGGCCTCGGTCGCCAGCCGGATGCACTTGATGTCCATCGGGTCGAAGCCGATGAGCTTGGCGACGACTGCATCGATCGCGACCTGATCGTTTGAGGCGAACAGGAGGTTCTTGACCACCGGGGTCATGGTCCGGGGGCCGGGACCGGAGCCGGCGGTGGTGCCGTCGGCGATGGCGAGGGTGGAGGCCTGGATCTCCTGCTGGATGCGCAGGAGGTCGACCAGGGTCTCGTGGATGACGGAGTGAGTGTAGTGCCGCGACTTGTCCAGCAGCCCACCGAAGGCGTTCTTCAGCGCGCAGGTGTAGTCGGTGTAGATGTGGGTCTTGATGGTGGGCAGGTGGACGACGTTCTTGCCGAAGAAGTAGTCCGGGATCCGGATGCCCTTGGGGAAGACCTTGTCGAGCACCAGCATCTTGCCCTTGGGCTCGTACACCACCCAGCGCATGTCGTTGGGGTTGAAGTTGTACTTGATGGGCAGGTCGTACTTCTCGTGAACCGGCGTGAAGTTGTTGAGCTTCTCGCCCTTCTTCGCCTTGGTGACCACGGTGCGGTTCTCGACGACCACGAGGTCATCGAAGCCATCCTGGCGCATCTTCTTGGCCACGCCCTCGATCTGCCACGGGGTCGTGTTGGCAGCGGGGTAGAGCATGTGCCAGGAGATGTTGTTCTTGAGAATGGTGGTGGCGTTCGGGTCGAGTATCTTCTGATACTCGACGAGGTCCATGAGCCGGGCGTAGTCCTCAAGGACGGTCCCAGGTGTGGTGCGAACGGCGGCGACGATTGACTTGCTCATGCTCCTCCTTTATCCACGATGGATATGATGCGCCCGGCAACCCGGAGCGATCATGCAATCTGGACTGGAAGTCCTTCTCTCTGATGTCAGCACCCTCCGCGGACTTCGCGTCGGTCTGTGCTGCAACCACACCGCGGTCACTGCGGACCTTACCCACGCTCTGCCCGCCCTGCGTGCAGCCGGCGTGCAGATCGTGCGCCTGTTTGGCCCAGAGCACGGCCTCGCCAGCACCGCCCAGGACATGATCTCGGTGGAAGGCGAGGACGCAGGCGGGGTGGCGGTGGTCAGCCTGTATGGCGACTCCGAAGCCAGCCTGCGCCCCGACCCGGTGACGATGGAAGACCTCGATGTCCTGCTGTTTGACATCCAGGACATCGGCAGCCGGTACTACACCTACCAGGCGACCCTCGGCTACATGATGGAGGTCGCCGCGATCACCAACACCCGCGTCATCGTGCTCGACCGCCCCAACCCCATCGACGGCATCACCATTGAGGGCAACGTGGTGCAGCCGGGCTTTGAGAGCTTCGTCTCGGCCTACCCGCTGGCTACCCGCCACGGGATGACCATGGGTGAGCTGGGCCTCCTCTTCAAAGGCCACCTCGGCATCGACTGTGAGCTGGAGGTCATCAAGTGCCCCGGCTGGCGGCGAGACATGTACTTCGACGAGACCGGGCTGCCCTGGATCTACCCCTCGCCGAACATGCCCACCGTCGAGACCGCGATCATCTACCCGGGCATGTGCCTCATCGAGGGCACCAACCTCTCTGAAGGGCGGGGGACCACGAAGCCGTTTCACCTCAACGGCGCCCCCTGGCTCGACCCCGATGAGATGACCCGCCTCTGCCGCCTCGGCGCCATTGATGCTGGTCTGACCGGTGCCGCCTTCCGCGCCGCTTCGTTCGAGCCCCGGTTCCAGAAGCACGGCGGGGAGATCTGCCACGGCATCGAGATCCTGATCACCAATCGCCACGCGCTGAATGCCACGCTGCTGGGCTGGGTGGTCATTGAGGCTGCGATCCGCGCGAATCCAGAGAAGTTTGCCTGGCGGACCGAGACCTACGAGTTCATCGACGATCCCATCGCGATCGACCTGCTGTGCGGCTCGGAGGAGGCCCGGGTGGGGCTGGAGAGCCGTATTCGGCCTGTCGAGCTGATGGAGGCTTGGAAGGAACAGCTGGAGGAATTCGCCGAGATCCGTGAGGAGTACCTGCTCTATGAGTAGGCCGCGCCTGTCTCGATGGGTGGTCAGCTCCTATGAGACCGAGGCGGACATCGCCGCGGAAGTGGCCGCGATCGGGGATCGGGCGACGGTCGTCGGGCTGAAGGCGGACGCTGAGATCCTGGTGGTCACCAGCAGCATCCGAGTGGACGCTGCGCTTCTCGCGAGCACCCCCTCCGCACGCCTCGTGATCACCACCACCTCCGGCTACGACCACCTCGACCTGCCCCTGCTCGCTGCCCGTGGGATCGCCGCTTGTCGGCTCCCGCTGGTTCGTCGGGACGCAGTGGTGGAGGCAAGCCTGAGCATGCTCATTGAGGGGCTGCGGTGCGTGGATGCCTACCGTGAAGCGGCGGAGGCAGGGCAGTGGATTCGCCACCGGATGCCGCAGCTCGCCCCAAAGACCCTCACCGGCAGTCGCATCGGGCTGGTCGGCCTCGGGGTCATCGGTCAGCGCATGGCGGAGGTGCTCGGCGTCCTCGGGGCTGAGGTCTGGGGGCTCGACCCGGCGGGTGTGCCCGATGGGGTTCGCCCGGCGTCGCTGGCAGAGCTGGTCTCCCAGTGCGACGCGGTGAGCCTGCACTGTCGGCTGACGGCGGACAATCGCCAGATGATTGACGCGGAGGTTCTCCAGTCCTCGGCTCCCGGGCTTGTCCTGGTCAACACCGCACGGGGTGGTCTGCTGGACGTCGACGCCTGCATCGCCGCGCTGGATGCCGGTCGGCTACAAGCGCTGGGCGTGGACGTGTTCCCCGAGGAGCCCTGGCCCCGGCTGGCTGATGCGACCCGTCCCGGCGTGCTGTTCACCCCCCACGCCGCCGGCTACCACACCCGACTCCCGCTGCGGGTGCGAGAGGGCATCGTCGCTGCGGTGGAGGCCTGGACTACGGGTCTGTCGCTGCCGTGGAGGCTGCCGGACGGCCCCGGTCCGGCCTGAGCGCGACGTAGGCGGCCAGCATGCAGGCACCAAACACCAGGGTCACGCCCCAGGTGCGCGGGTGGCTCATCGGGTTGAGCAGCTGGTGTGCGAGGTCTGCCACTACCGCTTCGGGGCGGGTGGCGAGGTCCCAGGAGTTCCACCGCTCGAACCGCCCCAGGTAGATGCCCAGCCCGCAGAGCAGGGTGACCTGTGTGGCGAACAGCCAGCCGATGAGCCTTCCGAGATGCTTCTCGACGAGTCCGTGGACGTGTGCGAGGGAGCGCACCCCGATGAGCATGCCAGTGAACCCGAACATGCCGAACATGGCGTTGTCATACCAGAGCGGGATCGAGGCTCGGGGCTTGAGGTGGATGAGGTCGGTCAGGAGGTAGGGGGCGTTGGGCAGAAAGACCAGCCAGCCGACCAGCAGCGGCGGCATCAGCAGCCAGCGCGCCCGACGGAGCCGGTCAGCCCCGACCATCACCACGCTCAGGCCAAACGGGATGAGGCCGAGAAACAGGTTCCAGATCATGAAGCGAAACAGCCCATCGTCGGCGACATGGAGCCGGGCAGCGAGGATCGCACAGCAGAGGGCTGAGGCGACCGCGACCCCGTACAGGCCGAGCATCTTCGCGGAGTTGTGGAGGGTGCGCATGACGGGAGAGCGATGCAAGCGCAGTGCCCACAAAAAGGCAGGTCGCACCGTGGTGGTGCGACCTGGTCTGCAATCAGCAGTAGATGCAGTCTGCGATCCTGAGAATCAGCCCCGAAGCGAGAGCAGCTTGTCCAGTCCCTCCACGAAACCGTGTCCGCCCTCAGCGGCAGTGATCCAGGTGGGGTGACCGGTCATTCGGGGGAGAAAACGCGCAACGTTTGCCACCCCGATGGAGAGCGGAAACGCGGAGAACATCGGCTCATCGTTGGCGCTGTCGCCAAAAAACGCCCACCGATTGAGGTCCACCGGAGTGCCCCAGCGGTCGGCGTGGAACTGCTTGAAGCCGGCGAGCTTGTCGAAGCTGCCGAACCAGCCGTTGACGTGGATGCTGGAGACCTTGCAGGTCGCACCGACTCGCTCAAACGCCGCCACGATGCGATCGATCTCGGTGTCGGGGAGGGCAGGCACGTCCTCGCAGAAGTCGACGGCGAGGTCGAGGTCGCGGTAGGGCTGATCGGAGGCCAGGGCGGTGCCAGAGACCTCGGCGAGGATCTGCTGTGCGAGGGCATCGAGCTTCGCCCGGTTCTCGCTGCGGACCTCAGCGGACTGCGAGAAGCGGCGGTGCAGCTTGCCGTCCGCCATCCAGAACCACAGCCCACCGTTCTCGCCGACCACACCATCCACCGGCCACATCCGAGCGATCTGATCGACCCAGCCGCCGGGACGACCGGTGATCGGCACGATCTTCAGCCCGGCCTGCTGTGCCCGATGCAGACCCATCAGGGCCTCCGGGATCAGCCGACCGTTGTGGGTGAGGGTGTCGTCGATGTCGCAGAGGATGCCCTCAAGGGGCGGGGTCTGCGACAGCTGAGCGATGGGCTTCGGCACTACTCGACCACCCAGGTGTCGCCGCTGTAGAGGAGCTTGGAGAGGTCGCCAGCACCGGGCACACTCTGGGCCTCATCAAGCTGCGCGTGCACTTCGGCCTCGTAGCAGGGACGCTGCACCCGGAGGATGACTCCAAACACCACCGGCATGGGCGGGCGGAGGCGCACCAGGAGACCGGCGAGGACCGGGTTGGTCTCGTCGTGGACCAGGAGATCCGCCTCTTCGCAGTCCTTGCCGACCTCGACCACCTCCAGCCTCAAGCGGACCGGGTCCAGGCGAAGGCCCATGACCGGGTCGCCCTTGCCGCCGTAGGTCAGCGGCTTGCCGTGCTCAGCAAACAGTGCTGCGGTGTGGCGGACCTTCTTGTCTGTGATGTTGGAGAAGGCGTAGTCGTTGAAGATGTTGCAGTTCTGGTAGATCTCAACGAACGAGGTGCCCTTGTGCTCATGGGCGGCGTTGAGGACGGCGCGCTGCTCCCGGACGAAGACGTCCACGGTGCGGGCGACGAACGAGGCATCTGCGCCGAGTGCCACCGCGCAGGGCTCGAAGGGGTGGTCGATGGAGCCCATCGGGGTCGACTTGGTGCGCTTGCCCACCTCAGAGGTCGGCGAGTACTGCCCCTTGGTCAGCCCATAGATCCGGTTGTTGAACAGGAGGAGCTGGAGGTCGACGTTGCGTCGGAGCACGTGGATGAGGTGGTTGCCACCGATGGAGAGGGCGTCGCCATCCCCGGTGATGACCCACACGCTCAGCTCGGGGTTGGTCACCTTCAGGCCGGTGGCAAACGCCGGGGCGCGGCCATGAATGGTGTGAAACCCGTAGGTGTCCATGTAGTAGGGGAAGCGACTGGAGCAGCCGATTCCGCTGATGACTGCGAACTTCTCGCGGGGAATCCCCAGCCCGGCGAAGACCGTCTGGACCTGGGAGAGAATCGAGTAGTCACCGCAGCCAGGACACCATCGGATCGTCTGATCCGACATGAAATCCTTCTTGGAGTAGCTGGGGACTTCTTCGTTGTTGGACATGTTTTGCTCCCGGTCAGCTTGTGAGGGTCTGGATGCGGGCGAGCAGCTCGGAGACCTTGAACGGCTGGCCCTGAATCTTGGCGTAGGAGTGGAGTTTGAGCAGGTAGGTGCTGCGCAGGACGGTCACGAGCTGGCCGAGGTTCAGCTCGGCGACGATGACCTGCTCGAAGCCCTTGAGGACAGCTTCGAGGTTTGCAGGGAAGGGGTTGAGCCAGCGGATGTGCACGTGACCGACCTTCACACCGGCTTCGCGGGCAGCATCCACTGCAGAGCGCACAGAACCGTAGGTTCCGCCCCAGGAGACCATGCCGAGACCGTCGGCATCGCCGTAGACCTCGATGTCGGGGATGTCCGCGAGCACCCGGGCGACCTTCTCCGCCCGCATCTTGCACATGTACTCGTGGTTGGCCGGGTCGTAGGAGACGTTTCCGGTGCCTTCCTGCTTCTCCAGGCCACCGATGCGGTGCTCCAGACCCTTGGTCCCGACCTTGGCCCACTTCCGAGCGAGGGTGAGGGGATCGCGCTCGTAGGGGAGGAAGCCGCCCTCTGCGTCGGCCTCGGTGGCGTACTCCACCTTGATCTCTGGCAGCTCTTCGAGGTCTGGGAGGCGCCAGGGCTCCGCGCCGTTGGCCAGGTAGCCGTCGGTGAGCAGCATGACCGGCATCTTGTACTTGACGGCGATCTTGACGGCCTCGATGGCAGCCCAGAAGCAGTCTGAGGGCGTCGATGCGGCGAGGACCGGCATCGGGGACTCGCCGTGGCGGCCGTACAGCGCGATGTAGATGTCGGACTGCTCGGTCTTGGTCGGCAGACCCGTGGACGGACCGCCGCGCTGGACGTCGACAACGACCATCGGCAGCTCTGTGATCATCGCCAGACCCAGCGCCTCGCCCTTCAGCGCGATGCCGGGGCCCGAGGAGGAGGTGACCGCGATGGCCCCGCCGAACGCCGCACCGATGGCTGCGCTGATGGCGGCAATCTCATCCTCTGCCTGGAAGGTGATGACCCCGAAGTCCTTGTACTTCGACAGGTAGTGCAGCAGGTCGGAGGCCGGGGTGATCGGGTAGGCGCCCTGGAACAGGGGCTGGCCGGCGAGGCTGCTGGCGGTGACGAAGCCCAGCGCGAGGGCGGCGTTGCCGGTGATGTTTCGGTACACACCCGGCGCAAGCTTCGCGGGGGGCACCTCGAAGGAGCTGTGGAACAGCTGCACGGTGTCGGCGTAGTTGAAGCCTGCGGCGAGGGCCTGGAGGTTGGCCTTGTCGTAGGGGGGCTTGAACTTTCCCTTGATCCAGGCCTCGGTGACCTGACTGTCGCGGTTGAACAGCCAGTAGGTCATGCCCAGCGCGAAGAAATTCTTGCACCGGTCTGCTTCCTTCGCGCCCAGACCGAGCCCCTTCACGGACTCCTTGGTGAGCTTTCCGAGCTGGACCGGCACGAGCTGGTAGCCCTCAAGGCTGCCGTCTTCGAGCGGGTTGGTCTCGCACTCGGCCTTTTCCAGATCGCGCTTGGTGAACTTGTCCGTGTTGACAATGATCATGCCGCCGGCCTTGAGGTCCTTGAGGTTGGCCTTCAAGGCGGCGGGGTTCATCGCAACGAGCACACCGGGCTCATCGCCGGGGGTGTGAATGACGTTGGAGGAGAAGTGAAGCTGGAAGCCGCTGACCCCGGCGAGTGTGCCGGCGGGTGCGCGGATCTCTGCGGGGAAGTCCGGGAAAGTCGAGAGGTCGTTTCCGTGGATCGCGGAGGTGTTGGTGAACTGGGTTCCGGTGAGCTGCATCCCGTCGCCGGAGTCTCCGGCGAATCGGATGATGACATCGTCGATCGTCTGAACGGATCGCTGCATGGTCAAGGGTCTCCTTCCGCACGGCTGGCGGGCTGAGTCCGCGTACTATCCCGCAGACCCCGCTGACCCCACACACGATATAAAGACGACACCTGGAGGCTGGTGTGAAGTACAGGTTGCTGAAGTGGCTGGCATGTCCGGTCTGTCGGGCCACAGATTTCTCGCTGGAGACCGTCAAGACGGAGACCCGCGCGATCTACTCGGGGCACTTTGAGGCGGCAGAATCCGAGGTTCCAGGTGTGGATCTGGAGCGTCGCGAGGAAGTTGAGATCATCGAGGGTGCGCTGATATGCTCCTGCAGTGCGGTCTATCCAATCCGGGGCGGGATCCCGAGGATGCTGCCCGAGGGGACGCCGGGCGGTCCGACCACCGGTCACCGCTGGACCGGCTTTGACACCGCAATTCCGGAGTGGGAGGAGAATTTTCGTGACTTCTCCTCGCCGCTCAAGCCAGGAGACTTCCTCGGCAAGCTGGTGCTGGATGCTGGCTGTGGGTTTGGCCGTCACGCCTTCTTCGCTGCTCGGTACGGTGCGGAGGTGCTCGCCATCGACTCCTCAGAGGACGCCGTAGAGGCCGCTGCGCGAAACACCGAGGGGCTCCAGCGGGTCCACGTCATCCAGGGCGACATCTCTCGTCCGCCGATCCGGGACAACCTCTGCGACCTCGTCTACTGCTACGGGGTGCTCCACCACGTCGACGAGCCCCTGAAGATCCTCGCCAGCCTCACCGAGTGCCTTCGACCCGGCGGGCAGCTCTCGCTGTGGGTCTACGGACCGCGCCAGGGGGCCACGCTGATGGTCAACAACGCCCTGCGCGGTGTCACTACTGGCCTGGAGCACGACGAGCTGCTGAAGTTCTCTCGCGCCGTCGCCACCACCCTGCGCATCTTCAGCCACACCCCCTACCGCTGGTTCGGCTCGGTGCCTGTTGTCGGCTCCGTGCTCTCCCACCTTCCAGTCCACGATCACCACAGGTGGCCCTTCGATGTGGTCGTTGCCGACATCTACGACCGCCTGAAGATCCCGGTGAAGCACTGGTTCACCCGGGAGGAATTGGAGACCTGGTACTCCGACAACGGCTACGCAGACGTGCAGGTCTCCCGGCGGGTGCGCAACAACGAGACGTTCCGATCAGTCGGAGTGCGGCGGTAGCCAACCATGGCACGGCCTCGCGAATTTGACGCCGACGAGGCCCTGAGTCGGGCGATGCGTGCGTTCTGGGAGCGGGGCTACCAGGCGACGACCATGCAGGCCCTGGTGGAGGCCACCATCCGCTCAACCACGGAGCCCGACACCCTCTCCGAGGAGCAGCAGCAGCTCATTCACATACACCTCGACCGGCTGGAGACATTCTTCTCGGCCTGCGTCGGGCGAATCGACTCGACGGCGGGCACTTCGTCCATCGGGAGAACCCCGAGGCGTTCGAGGCGCTCGTGCTGGCGTTTCTCGCGGAGTGAGCTGAGCGGCCCTCCCGTTCTCAGAATCGGGCCCGCATCATGAGGTTGAATCCGAGCGCCTGACGCTCCACTTCAGCGGCAGCCACCCGGACGCTGCTGCCATCCTCTGCGGTCACGTAGTCCGAGAGGTTGTTGTCCACTGTGTAGAGGACCTCACCAACCAGCTGGGTGGTGGGGGAGATGTCGATCTGGGCACCGACCACCGAGGAGAGGATCGCGGAGGGCTCCTGGTCGGTGGGGACCTGCTCCTTGTCCGAGGCGGTGTACTGCACGAACGTGCCGCCGCTGGTCTCGTAGGTCGCTGGCTGCATGAGCCCGGCACCTGC
>JBLHNG010000166.1:0-11993 GCA_047621685.1 Myxococcota bacterium | reverse complement strand
GGTTTCTCGGAGGACTGCCGAGAGCGTGCCCTGGCATGGAGGCTGCATCAGCCCCGGTCCACTCGGAGCGAACATGCCCAGGCGCATCCTCATTCTCGGAGCCGGCACCGGCGGCACCACCATGGCCAATCGTCTTGTCCGCAGTCTGCCGCGCGACTGGGAGGTCACCGTGGTGGACCGGGACGACCGGCACATCTACCAACCCGGCCTGCTCTTCATCCCGTTTGGCATCTACCAGCCCCATGAGATCGTGCGCTCCCGGCGCTCCTTCCTCGCACCCGAGGTCGGGCATGTGCTCGGTGAGGTGGCGCACATCGAGCCAGACATCCGGTCGGTCACCCTCGCCGATGGCCGGGTGCTGTCGTGGGATGTGCTCATCGTGGCGACCGGTGCCCGTGCAGACGCCGGGGCGCTCTCCGGCCTCATGGGGACGGGCTGGCGGGAGACGCAGACGGACTTCTACAGCATGGAGGGCGCGCTGGCTGCACGTGAGGCCCTGGAGCGGCTGCGTGAGGGGCGCCTGGTCGTTCACATCCACGACCTGCCGATCACCTGCCCGGTGGCGCCGATGGAGTTCACCTTCCTGGCCGAGGCGATGCTCTCCAACAAGGGCGTCCGCGATGACGTGGACATCACCTTCGTCACCCCGCTCGACGGCGCCTTCACAAAGCCCGTCGCCTCCCGGGTGCTCGGTGGCTACCTCGCGCAGCGGGGCGTTGAGCTGGTCGCTGACTTCGCAGCGGAGCGGGTGGACGGCGAGGCGAAGCAGCTCGTCTCCTACGACGGACGCACCGTGGACTACGACCTGCTCATCTCCACTCCCGTCCACCGGGGCGATGCCGCTGTGGAGCGCTCGGGTCTTGGCGACGAGCTGGGCTTCCTGCCCACCGATCGGCACACCCTTCAGAGCCGGATCCACCCCGACATCTTCGCCATCGGCGACTGCACCGACCTGCCCACCAGCAAGGCCGGCAGCGTGGCGCACTTCCAGAGCGAGGTGCTCACCGACAACGTGCTTCGTCACATCGAAGGGCGCAGCCTGCTGCCTGACTTCGATGGCCACGCCCAGTGCTTCATCGAGACCGGCCACGACAAGGCCTTCCTCATTGACTTCAGCTACGAGACCGAGCCCCTGCCCGGTCGCTACCCTCTGCCCGGGATCGGCCCGTTCACCCTCCTCGAAGAGAGCCACGCAAACCACTGGGGAAAGCTTGGCTTCAAGTGGGTGTACTGGTCGCAGCTCCTCCGTGGCAAGGACCTTCCTATACCGCATGGCCTTGAGCTGGCCGGCAAGTGGAGCGCCTGATGCAGACCGATCTCGATCCAGCAGTGCTCGTCGAGCGACTGGAGGCCATGGAGGCCCAGCTCAAGGCCACCCAGACGGCCCTCGACGAGCTGCTCGCCCACACCCGTGGTCAGCAAGACTTCATCGACGAGATGCGCCCGGTGGCGTCCTCGATGATGCGGGTCGCCACCCGTCAATTCGCACAGCTTGAGGCGGAGGGAGCCGTCGGCTTCAGTCAGGCAGTCCTGCGCCTGGGGCGTCGGGTGATGGAGGGCTACACCCCCGATGATGTCGATGCCCTGGGCGACAGCGTCGTGGCGATCCTCGACACAGTCCGCGCGGTCACCCAGCCGGAGATTCTGGCGCTGGTGCAGGAGGGCGCTGAGACCCTGGAAGAGGCCGAAGATGCACCGCCCATCGGCGTGATCGGACTTGCCCGGGCCTCTGGCGATGTCAACGTGCAGAAGGGGCTCGGCATCCTCGTCGCCACCCTGCGCCATGTCGGTCGTGCCAGCCGGGTGCTGACGAAGAAGGAGGGGAAGCTCCGTCGGGGTGCGCAGAGCCGGACGGCATCCCGCAGCCCGGTGGCGCCGTCGGTTTCGTGCGCGACGCCTGCTCCCCGGGCGCCTGCTCCCCGGGCCGCACCCACTTCGGCTGCACCTGCCGCTGCGGTCTTCCCTGAGCTGGGCAACCTCAGCTTCGATCGCGAGGGCTTCCTCAGCGACCCGAGCCAGTGGACCGAGGCCTTCGCAGAGGCGGCTGCCGCAGACCTCGACATCGCCCTGAGTGAGCGGCACTGGGTGGCGATTCAGGCTGCCCGGGGCCTCCACGCCCGGACGGGAGAGTCTCCCAACATCCGCCGACTCACTGCCGCTTGCGACGTGAGCACCAAGGAGCTGTACCGGCTCTTCCCCCGCGCCCCTGGAAAGACCGTGGCGCGCATCGCCGGTCTGCCTCGGCCCGTCGGCTGCCTCTAAAGCCCACCTTCACCTGCCCTCAGGAGCCACCCATGAGCACCCTCCCCGCAGCCGCCGACAAGGCGGGCACCGATCAGACCTCCCGTCACATCGCCCTCATCGTCGCAAAGGGCGGTCTGGATGACGTATACCCAGCCTACATCCTCGCCAACGCTGCCCGGGCCAGCGGCTATCAGGCCAGCATCTTCTTCACCTTCTACGGCCTGCTCGCGGTCGCCGAGAAGAGCGTGGACCACCTCCACGTCAACCTCGCTGGCAACGCCGCCAACCCCATTCCCACCGTGCTCGCTGGACTGCCGGGCATGGAGTCGATTGCCTCGAAGGTGATGCAGAAGATGATGTCTGACCTCGACGTGCCCGGCCCGCGCGAGATGATCACCATGCTCTCCGACGCCGGCTGCGAGCTGTATGGCTGCGAGCTGGCGATGAAGATGTTTCGCCTCAAGGAGGACGACCTGCTGCCGGAGATCGACGCGGTCCTGACCGCTGGAGACTTCTACGACCGCACCTGGGGCGCGCAGATCATCTTCACCTGAGGGCGCGGCAGGGATATAGCGCCAGGATGAACAGTCGACCCCTCGGACACAGCGACCTCTCCATTCCCCCGGTCATCTTCGGCGCCTGGGCCATCGGCGGCTGGAACTGGGGCGGCACCGACGACGGTGAGGCCATCCGCGCCATCCACGCCAGCATCGACGCCGGGGTCACCGCGATCGACACCGCCCCGGTCTATGGCTTCGGCCACTCCGAGTCGGTGGTCGGCCGGGCCATCGCCGACCGTCGGGACCGGGTCCAGGTGCTCACCAAGGTTGGCCTGCGCTGGGACACCACCGAGGGCGCGCACTTCTTCGACTCCGACGGGCAGAGCGTCTACCGCAACCTCCGCCCCGCTTCGATCCGCGCGGAGGTCGAGGCCTCGCTGCGCCGGATGGGCATCGACGAGATCGACCTCATCCAGTGTCACTGGCCGGATCCGAGCTTCCCGGTTGAGGAGACCATGGCCGGGCTCGCGGCACTGGTGGATGAGGGCAAGGTCAGGGCGGTGGGGGTGTCCAACTTCGATCCCAGGCTGCTGACCCGGGCGAAGATCGCGCTGGGCGAGGTGCCGTTGGCCTCCACCCAGCCCCGCTACTCCCTGCTGGACCGCAAGATCGAGGCCGACGTGCTGCCGTGGTGTCGACAGGCCGGGGTCGGGGCGATCGTCTACTCCCCGATCGAGCAGGGACTGCTGTCGGGCAAGGTCACGATGGATCGCACGTTTCCCGCAGACGATGGGCGGAGCCGGAGCCCGCGGTTTGCTCCGGAGAGTCGGGCGGGTGTGCTCGCGGCGCTGGAGCAGACTGCCGACATTGCTGCCGCCCACAATGCGACCCCCGCCCAGATCGCCATCGCCTGGTGCTTCCACCAGCCCGGGGTGACCGCCGCCATCGTCGGTGCCCGCAGCCCGCAGCAGGCCATTGAGAACGCCGCCGCCGGGCGCATCACCCTGAGTGCTGCGGAGATTGCACGGCTCTCCCAGGTATTCGCCGGATGATGTGTTACCGTCGCCTCGTGCTCACGATCACGATGATGACGATGCTGGCGTGTAATGACAGCACGCCTGGACCCTCCGAGACGCCCTCTACGGCGCCGACCACACAGCCCTCCGGCGGGGGCCCACCCGGTCTGGCGGGCACCTCCAGCGCGGAGGATCTCACCGGCTCCTGGTCGCCAGCCCTGGCGGTCGAGGTGGAGCGGTTTCAGGGCGACTCCTGCGCGGATGTTGACGACGACGGCTACCTCAACGCGCTGAGCTGCCCCGGCGCCTCACCCAGCCGGCTGGACTGCGACGACAGCGATCCCAGTGTCACGCCAGACACCGAGCGCTGGGTCCGCTCTGGCCCGTTCATCATGGGCTCCGCCTCGGACCACGCCGGGGTCGACGAGCAGCCGGTCCATGTGGTCACCCTGTCGGGCTACTGCATCGACCGCAACGAGGTCACTGCCGGAGACTTCGCCGCGTGGCTTCGCAAGAAGGGCCGCCGGGCGAAGGGCACGGACGTGCGCAACATGGACGCTCGGGGCAACCTGGAGGAAGGCCGTGCGGACCACCCCGCCGAGGGTGTGCTCTGGTCGGAGGCCCGTGCCTACTGCTGGTCGCAGGACAAGGAGCTGCCGACCGAGGCGCAGTGGGAGAAGGCGGCCCGGGGCGGCTGTGAGCTGGGCCAGGACCCGGGGCGCTGCGATCCGACCGACCTGCGCCCCTACCCCTGGGGCTCTGAGGCACCAACCTGTGCGCTGGCCAACCACCAGTCCACCACCACTGGCATCCCACAGCTGTGCACCTCGGACACCCACCCGGTCGGCAGCCTGACGGACGGGGCCAGCCCGTATGGCGTCCTCGACATGTCCGGCAACGTCTGGGAGTTCGTGCTTGATGCCTGGCACCCGTCGGTCTACTCCACTCAGCGGGAGCGTGTCGATCCGTCTGGGCCGCCGTCTGGGGAGTTTCATGTGCTGCGCGGGGGGAGCTGGAACACCTTCTCGACCAACATGCGCACCGCCAACCGGTTCCACGACCTCGTCATGGGCTCTGCCACCGGCTTCCGCTGCGCCCGCCCAGACGCCGCCAGCCAGCCTGATCCGATCCCGGCGCTGGAGATGGTCACCCTGAAGGGAGAGCTGACCCGTGCTCCGGCGGCTGAAGAAGAGGCGGGCCTGTTGGAGGGTCGGGCGCTGTACGTGACGGTTTTTGACATTCGAGACACCCAGGACGGCATGCTCGCCCCCGGTCGCTCCCCGGTGGCCGAGGTTCGGCTGACCCCGAGCGGCAAGACGAGCCAGTCGTTCACGCTCCGGGTGCCTGCCGGGCAGACCTACCTCCTCTCCGCCGCCCTCGACGACGGCAGCGGGGCAGACAAGGACGACTACATCTCCGCCAGCGGCAGCGGTGGCTTCGGAAAGGCCGCCGATCCGGTCGAGGCCACCGAGAGCGTCGACGGGCTGACCATTCAGCTCCAGCGCCCGCCCGCCGGAGGTCCCACCACACTGGGTCCGCCGGGTCAGCCGCCGGGTGGCATGCAGAACGGTCCGCCGGGCCGTCCACCCGGTACTCCGCCGGGTGTTGCGCCAGGACAAACTCCCGGTAAGGCACCGGGCCGTCCGCCTGGACAGCCACCGGGTCAGCAGCCAGGTCAGCAGCCGGGTCAGCAGCCGGGTCAGCAGCCGGGTCAGCCTGGAGGCGGTGGCCAGTGAGCATGGGCCGCAAGGTACTGTTCTCGCTGATTCCGGTGGTGTCGATGCTGCTGGTCGGAGAGTGCGGGACGCGACTGGTGGGTGGCGAGGAGTGCGAGGCCATCGAGCCGCGCGCGGGGGACTGGGAGACGATGGTGGGCGACGCAGAGCTGCTGTGGCGCCTGGAGCCGGACACCCTGTTTGAGTCCCCGGCAGGCACCACCCGGATCAACAGCGTCGGCCTCCGGGAAGCGCTGGAGCCGAGTCAGAAGAAGTCCTCCGGAGAGCTGCGGATCCTGGTCACTGGAGACTCCAGCATCTACGGCTGGGGAGTCCGGGACAACGAGACCTACGCCGTCTACCTGGAGCGCGAGCTTCGTGGTCGGCTGCCCGGCAAGCGCATCGAGGTCATCAACCTCGGGGTGCCCGGCTACTCCACCGAGCAGACCCTCCGGCTCCTTGAGAAGGTGGGGTGGTCCTATGAGCCGGACCTCGTCGTGGTCAGCAACATCTTCTCCGACTGCAACATCGACGCCTTTCAGGACCGCGCCGCGCTGAAGATCACCTCGGGTGAGGGCTCGGCGATGTGGAATTCCCGGCTCTATTGTGCGGCGTATATGCCCTGGATTCGCTACCAGGCCGGGCTGAATCAGGCGACAAACTCCATCCTCATGCCCGGCATCCCCACCGGGGCCAATGCGGCGGTCTCCCTGGAGACGATCGACACCGTCATTGACCTCTCCCGGGTGCCGCTGCAGGACTACCTCGACAACCTCGACACCATCCGGACGTCGGCGGAGGAACGTGGGGCGACGATGCTGCTCGCCCCGCTGGCCCAGGAGTGGGACGTCGGCATCTGGAACGTGCCAATGCCCCCACCGACCGCCGAGCAGGTCCTGCCCTGGTTCCCCTATCGAGACGCCCAGAAAGCGTGGGCCGAGGAGCGTGGGATCGGCCGGGTGTACTTCCCCGATGTGTTCGCGGAGTTCTCGGGTCAGAAGCAGTCGCTGTTCGTTGACAACATGCACCCGAGCCCCCGCGGGACCGCCATCATGGCCACCGCGGTCGCTGAGCACCTCGCTGCGCACCCCGAGCTGCTGGGGCTGGATGCGGCGAAATTCCGAGAGCCTCCGGCGCGAGAGGAGCCTCGAAAGAACCCTGGTGGAGGTCGGGGCAGACACGCTGACAGACCCCCGGGCACCCCACCCGGCGAGCAACAACCCCGGGACGGCACGCCGCACTGAGCTATCATTGCGCCCCGATGCTTCGAATCACACTTCCACTCTTCGCGCTGCTCGCCGGCTGTCCGGTCGAGCCCACTGACATTCCCGCTGAGGGCCAGGGCGCAGTCCCCGGTGGTGGCGGTCCCCCGGGAGGTGATCCCGGTGCGAATGGTGCCCCGGGCAAGCCGCCCGGAGAGGGTGGCCAGCCGATGGGGCAGGGCGGTGAGGGTGGCCCCGGTGGCCCCGGTGGTCCTGGCGGCGAGGGCGGTGGTCCTGGCGGCGAGGGCGGTGGTCCTGGCGGCCCTGGCGGTGAGGGTGGTGCTCCCGGTACGCCCGGCGAGGGTGGTGGCGAAGGCGGTGGTGAGGGTGGTGCTCCCGGTACGCCCGGCGAGGGTGGTGGCGACGGCACTCCCGGCACCCCCAAGACGCCCGGAGCCGAGGGCGGAGAGCCTCCGATGCCTGCGTTCACCCCTGGCAACGCCCCGACCTTCGATCAGCTCATTGAGGGAGATGCTGCCATCACCCTGACCGGCACGGTCACCGGAGCAGCGAAGTACCAGCTCGAATTCCTGGTGGTCGACGAGAGCACTGGCCGGGCCGCGCCCCGGGTCATCCACATGGGCATCGTCGAGGAGCCCTCGTTCTCCCTCAAGGTGCCCCAGGACTACGCAGACTCGGTCTGGCTGGTGATCAGCGCTGACTTGACCGGCGACGGGCCCTCCGAGGACGACATGATCGGCGGCACCAAAGCGGCGCTCACCTTCGGCACCGAGGACCTCAACCTCAGCTTCACCCTCAGCAATGAGCCCGGATTCCTGGAGAGCCTGCCCTGGTACTCCAAGGAGGCCGCTGGCACCCTGCCAGAGAACACACCGGGCAGCACACCAGAGGGCGCTGAGGGCGGTGCTGGGGACGGCGCGCCGTAGCCGGGCTCTCGCCGGAGCAGGTGGCGCGGCTGAAGCCGGGTCTGATCCGGATCCTGGTCTGGCTCGTGGTCGCCGCAGTGCTGACCTGGCCGGTGGTGATCTCGCCGAGCTCGGTGCTGCTGGGCGACCCCCGCATCGACGTCTGGAACCACGCCTGGGGCTACTGGTTCGTCCAGAATGCCCTCTCAGAGGGCACCCTTCCGTTCTTCACCGAGCTGGTCGGCGCACCGGAGGGCGGCACCCTCTACTACATCGACACCCCTGGAGCGCTCTGGGCGCTGCCGGTGACGGCCCTGTTTGGACCGGCGGTGGACTACAACCTCGTGCTGCTGTGTCGGGTCGCCCTGGCGGGTCTGTCGGGGCAGATCCTCGCCGCCGAGCTGACCGGAAAGGGCCGACACACCTGGCTCGCCGGGCTGGCCTACGCCACCACTCCGTTCCTGCTCTGTGAGCTTGCAAACGGCATCTCCGAGGTCTGCGCGACCCACTGGCTGGCCCTGACCCTCGCCTTTGGTGCCCGCGCGCTGCGCACCGCCCGATGGCAGGACTTCTTCGTCCTCGGGCTCCTCCAGGGCATGACCACGGTGACGACGTTCTACTACGGACTCACCAGCGCGATCCTGGTCGGCGGGGTGTTCCTCGTCGCCATTGCCGTCCGCGGCGTGAGGACGATCCGAGGCGCGGACGGGCCGGGCCTTCAGCGATCCTGGCTGTGGACCTTCCCGCTGACCACGATCACTTCGTTCCTGATCAGCCTGCCCCACGGCATCGCGTTTTATGGCTCGCTCAAGGCTGAGGATGGTCTCGTCAAGCGCGACACGATGCTCAACGACCAGCTCATCCGACACAACGCGGTCGATCCAGCGGTCTACATCACCCCCGGCGACTTCCAGTCCGTCGACCTGCTCGGGGAGTACGGCGAGCCGTTCATCCACACCGGCTACCTCCGCTGGAGCGTGCTGCTGCTGGTGCTCCTGGGTGCGGTGAGGAGTCCGCGGCTGCGTCCGTGGCTGGTGCTGATGTTGTTCTCGCTGGTTCTCGGCCTCGGGCCATACCTGTGGTGGTCAGGGGACTGGGTGACCTTCGGCGGCAACAAGACCCTCTCCCTGCCGTTTGACTGGCTGCGTCGGGTAATGCCAGCCATCGCGATCACCCACCCGCTGCGGCTCTCGCTGGGCGGTCAGGCGCTGTCGTGTGCCCTGGCGGCGGGCGGGCTGGCGGCGGTGCTGTCCCGACCGGGGCTCTCAGAGACCGCACAGCGGGCAGTGCTGGTCATCGCCGGGCTCCTGGTGGCGGGGGAGGGAATGCTGGGCTCGGCAGCGACCTGGCCGATCCCGACGTCGGATGCGCGGATCGCACCGGTCTACTCTGAGTTCAAGGGCGATGATCGCGCGGTCCTCGACCTGCCGGCGGAGGTCGGCACCTCGATGCTCACCAGCCGCTACTTCTGGCACCAGACCGCCCACACCCCCCCCAACCCCTACACCCCCGACGTCCGGCTCGGCAGCACCCGGGACCTCGACACCTTCCAGGCATTCATGAAGCGGGAGGGGCTGACCCGGGGCATGGAGGAGGAGCCCAGCACTCCTGACGAGCCCACCGTCCGCCACATGCGCCAGACCTACGCCGCGGTCGTGCTGCACCCGGACTTCGAGGCCCTGGCCGGCCTGGATCCGGGCTACGCCGCTGCGCTCACCCCCGCACTCGGAGAGCCCGAAGAGATCGATGGTCTGCTGGTCTGGCGGCTGGAGCCCATCGAGACCAAGGGGCAGACCGCCGAGGAGGCTGCCGCCGAGGAGGCTGTCCGCCGGGAGAAGAAGGGGCTGACCACTCAGGCCGAGCCGGGGCAGAAGACCGTGCCCGCCCGAGAGTCCGTCGGCTGTGACGAGCCCCAGCGCCTGTTCTCCGCCCTCGTCCAGGCGGCCCCCGATGTGCGGGCCGACCTTGAGGCCGAGGCGGTGACCTGCGGGGAGGCCATGGCCGAGGTCTGCCGCAAGCGCCTGCGCAACCCTGCCAGCGGGGGCGATGTGCTCGAGACGGCGGTCACCCTGCTCTCAGCGTTCGGCAACCCCGACGACGCCGCGCTCATCGAGAAGACCTGGGCGACCATCGGTCCGCAGTGAGGTCGGCTACGGCAGGGTCACCGCGTACTCCTGCTCCAGGCCCTGCGGCACCAGGATCCGGTCGACGGCGGCCTGACCGTGGGTGCTGCCCAGCAGCATCAGCCAGCTCTCGGTGGTGTTCGCCCCGCGCCGACCCATCCCGGCGGCCTGCAGCAGGCTCACGCTGCGGAGGTTGTTGGTGAGCTGACGCTGCTCGTCGGTCAAGCCCATGCGATCGCAGTAGACATGCCAGGCGATCAGCGCCTCGACCAGCGCCAGCGCCTCCGAACCGCTCCAGGTCAGCCCCGGCACAAACAGCGCCCCACCCGCCCACGGCACTGCGTCACCCGCCCGCCAGGACAGCGCCTCAATGACCGCATCGGCCCCCCCGGCGTCCGCTGGTCCTGGAGTGGCGAGCAGCCCGGCGGCGATTCGACGGGCGCCGTCGCTTTCATGGGTGAGCATGGCATCGACGAGCTTCTCAGGAGGCTGTGCGAGCAGGCTCGGGGCGAGGGTGTCGGTGAGCAGCGGGTTGGTCATCGACAGCAGGCCGTAGTGGACTGGGAAGTCCTCCAGAGGAACCTGGGCAAGCCTCAGCTGGATCGGACGGGCGAGGGCCGGAAGCTCTATGGCGTAGTTGGAGGTTGTGAGGACATCCCGGGCGGACTGAGTCTGCTGAATCAGCGCCGCGCCCGCCCAGGTCCGGATCAGCGGATCGAGGTCGCGCGTCAGGTACAGCGCCTGGAGCACCGCAGCCGCCTCTGGCGAGCCCTCCGCCGACAGCGCCAGGATTGCCTCGCCCCGTGCCACCGGATCACCTCCGCTTTGGGCGGTCTGGGCCAGGTCCGCCACCGATGCTGCCAGGGAAGCTCCAATCAGAAACAACATCCGACCCCCTTAATACGCCGGCCCGAGGTCGTAGCGGACCTCGAACAGCGACGAATCGGTGGCGGTCGGGAAGCGCATCCGCCGGATCCGGCTCTGGATGCAGCGCTCTACCGTGGTGTTGCCGATGGTGTCGGTGCCCGCGATGCTGGTGACCCGTCCGTCCTCATCCACCACGACCCGATAGCTGACCCGACCCGCCAGCCAGGCCTCCTCCCGGAGCGCCAGCTCGTAGCAGTGCCGGGCCTGGCTGCGGTGACGCATGATGATCCCGGCGATGTCTTCGGTGGTGCGGGAGCCGACGACCTCCTGGATCGACGCGTCGACCGCCGTGCTGAGGGGACGGTAGCTGGCGACGCTCCAGTGCTGGCTGTGCTGGTTGTTGTAGGTCCGCATGGTCACGTTTCCAGAGATGTCGGCGCGCTTGAAGGGATCCTGCCGGGTGCTGTCCTCGACGGAGATCTTTCGACTGTCCGCTGCGAAGGTCAGGTTCTGATCGCGGATCAGTTCTGTGGGCATGCGCCCGGCGATGACGGTGAGGGTCATCTCCTTGACGTCATCCAGCGCGGCAGCCGTGGCGGTCTGTCTTGCTTCCGCGATGACCTCCGCATGCAGCGCGTCGATCTCCGGCCCGCGGAGCCCGAGCTGCTCGGAGATGTTCAGCAGCGCCTTCTCCTGCTCCTCCAGCGCCAGACTCAGGGTGTCGGTGCGCGCGGCGAGCAGGTCCGCAGCGATGAGATCCCGGGCCTGGGCGACGTAGGGTGTCGGGTCGCGCTTCTCCGCCAGCGTCTTCTTGATCTCCGGGGTCAGCCAGCCCACATCCCCTCGGACCACGTTGAGATCGAGGGGGGCGGTGAGGTTGTGGTGGAGCTGTTCGCCGTCGAGCCGCTCGGTGACGAATGATGGGTCGAGCCCCTTGATCGACAGCGGCATGTCGCTGAGCACGTAGACGACGTTGTAGGCGTCTTCCCCATTGAACACCGACAGCCGCATCGGCACCACGGCCTCCTCTGCACGGAACCGGAAGCCCATGCCCTGCACGTGGCCATCAAACGAAGAGCCCGCCGGAAGCGAGGCATCCACGGTGCGCATCCCCGGTGTCGGCGCCGCCTGATCCGCAGCACCCACCCGGGCCTTGATCGCCACAAAGCACCAGCCCTCCGCGACGTACTCGTTGGCCACGTCGTCCATGCCCTCGGGGTAGCGGTAGCCGTTGTCCGCCATCCACTTCGACAGCGCCGCCGCGCTGCCCGTCTGGAGCACCGCGACCTGGTACATCCCGACGGCTTCCTGGCTCACCACCTCCACTGCGTCATACGCCAGCCCTCCGCCCCGCCCCATCCCTTCGGCCCCGCCGATGTCGCCCCTTGTCCCAATCATCC